>NZ_JADDTS010000051.1:0-66203 GCF_015159675.1 Enterobacter cloacae complex sp. S2
GGTGTTCAGCAGGGTGACTTGAATATATTAATAAAAATATATAAAAAGAATGCTATTCATTTTAATTATGTATAAATTACCCAACCTATTTGTCGGGTAATTTATAACAGTACTATTGGCTTAGGCAACCTGAACCGGAATTGCCTTCGCAATACGTTTCATTTCATTATCGCCTTCAAAGTATGCCACTTTTGGCTGCCAGCGACGTGCCTCTTCGTCAGACATCATCACAAAGCTGGCAATAATGACGATATCACCCACGTCCGCGCAGTGCGCCGCTGCCCCATTAACGGAGATGATTTTAGACCCGCGTTCAGCGGCAATCGCGTACGTTGAAAAGCGTTTGCCGTTATTAACGTTCCAGATATCAATAGCTTCGTTTTCGAGAATACCCGCCGCGTCGAGAAAATCCTGGTCGATCGCGCAGGAGCCTTCATAGTGCAGGTCGGCCTGGGTGACTTTCACACGGTGAAGCTTACCTTGTAGCATTTTGCGAATCATTACGTTTACCTTTCACTTCCGGGTAGTAAAACTACGCCAGTTCAACCACTTTGTTGTCGATAAGGCGGGCCTGGCCGAGCCAAGCCGCCACCAGAATTACCGCACGTTTGCTGGTATCTGAGAGTTCCAGAAGCGTATCGGCATCCCGAATTTGAACGTCGTCAGCACGAAGACCTTTCTCGTTCAGCGCCTGTTCAGCCAGAGCGATGATTTCTTCTGCGGTTAATTCTTTTGCCAGCAGTTGCTCTGCCATGGTATTCATGACTTTGCTTAAGCCTGGCGCAATTTTACGCTGTTCCGCAGTCAGATAGCCGTTACGGGAGCTAAGCGCCAGGCCATCTTTCGCACGTACAATCGGCACGCCGACAATCTCTATGTCGTAGCCCATATCGGCAACCATTTTGCGGATCAGCGCCAGCTGCTGGAAATCTTTCTCGCCAAAGCAGGCGATGTCCGGCTGCACCAGGTTAAACAGCTTGCTGACGATGGTGGAAACGCCGCGGAAATGGCCCGGACGGCTGGCACCCTCCAGCATGGTCGAAATACCCGGTACGTCGACGTAGGTCGCTTCAGTGGTACCCTGAGGATAAACATCTGCGGGGGCCGGTGCGAAGACGATATCCGCATGACGTTTTTTGAGCTTCTCGCAATCTTCCTGCAAGGTACGTGGATAGCGCGCCAGATCGTCTTCGCGATCGAACTGCATCGGGTTAACGAAGATACTGACTACCACGATATCTGCACGGGCTCTCGCTTCATCGACCAGCTTCATATGGCCGTCGTGCAGATTGCCCATGGTCGGGACGAGGGCGATACGTTTACCTTCCTGACGTGCACGGCGGATATGCTGGCGCAGCAGCGGCAGAGTTTCTATGATTAGCACACCTGGACTCCTTAATGGAAACTGTGTTCTTCGCCCGGATAAACGCCGGACTCAACCTCGGCAATATACTGCCGCACAGCAGCACGCATGTCGCCTGCTTCTGTCAGGAAATTTTTAGCAAATTTTGGAATGTGACCGCCGGTGATCCCGAAGGCGTCGTGCATGACCAGAATCTGGCCATCGGTGACGTTGCCCGCGCCGATGCCGATCACCGGAATCGACAGCGCCTCAGTGATACGCTTAGCCAGCTCAACCGGCACACACTCCAGCACCAGCAGCTGTGCACCAGCGGCTTCCAGCGCCAGGGCATCATCAAACAGCGTCTGCGCCGCATCGCCACGCCCCTGAACTTTATAACCGCCAAAGATATTCACGGATTGCGGCGTCAGCCCTAAGTGCCCGCAAACTGGCACGGCCCGTTCGGTGAGCATTTTCACCGTATCGACCAGCCAGTCGCCGCCTTCGATTTTGACCATATTGGCGCCGGCGCGCATCACAGTTGCCGCATTTTCAAAGGCCTGTTCCGGGGTGGCATACGCCATAAACGGCAGATCGGAAAGTAGCAGGCAGGCGGGCGCACCCCGGCGCACGGCGCGGGTATGGTAAGCAATATCCTCGACCGTGACCGGCAGAGTAGAATCATGTCCTTGTACCGTCATCCCTAACGAGTCTCCGACCAGCATGACGTTGATCCCTTCTTCGGCAAACAGTTTTGCGAAGCTGTAGTCATACGCGGTAATAGTGGCGAAGCGTTTCTTTTCCTGTTTACATTTCTGCAATAAGGAGATGGTAGTTGGTTTCATACTGTTTCCTGATGGCCCAAAAGCGGATCTTTGCGCATTCTAACAGTAACATTCGAGGGAACAATGATTTTAGGCAATCGATTAACCATATTTGACACATGGCTAATCGGGGGTGACACGGGATTACCAGCGGACCGGTTTTTCCGCGTTGAGGCTTTGCAGAACGGCGTTCAGCGAGGTGCCGTCAGGGAAGGTGAGATCGGGGGCGACTTCAAACAGCGGCCAGAGCATAAACCCACGGTTTTTCATGTCATAGTGCGGAACGGTGAGGCGCTCGGTGTTAATCACCTTGTGGCCGAAAAGCATAATATCGAGGTCGAGCGTGCGCGGTCCCCAGCGTTCGGCTTTACGTACGCGACCCTGCTGTAGCTCAATACGCTGGGTATTATCCAGCAGCGTTTCTGCGTCAAGGGCTGTTTCCAGCACCACGGCGGCGTTCAGATAATCAGGCTGATCCTGCGGGCCGAGCGGGGGCGTACGGTAAAAGGAGGAGACCGCCACGATATGGCTTTGCGGGATCTCCCCCAGCGCCTGAACGGCAGCGTTAACCTGCTCAAGCGGAGAGGCCAGATTGCTGCCGATGGCAATATACGCAAGGGTCATGCTGTGCCTTCACGACGCGGCGCGCGCTTGCGCGGGCGACGGTGACGACGGCGCGGTGCCGGCTCGTCATCGAGATCCGTGAGCATATCTTTTTGCTCCGGTGGTGCAGAGACCTGAAATTCTCCCCACCACTGCGCCAGGCGCTGTAGCTCCTGGTTTCTTTCGACTTCAGCACGCAGAGAGAGCAAATCGAACGCGGCGCGGAACTTAGGATGCTCCATCAGTTTCCAGGCACGTTTACCCTGACGGCGTGACATACGCAGCTGAAGCTGCCAGATATCACGCACCAGCGTGGTAATACGTTTCGGGATCGCCAGCGTGCGACAGCCTTCGTCCAGCACGTCGTTTGCCGCCAGCGCGAACGCATCATAATAGGCGAGGCCGCTCTCCTGGGTAATGCGCTGCGCCGTTTCCAGCAGCGGATACCAGAACATGGCCGCGAACAGGAACGCCGGATTCACGCGCATATCGTTATGAATACGGGTATCCGTGTTCTTCAGCACCTGTGCAATCATCCGCTCCATTGCGCTGTCACCGTTTTCGGTGAAGTAGCGGGTAATGGTCGGGAACAGCGGCTGGAACAGGTTGTATTCACGCAGCAAATTGTAGGTTTCAAACCCGTAGCCTGCCTGGAGCAGCTTTAACGACTCCTCAAACAGACGGGCAGGGGGGACGTCGTTAATCAGCGTCGCCAGGCGCGGGATCGGCTCTGCGGTTTCCGGGCTGATACGCATGTTTAGCTTGGCGGCGAAACGCACGGCGCGCAGCATTCGGACCGGATCTTCGCGATAGCGCGTTTCCGGCGTGCCGATCAGGCGAATCAGGCCGTCTTTCAGATCCTGCATACCGCCGACGTAATCGCGCACGGTAAAATCCGCCACGCTGTAGTAAAGGCTGTTGATGGTGAAATCGCGACGCTGAGCATCTTCTTCAATAGAGCCAAAGATGTTGTCGCGCAGCAGCATGCCGTTTTGGCCGCGCTGGGAAGTTGTGCGATCGTTGATGCCCGCTTCGTGGTGACCGCGGAAGGTCGCCACTTCAATAATTTCCGGCCCAAACATCACGTGCGCCAGACGGAAACGGCGGCCAACCAGACGGCAGTTGCGGAATAATTTACGCACCTGTTCAGGCGTGGCGCTGGTCGTCACGTCGAAATCTTTTGGTTTTTTGCCCAGCAGTAAATCGCGCACCCCGCCGCCGACGAGATAGGCCTCGTAGCCTGCTTTATTCAGACGATAGAGCACCTTGAGGGCATTTTCACTGATATCTTTGCGGGAAATATTGTGCTGCTCACGCGGAATGACCGACATGTGTGGCTGTGCAATAGCATCATTCGCCATGCTCTCTTCGCGGCTCAGCACTTTACGGCAAAAATTAGCGACTCGGGTAAAAATAGTACACCTCGTAGTGTGTTTTGTTATCAAAAAAGCGGCTAATCATAGCTCAGCGCAACGCATTTGAGAATGCTGGATTTTTGGCACGGCCATAAGCGTCCAGTCAGCAATGGCCGTTTTCAGCAATTCATCCAGACTCAGATCCTGCCATTCCTGCGTTACATTCTGGTTGAGAAATCGCAGCGCGTCGATCAATACCGGGCGCGGATCGCCGTCAGGCAGCGCCGGGGCATGATTCTGTTTTGACAGCTTACTCCCCTGTTCATTGACCGCCAGCGGCAGATGGATGTAATCCGGCACCGTCCAGCCAAACTGCTGGTAAAGCGATATTTGCCGCACGGTAGGCTCAACCAAATCCGCCCCACGCACGATTTCCGTGACGCCCTGGAAATGGTCATCGACAACCACCGCCAGGTTATAGGCAAACAAGCCATCACGACGGTGAATAATAAAATCTTCACGCGCCAGACGATCATCCGCCTGAATGGTTCCTGAGAGGACATCGGTAAACTGCGTCACCGGAGCGCGCTGTATCAGCCGTACGGCGGCATTCTCAGGGCCGTTGTGCCGCGTACGGCAGTGGCCGTCGTAAACGCCACCCACGCTCTGAATTCGCGCACGCGTGCAGGTGCAGTTATAGGAAAGGCCCTGTTCAGCAAGCCACGCCAGACGTTCACGGTAGGCATCATGGCGTTGAGACTGCCAGAGTACGTCGCCGTCCCAGTGAAGACCGTAATGTTCCAGCTGACGCAGAATAGTTTCTGCCGCACCGGGAACTTCACGCGGAGGATCGATATCTTCAATGCGAACCAGCCATTTACCCTGACGGGCGCGAGCCTGTAGGTAGCTGCCGAGCGCGGCAATTAATGAGCCGAAGTGTAATTCACCGGAGGGAGATGGCGCAAAGCGCCCGATATAGTGAGATTCAGACATATCAACGGTAACAAGGCGGGAGAAACTCCCGCCTTAGCAGAGTAGTGAGAGGGAAGGCGTTAGCCAGCCATCTGTTTTTCGCGGATTTCTGCCAGCGTTTTACAGTCGATGCACAGATCGGCTGTTGGACGCGCTTCCAGACGACGAATACCGATTTCAACACCGCAGGATTCGCAGTAGCCAAAATCTTCGTCCTCGACCTTTTTCAGCGTTTTCTCGATCTTTTTGATCAGTTTGCGCTCGCGGTCACGGTTACGCAGTTCGAGGCTGAACTCTTCTTCCTGAGCGGCACGGTCGACCGGATCCGGGAAGTTAGCAGCTTCATCCTGCATATGTGTAACGGTGCGATCGACTTCATCCCTGAGTTGATTACGCCATGCTTCAAGAATACGCTTGAAGTGCGACAGCTGGGCTTCGTTCATATACTCTTCGCCCGGCTTCTCTTGATACGGCTCCACCCCAGCGATGGCGAGAATACTCAGGGACGATGTTTTACGGTTTTGCCCTTCTTGCATGTTGCTTCTCCTTAACACGCACTATCGATCCCCGTGTTGGGGGAAAAATCAGGTCGCTATAAATAGCAGATGCTTTTCCGTATGGCAATTATCTAAACGTAACACTTGACAACCCTGTGAGGAAAAGCGTATTTGCGCACGCGGCCAGAACACTTATTAGTCAATCGTCTAATCCCTTATAGGACAATGGGAAGAGAGGATCTCAGAGTCATATTATCGGCAGAAAGTTCCGCTTTATAAGCGAAAATCTCTACCCCCTGCTTTTGTGCCTCATTCAACAATTGCGCGTATTTAGGATCAATATGACGGGCCGGGGAAAACCGTTCAATGGCTGAATGCAGAACCGCAAACAGCAACACGGCGCGCTTGCCCGCCGCCGCTACACTCATTAGCTCCCGCAGATGCTTCTGGCCACGTAGCGTTACCGCATCCGGAAAGAAGCCGTTTTCCTCTTCCGCTAACGTCACTGATTTCACTTCAATATAGCACTCAGGGCGGTCTTCCGCCTGTAACATAAAATCAATTCTGCTGCCTTCATCGCCATATTTCACTTCGCTTTTTTGCGTGCCGTAACCCACCAGTTCAGGAAGGATTCCATTTGTCAGGGCTTCCTTAACCAGCTGATTTGCGCGCAGGGTATTAACGCAAATAAATGCCCCGCTTTGCGTCTCGGTCATTTCCCAGGTATGAGGATATTTGCGTTTAGTATTTTCTGATGTGGAATACCAGACCGTGTCACCCGGCGTGGCGCAACCGGTCATGGCACCGGTGTTAGGACAATGCAGCGTGAGCGTTTCGCCTTCAGGGGTGATCACGTCAGCGAGAAAGCGTTTGTAACGCTGGATCAGCGTGGCGGGCTGGAGTGCAGGGCTAAACTTCATCAGGATTCCTTAACGTGTCGCCCAGCGACCAGCGCTGGAGCGGAGTGTAGCGGGTGCGTCCTTGTACAAAGGCAGATTCGTACAGCGCAAATTCATTCACCTGAAAGGACCAGTGGAAGCCCGGTGGCGGGATGGCAACAGCCTGACCCGCATCGCGCAGCAGGGTAATGTGGGGATGAAACGGCTGCGGGCTCTGATAACAGCCGCTGCGCGCGGCCTGCGCCCGCAGCATGTTGGCGAGCTGGAGCAGTCCGCGAGGGGGCTGCCGCGTCCCCAGCCAGACCACCCGAGAGCGCAGCCATTGCCCGGCATCGTCAAGATGCAGCGTAAAACCCGGCTGAGAAATGCGTCCGGCCATTGCGCTTAACGCGCGCTGCTTTTCTGCGCTCACCTCGCCAAGAAAAGCTAACGTCAGGTGCATATTGGCGGCGACGACAGGGCGGCCCGCTTCCGCGGGGAAGTGGCTGGCGCGCCAGCGAACAATTTGCCGTTGAAGCGTGGTGGGTAATTCAATGGCGAAGAATAGCCGTTTTGACTCAGACATGCGCAAGACTCGGTAATGATATGCGCCGATGCTACAATGTACGCCGATTAATGTTAACCCTCTGGAGCCGTAAGTGTCCTCTTTGCCCGTCGCCGTCGTCCTTCCTGAGCTTCTCGCAGCCTTAGAACATGCGCCACAGGTTTTGCTCAGCGCGCCCACCGGAGCGGGTAAATCCACCTGGCTGCCCCTGCAAATTCTGCGCGAGGGGAGCATCAGCGGGAAAATTATCCTGCTGGAACCGCGCAGGCTGGCGGCGCGCAATGTGGCGCAGCGCCTGGCGGAACTGCTGAATGAAAAACCGGGCGAGACGGTAGGGTACCGGATGCGCGCCGAAACCTGCATTGGCCCGTCTACGCGGCTGGAGGTGGTCACTGAAGGCATTCTTACCCGTATGCTGCAAAACGATCCGGAGCTGAGCGGCGTCGGGCTGGTGATCCTTGATGAATTTCACGAGCGCAGCCTCCAGGCCGATCTGGCCCTTGCGCTGCTGCTCGACGTTCAGCAGGGGCTGCGCGACGACCTTCGGCTGCTGATTATGTCGGCGACGCTGGATAACGAGCGGCTCCGGCAGACGCTCCCTGACGCGCCGATGATCTCCTCTGAAGGGCGTGCGTTCCCGGTCGAGCGCCGCTATCAGCCGCTGCCTGCCCATCAGCGTTTTGACGAAGCCGTTGCCATCGCCACCGCCGAATTGCTCCGTCAGGAACCCGGCTCGCTGCTGCTGTTTTTACCCGGCGTAGGCGAAATCCAGCGCGTACAGGAGCAGCTGGCATCCAGGGTGAGCAGTGACGTTATGCTGTGCCCGCTCTACGGCGCGCTGCATTTGGCTGACCAGCGCAAGGCGATCCTTCCCGCACCGGCGGGGCAGCGCAAAGTGGTACTGGCGACCAATATCGCCGAAACCAGTTTGACCATCGAAGGCATTCGCCTGGTGGTGGACAGTATGCAGGAGAGGGTGGCCAGTTTTGATCCGCGTACCGGGCTGACCAGGCTACTGACGCAGCGCATCAGCCAGGCCTCAATGGTGCAGCGCGCAGGCCGAGCAGGGCGTCTTGAGCCGGGTATTTGCCTGCATTTAACCAGCGCCGAGCAGGCGGAGCGTGCGGCATTGCAGAGTACGCCTGAGATTTTACAAAGCGATCTCTCCGGGCTGGTAATGGATCTGATGCAGTGGGGCTGCCCGGACCCTGACCAGCTCACCTGGCTTAATCCTCCGCCTGTTGTGAACCTTTCCGCCGCGCGCAGCCTGCTGACCCAGCTTGGCGCGCTGGAAGGCGAGCGACTGACGGCGCGCGGCCAGAAAATGGCGGCGCTGGGCAACGATCCGCGTCTGGCAGCGATGCTGGTGGCAGCACAAGGCGACGATGAAATTGCCACGGCGGCAAAACTGGCGGCTATTCTTGAGGAGCCGCCGCGCGGTGGCAGCAGCGATCTGGGACAGGCCTTTTCACGCCAGCAGGGAAACTGGCAACAGCGCGCGCAGCAGTTGTGTCACCGCCTGAAGAGCCGGGGAGGATCGCCTGACAGCGATAAAGTTATCCCTCTTCTGGCCCAGGCCTTCCCGGACAGGATCGCGCGCCGTCGCGGGCTGGATGGTCGTTATCAACTGGCAAATGGGATGGGCGCGATGCTGGACAGCGATGATGCTCTGACGCGTCATGAATGGCTGATCGCGCCGCTCTTACTCCAGGGCAGTCACTCCCCGGATGCGCGCATCTTGCAGGCGGTTGCCGTAGATATTGACGCCCTGACGCGTGCCTGCCCGCAGCTGCTTCAGCAATCTGACATTGTCGAATGGGATGATGCCCAGGGCACGCTGAAGGCGTTCCGTCGTAGCCAGATTGGCAAACTGACGCTCGGGACAAAACCGCTGGCGAAGCCGTCGGAGGAAGAGTTACACCAGGCGATGCTGAACGGCATTCGGGAAAAAGGGCTGAGCGTATTGAACTGGACGCCTGAGGCTGAACAATATCGTATACGTCTGCACTGCGCCGCGAAGTGGCTGCCGGAACAGGGGTGGCCAGCGGTGGATGATGAGACGCTGCTCGCGACGCTTGAACAGTGGTTGTTGCCGCAGATGAGCGGCGTACACTCCCTGCGCGCCCTTAAGGCGCTTGATGTTAAGGCAGCGTTACAGAATTTACTGGACTGGTCGTTACGTCAACGTCTGGATAGTGAACTGCCTGGGCATTACACTGTGCCAACCGGGAGCCGGATTGCCATTCGTTATCATGAGGATAATCCGCCAGCGCTGGCGGTTCGGATGCAGGAGATGTTTGGTGAGGCCACCACGCCGTCCATCGCTGAAGGGCGCGTGCCGTTAGTGCTTGAGCTGCTTTCGCCTGCGCATCGTCCCTTGCAGATCACCCGCGATCTGGGTGCGTTCTGGGCGGGGAGCTATCGTGAAGTGCAGAAAGAGATGAAGGGGCGATATCCCAAACACGTCTGGCCGGACGATCCGGCGAATACCGCGCCGACACGGCGCACGAAGAAATATTCGTAATGGGGGAGTGCGGCCTGAAAGGTAAAGTGCGGCCTGATGCCCTCACCCCGGCCCTCTCCCACAGGGAGAGGGAGAAAACACTAAAGACTTTCCTGTCAGGAAAGTCTTGCTGTTTATTTTGAGAGATTTCTTCTTTCACTGACCTGTGCAAGATAAGAAAATCTGGCCTTTGCGCCTGAATGTTGCGGAGAAAAAGCATGGCGGGGAATGACCGCGAGCCAATAGGACGTAAGGGAAAGCCGACGCGTCCGGCGAAAGAAAAGGTAAGCCGTCGTCGCCTCAGAGATGAGGAGTATGACGATGACTATGAAGACGATTATGAGGATGAAGAACCGATGCCGCGTAAAGGGAAAGGCAAAGGGCGTAAGCCTCGTGGTAAGCGCGGCTGGTTCTGGCTGCTGCTGAAGCTGTTTATTGTTTTTGTTGTCCTGATCGCGATTTACGGCGTTTATCTGGATCAGAAGATCCGCAGCCGTATCGACGGGAAAGTCTGGCAATTGCCTGCGGCAGTGTACGGCCGCATGGTGAACCTTGAGCCGGACATGTCCATCAGCAAGAATGAGATGGTGAAGCTGCTGCAAGCCACGCAGTATCGTCAGGTCACGAAAATGACCCGTCCGGGTGAATTTACCGTCCAGGCGAAAAGCATTGAGATGATCCGCCGTCCGTTCGACTTCCCGGACAGTAAAGAGGGGCAGGTGCGCGCGCGTCTGACCTTTGACGGCGATCGCCTGGAAACCATTGAGAACATGGATAACGATCGCCAGTTCGGTTTCTTCCGTCTCGATCCACGTCTCATCACCATGCTGTCGTCCGCAAACGGCGAACAGCGCCTGTTCGTGGCGCGTAACGGCTTCCCGGATCTGCTGGTGGATACCCTGCTGGCAACCGAAGACCGCCACTTCTACGAGCACGACGGGATTAGCCTCTACTCCATTGGTCGTGCGGTACTGGCTAACCTGACCGCGGGGCGTACGGTGCAGGGGGCGAGTACCCTGACCCAGCAGCTGGTGAAAAACCTGTTCCTCTCCAGCGAGCGCTCTTACTGGCGTAAAGCCAACGAAGCGTACATGGCCGTGCTGATGGATGCGCGCTACAGCAAGGATCGTATTCTTGAGCTGTACATGAACGAGGTGTACCTCGGTCAGAGCGGCGATAACGAGATCCGCGGCTTCCCGCTGGCGAGCCTGTACTACTTTGGCCGTCCGGTAGAAGAGCTGAGCCTTGACCAGCAGGCGCTGCTGGTGGGCATGGTAAAAGGCGCGTCGATCTACAACCCGTGGCGTAACCCGAAACTGGCGCTGGAGCGTCGTAACCTGGTGCTGCGTCTGCTGCAACAACAGCAGGTGATTGACCAGGAGCTGTACGACATGCTGAGCGCGCGTCCGCTGGGCGTTCAGCCGCGCGGTGGGGTGATCTCTCCGCAGCCTGCCTTTATGCAGATGGTACGTCAGGAGTTGCAGTCTAAGCTCGGAGATAAAGTGAAAGATCTCTCCGGGGTGAAGATCTTCACCACCTTTGACTCCGTGGCGCAGGATGCGGCAGAAAAAGCGGCGGTTGAAGGTATTCCGGTTCTGAAGAAGCAGCGTAAGCTGAGCGATCTGGAAACCGCGATGGTGGTAGTTGATCGCAACACCGGCGAAGTTCGCGCCATGGTGGGCGGCGCCGAGCCGCAGTATGCGGGCTATAACCGCGCGATGCAGGCGCGTCGTTCGATTGGTTCTCTGGCAAAACCGGCAACCTACCTGACCGCGCTGAGCCAGCCGAATCTCTATCGACTGAACACCTGGATTGCCGATGCGCCAATCTCCCTGCGCCAGCCTAACGGCCAGGTGTGGTCTCCGCAGAACGATGATAAGCAGTTCAGCGGCCAGGTGATGCTGGTGGATGCGTTAACCCGCTCGATGAACGTGCCGACTGTTAACCTCGGCATGGCGCTGGGCCTCCCCGCCATCACCGACACCTGGCAGAAGCTGGGCGTACCGAAAGATCAGCTGCACCCTGTGCCAGCGATGATCCTGGGGGCGCTTAACCTGACGCCAATCGAAGTGGCCCAGGCGTTCCAGACCATCGCCAGCGGCGGTAACCGAGCGCCGCTTTCCGCCCTGCGTTCGGTGATTGCCGAAGATGGCTCCGTGCTGTATCAGAGCTTCCCGCAGGCGGAGCGCGCTGTTCCGGCGCAGGCGGCCTATATGACGCTGTGGACCATGCAGCAGGTGGTCCAGCGCGGTACCGGGCGTCAGCTGGGGGCGAAGTATCCTGGTCTGCATCTGGCGGGTAAAACCGGGACTACCAACAACAACGTCGATACCTGGTTCGCCGGTATTGATGGCCGTGAAGTGGTGATCACCTGGGTGGGCCGCGATAACAACCAGCCGACCAAACTGTATGGTGCGAGCGGCGCGATGTCGATTTACCAGCGCTATCTGGCCAATCAGTCTCCGGTGCCGCTGAACCTCGTTGCCCCGGAAGATATCGTCGATATGGGCGTGGACAGCTCGGGTAACTTCATCTGTGGCGGCGGCGTGCGTTCGCTGCCGGTCTGGACGACCAACCCGGATGCGCTGTGCCAGCAAAGCCAGCCAGAAGAACCGACAGGTAACCCGTTCGATCAGTCTTCTCAACCTCAGCAGCCGCAGCAGCAGCCGCAGCAGCAGAACGAGAAGAAAGACAGCGACGGCGTCGCCGGCTGGATCAAGGATATGTTCGGCGGCAACTAGCCTTTATGACACCCCCTTCCCTGGAAGGGGGTATTTTTTCACCTCAGCAACTCATTTCCTTAACCCTGTTTTCAATCCTTATTAACGACCCGTTTTCCGTTGATTATTTCTTAAACCCTCAATTCTTGTAGGGCCGCATATCGCTTGCTATGCCGTCAGCGTTTCGCATATTATTCTGCGGTCATAATAATAATTCTCGTTTACGTTATCATTCACCTTTTTCATCAGAGATCCATCATGGCGCTTTCCAATACTGCTCAGCCAATTAACACGTCGCTGCGTAAAATCGCAGCCGTCGTAGCCACAGCGGTTGCTGGCATGTCTGCTTATGCACAGGCCGCTGAAACCCCCAAGAAAGAAGAAACCATCACCGTGACTGCCGCACCGGCTGCACAGGAAAGTGCCTGGGGTCCTGCTGCGACTATCGCCGCTCGCCATTCTGCGACTGGAACCAAAACAGACACGCCAATTCAAAAGGTTCCACAGTCTATTTCTGTGGTAACTTCCGAAGAGATGGCGTTGCATCAGCCACGTTCCGTTAAAGAAGCTCTGAGCTATACCCCGGGCGTTGCGGTAGGCACCCGTGGTGCTTCTAATACTTACGACTACCTGGTTATTCGCGGTTTCGCGGCCGATGGTCAGAGCCAGAACAACTACCTCGACGGTATGAAGATGCAGGGCAACTTCTATAACGACGCGGTGATTGATCCTTATATGCTGGAGCGCGCTGAAATCATGCGCGGTCCGGTTTCCGTTCTGTACGGAAAAAGCAGCCCTGGTGGCCTGCTGAACATGGTGAGTAAGCGTCCAACAACAGAGCCGCTGAAAGAGATCCAGTTTAAAGCTGGTACTGACAGCCTGTTCCAGACCGGCTTTGACTTCAGCGATGCCATCGACGATGACGGCGTTTACTCCTACCGCCTGACGGGGGTTGCGCGTTCTAACAACGCACAGCAGGAAAATAAAGGCGAGCAGCGTTATGCCATCGCGCCATCTTTCTCCTGGCGTCCGGATGATAAAACGACTTTCACTTTCCTTTCCTACTTCCAGAACGAGCCTGAAACAGGCTATTACGGCTGGCTGCCAAAAGAGGGAACGGTCGATCCGCTGCCAAACGGTGATCGTCTGTCGACGGACTTCAACGAAGGTGCGAAGAACAATACCTATTCCCGTAACCAGAAAATGGTTGGGTATAGCTTCGACCACGAATTTAACGACACCTTTACCGTGCGTCAGAACCTGCGTTTTGCCGAGAATAAAACCTCGCAAAACAGCGTTTACGGCTACGGTGTATGTACCGATCCGGCAAATAGCGGCAGCAAACAGTGTGCTGCGTTAGCTCCTGCCGATAAAGGTCATTATCTGGCACGTAAATATGTTGTTGATAATGAAAAACTGCAAAACTTCACCGTTGATACTCAGTTGCAGAGCAAATTTGCGACCGGGCAGGTAGACCATATCCTGCTGACTGGTGTTGACTTTATGCGTATGCGCAATGATATCAACTCCTGGTTTGGCTATGACGACTCGGTACCGTTGCTGGATCTCTACAATCCGGTAAGCAGCGATTTCGATTTTGGCTCAAAAGATCCTGCAACCTCCGGTGCATATCAGATCCTCAACCGTCAGAAACAGACCGGTTTGTATGTTCAGGATCAGGCGCAGTGGGATAAAGTACTGGTTACTCTAGGCGGCCGTTACGACTGGGCCGATCAGGAGTCCTACAACCGTGTATTGAATACCACCTCCAAACGTGATGATACCCAGTTTACCTGGCGTGGCGGCGTTAACTATCTGTTCGATAACGGCGTAACCCCTTACTTCAGCTACAGCGAATCCTTTGAACCGGCTTCACAGACCGATGCTCAGGGTAAACTGTTCTCACCGTCTAAAGGCAAGCAGTACGAAGCGGGCGTGAAATACGTGCCGAACGATCGTCCGATCGTGATCACCGGTGCAGTGTATCAGCTGACCAAAACCAACAACCTGATGGCTGACCCGGCGGGCTCATTCTTCTCCGTTGAAGGCGGAGAGATCCGCGCCCGTGGCGTAGAGCTGGAAGCGAAAGCGGCGCTCTCTGCAAGCGTTAACGTTGTAGGTTCTTATACCTATACCGATGCTGAATACACCACCGACACTAACTACAAAGGCAACACACCGGCGCAGGTGCCAAAACATATGGCATCCGTGTGGGGTGATTACACGATGTTTGATGGCCCGCTGTCTGGCCTGACGCTGGGTACTGGTGTGCGTTACACCAGCTCCAGCAAAGGTGACCCGGCGAATAGCTTCACTGTTGGAAGCTATACGCTGGTTGATGCACTGGTCAGATACGATCTGGCGCGTGTAGGCATGGCCGGCTCAAACGTCGCGCTTCACGTGAACAACCTGTTCGATCGTGAGTACGTTGCAAGCTGCTTCAACACGTACGGTTGCTTCTGGGGTGCTGAACGCCAGGTTGTTGCCACGGCGACCTTCCGCTTCTAACCTCTTTATGGGCACGGTTCGCCGTGCCCTTTTTATTTAAGTTGGCTGACATGCAGGATACTAAAACGCAATCCGACTCCACCTTCACGCTCAACAATCTCTCCTTTCGCGTTCCCGGGCGCACCTTGCTGCATCCGCTCTCTTTGACGTTTCCCGCAGGTAAAGTGACCGGTTTAATCGGGCACAATGGTTCCGGTAAATCGACGCTGCTGAAGATGCTGGGCCGTCATCAGCCGCCGTCCGAGGGCGACATTCTGCTGGATGACCAGCCGCTGGCGAGCTGGAGCAGTAAGGCCTTTGCCCGCAAGGTGGCCTATCTGCCGCAGCAGTTGCCGCAGGCGGAGGGGATGACGGTGCGCGAGCTGGTGGCGATTGGACGTTATCCGTGGCACGGTGCGCTCGGGCGTTTTGGCGTCGCTGACAGAGAGAAAGTGGAAGAGGCGATCGCGCTGGTTGGGTTAAAACCGCTGGCGCACCGTCTGGTGGATAGCCTGTCCGGTGGCGAGCGTCAGCGCGCATGGATCGCGATGCTGGTAGCGCAGGACAGCCGCTGCCTGCTGCTCGACGAACCCACTTCAGCGCTGGATATTGCTCATCAGGTTGACGTCCTGGCGCTGGTGCATCGCTTAAGCCAGCAGCGCGGCCTGACGGTGATTGCCGTTCTGCATGATATCAACATGGCGGCACGCTACTGCGACTATCTGGTAGCGCTGCGCGGCGGTGAAATGATCGCTCAGGGTACGCCTGCCGAACTGATGCGCAGCGAAACGCTGGAACATATCTACGGTATTCCTATGGGCATTCTGCCTCACCCTGCCGGGGCTGCACCCGTGAGCTTTGTCTACTGATGCTGGATCCAACATTAATTAGCCGCCGTCGCCTGCTGACGGCCATGGCACTCTCACCGCTGCTGTTAAAGATGGGCCCGGCCCGCGCTGCCGCAGTCGATCCGCACCGCATCGTGGCGCTGGAGTGGTTGCCCGTCGAACTGATGATGGCGCTGGGCGTGACGCCTTACGGCGTGGCCGATATTCCTAACTACACCCTGTGGGTGAATGAGCCAAAACTGCCGGACTCCGTCATCGACATCGGTCTGCGTACGGAGCCGAACCTCGAGCTTCTCACCCAGATGAAACCGTCTTATTTATTCTGGTCTGCGGGGTATGGCCCGTCGGAAGAGACCATGGCGAAGATTGCGCCCGGACGGGGCTTTTCCTTTAGCGACGGTAAAAAGCCGCTGACCATGGCAAAAAATTCCATCCACGAGATGGCGCAGTTCCTCAACCGTGAGGCTGAGGCGAAAAAACATCTCAATGAATTTGATGCGCTGATTGATTCCCTTAAGCCGCGCTTTGCCCACCGTGGCGATCGGCCTTTGCTGATGGTGACCCTGCTGGATGCCCGCCATATGCTGGTCTTTGGAAATAACTGTCTGTTCCAGGAAGTACTCGACAGCTTTGGCATTCGCAATGCCTGGGAAGGCGAGATGACGTTCTGGGGCAGTACCGCCGTGGGGATTGACCGTCTGGCGGCGTTTCGTGATGTGGACGTGCTGTGCTTTGACCACGGCAATGAGCGCGAAATGCAAACCCTGATGGCGACTCCGCTCTGGCAGGCAATGCCGTTCGTCCGCGAGCAGCGCTTCCTGCGCGCGCCAGCGGTATGGTTCTACGGCGCGACGCTGTCGGCCATGCATTTTGCCCGCGTGCTGGACAATGCACTGGGAGGCAAGGCATGAGCACGCGTATGGCCCGTTTCCCGATGTTACTGTTAGCGCTCATTTTTCTGGCTGCCCTGGCATTAACCGGCTTTAACCTGACCACGGCGTTACCGCGCGATCAGTGGGCAGCCGCGTTTGCCGCACCGGATATCGACAATATTCAGCAAATGCTGTTCCACTACAGCCTGCTGCCGCGTCTGGCTATCTCCCTGCTGGTCGGGGCGGGACTGGGACTGGTGGGCGTACTGTTTCAGCAGGTGCTACGTAACCCGCTGGCGGAGCCAACCACGCTGGGCGTGGCGACGGGGGCTCAGCTGGGGATCACCATCACCACGCTCTGGACCCTGCCGGGAGCGTTAACCTCGCAGTTTGCCGCGCTGGCAGGCGCATGCGTGGTCGGTGCGCTGGTCTTTGGCGTAGCCTGGGGAAAACGTCTCTCGCCGGTCACGCTGATCCTCGCGGGGCTGGTCGTCAGCCTCTACTGTGGGGCGATCAACCAGCTGCTGGTGCTGTTTCACCACGATCAGCTGCAAAGCATGTTTATGTGGAGTACCGGCACGCTCACCCAGACCGACTGGAGTATCGTCCAGCGCCTGTGGCCGCAGCTGTTTGGCGGCGTGGTGCTGACGCTGCTGCTGCTGCGTCCGCTCACGCTGATGGGCCTCGATGACGGCGTGGCGCGCAATCTCGGGCTGGCGCTGTCGCTGGCCCGTCTGGCGGCCCTGACCCTGGCGATTGTGCTGAGCGCGTTACTGGTTAACGCCGTCGGCATCATCGGGTTTATCGGCCTGTTTGCGCCATTGCTGGCAAAAATGCTCGGCGCGCGCCGTCTGCTGGCGCGTCTGATGCTGGCGCCGCTGATTGGTGCGCTGATACTCTGGCTTTCCGATCAGCTCATTCTCTGGCTGGCGCGCGTCTGGATGGAAGTTTCCACGGGCTCGGTGACGGCCCTGATCGGCGCGCCGCTGCTGCTGTGGCTCTTGCCGCGCCTGCGCAGCATTAGCGCTCCGGCGATGGATGCCGGCGATAAAGTGCATGCCGAGCGTCAGTCGGTGGTGTGGTTCAGCCTTGCCGGGCTGGCAGTGCTGGTTATCGCCTCGTTTGCCGCACTCTCGCTGGGACGCGACGCCACGGGCTGGCACTGGGCAACGGGGGATTTGCTGCATGAACTCATGCAGTGGCGCTGGCCGCGGATTTTCTCCGCGCTGATTGCGGGCGTCATGCTGGCGGTGGCGGGCTGTATTATCCAGCGTCTCACCGGCAACCCGATGGCAAGCCCGGAAGTATTAGGGATCAGCTCCGGGGCCGCGTTTGGCGTAGTGTTGATGTTGTTCCTCGTACCGGGAAATGCGTTCGGCTGGCTGATGCCTGCCGGGAGTATCGGTGCGGCAGTCACGCTGATGATTATCCTGATCGCCTCCGGGCGAGGTGGTTTCTCACCTCACCGCATGCTGCTGGCCGGGATGGCGCTCAGCACCGCGTTTACTATGCTGCTGATGATGTTGCAGGCGAGCGGCGATCCGCGCATGGCGCAGATCCTGACATGGATTTCCGGTTCAACATACAACGCCACCGGCAGTCAGGTGGTGCATACCGGGATTGTGATGATCGTGCTGCTGGCGATTGTGCCGCTGTGCCGCCGCTGGATGACCATTCTGCCGCTGGGTGGGGATACCGCCCGCGCGGTCGGGGTGGCGCTGACGCCAACGCGCATTGCGCTGTTGCTGCTGGCCGCGTGCCTGACGGCGACGGCCACCATGACTATCGGCCCGCTCAGTTTTGTCGGATTAATGGCGCCGCATATCGCCCGTATGATGGGTTTCCGCAGGACTTTGCCGCATATCGTGATCTCTGCGCTGACGGGCGGGGCGATCCTGGTCTTTGCTGACTGGTGCGGAAGGATGGTGCTGTTCCCGTATCAGATCCCGGCGGGCCTCCTGTCGACCTTTATCGGCGCGCCTTACTTTATTTATCTGTTGAGAAAGCAGAGTCGGTAATAAAAGTAAACGGCAATCCTTAGATTGCCGTTTTAGTGTTTGCTCCCTCTCCCTGTGGGAGAGGGTTGGGGTGAGGGCATCAAGCCGCACATTTTACAGCTTCGCAAATACCTTACGCGCTGCGTCGATGGTGTTATTGATATCTTCTTCGCTGTGCGCCACGGACATAAAGCCCGCTTCAAACGCTGACGGGGCAAGATACACGCCTTCTTCCAGCATCAGGTGGAAGAAGCGTTTGAAGCGTTCCACGTCGCATTTCACCACGTCCTGATAGCAGGTCACGGTTTTCGCATCGGTGAAGAAAATCCCGAACATCCCGCCCACGTGGTTCACCACCAGTGGAATACCCGCATCTTCTGCGGCTTCCAGCAAACCGTTTGCCAGTTGCGTCGTCCGGTCCGTCAAGGTTTCGTGGATACCCGGCTGCGCCACTTCGGTCAGACAGGCAAAGCCCGCCGCCATCGCAATCGGGTTACCGGAGAGCGTACCCGCCTGGTAAACCGGACCGGTTGGCGCCAGCGCGTCCATGACGTCCTTACGTCCACCGAACGCGCCGACAGGCATGCCGCCGCCAATGATTTTGCCGAGGCAGGTCAGATCCGGCTCCACGCCATAATAAGACTGGGCACCCGCCAGCGCCACGCGGAAGCCGGTCATCACTTCGTCGATGATCAGCAGCGCGCCGAACTCATCACACAGGGCGCGCAGGCCCGGCAGGAAGTCAGGCTGCGGTGGGATACAGTTCATGTTGCCCGCAACTGGCTCAACGATGATGCAGGCGATCTCCTGCGGATACTGCTCGAACGCGGCGCGAACGGTGTTCAGATCGTTATAGGTGCAGGTCAACGTGTGTTTCGCGAAATCAGCCGGCACCCCCGGGGAGTTCGGCTGGCCGAGGGTCAGCGCGCCGGAACCGGCTTTCACCAGCAGACAGTCGGCATGGCCGTGATAACAACCTTCGAACTTGATGATCTTGTCACGGCCGGTAAAACCGCGCGCCAGACGGATAGCGCTCATGGTCGCTTCGGTACCGGAGTTCACCATACGCACCATGTCCATCGTTGGCACCAGTTCGGTGACCAGCTCCGCCATTTTGACTTCCATCTCGGTTGGCGCGCCGAAGCTCAGGCCGCGCTGAGCGGCTTCAATCACCGCATTGCGGATCGCCGGGTGGTTGTGGCCCAGTACCATCGGGCCCCAGGAGCCGACGTAATCGACATAGGCTTTACCATCCACATCATACAGATATGCGCCATCCGCACGTTCGATAAACAGCGGGGTGCCACCCACGCCGGTAAAGGCGCGCACGGGTGAGTTCACGCCGCCTGGGATTAGCTCGCGGGCTGCGCTGTAGAGGTTTTCAGACTTGCTCATGGCGTCGTTCCTGGTTCGTAGAAATGAGTTAAGGCAACTATTCTAAGTGATTCGGAAGAGGTTATAAAATTTTTGCCCCATAGAAGGCTTAACAATTGTTAAGTATTTTTCAGGGGACGAGGGGATTGTCTCTGGTAGAATCCCTGCGGCCTTTTGTATGACGAAACAGAACAGGTAATGAACGAGAACACGCCTTCTTTTGAACAACAACAGTTTACGCGCGCGAAGCACCGGGTCAGTATCCGGCGACTGCTCAACCGTGACAAAACCCCGTTAGCCATTCTGGTGGCAGCCGCCGTTGTGGGCACGCTGGCCGGGCTGGTAGGCGTCGCGTTTGAGAAAGCCGTCAATGCGGTGCTCAACTGGCGCATAGGTACCGTCGCCAGCTTTGCGGATCGTGAATGGCTGGTCTGGGTGTGGGCCTTTGGCCTTTCGGCCCTGTTTGCCATGGTGGGCTATTTTCTGGTGCGTAAATTCGCACCTGAAGCAGGCGGCTCGGGGATCCCTGAAATTGAGGGGGCGCTGGAAGAGCTACGCCCGGTTCGCTGGTGGCGCGTGCTTCCTGTGAAATTTATCGGCGGGATGGGAACGCTTGGGGCGGGCATGGTGCTCGGTCGGGAAGGACCAACGGTACAGCTGGGCGGTAACGTCGGACGCATGGTCGGCGATCTGTTCCGTATGCGCAGCGCCGAAGCGCGCCATACGCTGCTGGCAACGGGGGCGGCGGCCGGGCTGTCTGCCGCGTTTAACGCGCCGCTGGCGGGTATCCTGTTTATCATTGAAGAGATGCGCGCCCAGTTCCGCTACAACCTGATCTCCATTAAAGCGGTGTTTACCGGCGTGATTATGTCGAGCATTGTCTTTCGCGTCTTTAACGGCGAAGGGGCGGTGATTGAAGTTGGCAAGCTAACTAATGCGCCGGTCAATACTTTGTGGCTGTATCTGATTCTTGGGATGATTTTTGGCGTCGTTGGCCCGCTTTTTAACACCCTGATTTTACGGGTTCAGGATATGTTTCAGCGCATCCATGGCGGAAATACCACGAAATGGGTGCTGGTGGGGGGCCTGCTTGGTGGCGTGTGCGGGATCCTCGGTTTTATCGAACCGAATGCGGCGGGCGGCGGTTTCGGTCTGATTCCCATTGCCGCGGCGGGGAATTTCAGCGTAGGCCTGCTGCTGTTTATGTTTATTTCACGCGTCATCACCACGGTATTGTGCTTCTCCTCTGGTGCCCCGGGCGGCATTTTCGCCCCGATGCTGGCGCTGGGAACGCTGCTGGGTACGGCGTTCGGGATGGCGGCGGCGGCAGGCTTCCCGGCCTACCATCTGGATGCGGGAACGTTTGCGGTTGCGGGAATGGGGGCGCTGCTGGCGGCCTCCCTGCGTGCGCCGCTGACCGGGATCGTGCTGGTGCTGGAAATGACCGACAATTACCAGCTCATTTTGCCAATGATCATTACCTGCCTCGGCGCGACACTATTAGCCCAATTCCTGGGTGGAAAACCGCTATACTCGACCATTCTTGCCCGTACCCTGGCGAAACAGGAAGCTGAACAGGCCCTGAAGCAGAATACTTGAATGAATTACCAGGGTATTAGATAATGACAAAAAGAATTGGGTGATTTTTACCCAATAGCAGTCGCAGTATTCATGGGAGCATAAGATGAGTGATGACGTAGCGTTGCCGCTGGAATTTACCGAAGCAGCAGCGAAAAAAGTGAAAACCCTGATTGCCGACGAGGACAATCCGGATCTGAAACTGCGTGTTTATATTACCGGCGGCGGCTGTAGTGGCTTCCAGTATGGTTTTACCTTTGACGACCAGGTTAACGATGGTGATATGACTATCGAGAAACAGGGCGTCGCGCTGGTGGTTGATCCGATGAGCCTGCAATATCTGGTGGGCGGTTCAGTGGACTACACTGAAGGTCTGGAAGGTTCGCGCTTTGTGGTGACTAACCCGAATGCGACCAGCACCTGCGGGTGTGGTTCTTCATTCAGTATTTAACCTGAATGCAAATTGTAGGCCCGGTAAGCGAAGCGCCACCGGGCTTATAAACGATACCTATCTTGAATTTTCATCCAGTGCAAACGTCGGCAGCTTCAGGTGCCAGCGTATCGCCGCTAAACGGATCACCAGCGTTACCACCATCCCCAGCATCGCCGCGTTTTCCAGCGGGACAGCAAAGGTGTAATACGCCGTGGCGTGAACAATCCCCCCGATGATACAGGCCGTCGCGTAGATTTCCGTTCGCAGGATCATCGGGACTTCTCGCGCCAGAATGTCGCGAATAATCCCTCCGCCCACGCCGGTCAACACGCCCATACAGATCGCCACCAGCGGGCCAGTCCCGGCAATAAAGGCTTTATTCACGCCTATTCCCACAAAGACCGCCAGACCGACGGCATCCAGCACCGGCAATATCCATTTTGGTAGTCTGCGAGGCTGACGAACCAGCACGATGGTTAACAGGCAGGTGACCATCGCCACCACCAGATCCGTTGGATCTTTTACCCAGAATACCGGGCCGTTTGCCAGCGCCATATCGCGAATCGTTCCGCCGCCTACCGCCGTAACGACGCCGAGCACCAGTACGCCAAAAGGATCCATGCGTAGTTTTCCGGCAAGCAAAACGCCGGAGATAGCAAAAACGGCTGTGCCAAGAATATCCAGCCAATACACGAGCATCGTTAAATCCTCGAATAGGGTATTTATCTGTTTGAGTGACTCTCTGCCAGTTCGGCGCAGAGTTGTTTTGCGGCGAGGATAATACGCGGGCTGGCGCGTTCAAACCAGTCGCTGTTGAGTGCGATGACCGGAATTTTAAGCTGCCGATGCCAGAATTGTTCTATTTTAGGAATCTCGCTCGCATTTCCGACCACCACAATGGCCTGCGGTTGTCGCGCCAGAACCTGCTCACGACTGACCTGCGGCCAGGGGACCCGGCTTTCGGCAAAGATATTTTCACCTCCACAGATCTCAAGCACCTGGTTCTGGATCGAACCTTTCCCGGTAGTGAACAGCGGCTGGCTGCCAAATTGCAGAAAAACGCGTTGTTTCGGTTGCGTGCCGTATCGGGTTTTTAGCGCAGCATAGTCGTTGAGCATCTGCTGTGCAGCGTGCTCGGCGCGTTGGGGGGTAGGGCTGAAGGGCGCGAGGTCACGGAGGGTTTGCGCCACCTGTTCGATGCTCACCGCATCTACCCATTTTACCGTTATTCCCAGCGAAGAGAGCTGGTCCACCTGTCGTTCGGCATTACCGCCGCGCCAGGCAAGAACCAGATCGGGCTTCAGCGCCACGATGCGTTCCAGGTTCATTCCCTGCCAGGTGGCAACCTGTTCGAGATGGGCGGCCTGCGGTGGATAATCGGAAAAGCTGCTCACCGCAACGGGCGTAATCCCGGCGGCAAACGCCAGTTCCGTATTGGCAGGGGAGAGTGTGATCACCCGCGGCGCGGCGATGAGCCAGGCCGGGGCGAGCAGAAGCAGGGCGAACAGCGCCCTGAATGACACCTTACCCACGCGCCAGTTTCTGCACCAGGGTTTCCACCATCACGGTGGACTGTTTGGCCGCAACGGCCAGGAACTCGTCGAAGCTGATGTGGGACTGCTGGTCCGCCACGTCAGAGATCGCGCGAACGACCACGAACGGCACGCTGAAGTTATGACACACGTGCGCAATGGCCGTGGCTTCCATCTCAACGGCCACAGCCTGCGGGAAGTTATGACGGATTTTCGCCAGACCAACAGAGCCGTTGATAAAGGCATCGCCGCTGACGATCAGGCCACGCACCGCATTGAGGTTCAGCTCGTTAATGCAGCTTTCAGCGGCGGCAATCAGCTTATCATCCGCTTTAAACCCGGCCGGGCAGCCCGGAAGCTGACCATATTCGTAGCCGAATGCGGTGACGTCTGCATCGTGGTAACGCGCTTCGTCGGAAACCACGATATCGCCCACTTTCAGCGTCGGCGCCAGACCGCCCGCAGAACCTGTATTAATGATAACGTCAGGCTTGCAGCGCTCAAGCAGCAGGGTCGCGCCCAGTGCCGCTGCAACTTTACCGATGCCTGATTTCAGCAGAGCCACGTCAACGCCGTTCAGCTGGCCGGTGTAGATCTCACAGCCACCGAGGGAGAGGGTCTGACGGTTCTCAATTTTGTCACGCAGCAGCGTAACTTCTTCTTCCATTGCACCAATAATGCCGATTTTCATAGATTTACTCGCGATGTGCCTTGTTAAGATGCATAGTCTATCATGCGGTTAAGGGGAAACGCATTCTCACGCGGGGGAGCACATGGCACCAATCGATTTTCGCACCAAAATTAACTGGCACCGACGTTTCCGTTCGCCACAGGGCGATAAGAGCGAACATGAGATCCTGCGCATTTTTGAAAGCGATCGCGGACGCATCATCAATTCGCCCGCCATCCGCCGGTTACAGCAAAAAACCCAGGTGTTCCCGCTGGAGCGTAACGCCGCGGTGCGTACGCGGTTAACGCACTCCATGGAAGTGCAGCAGGTGGGGCGCTACATTGCAAAAGAGATCCTCAGCCGTCTTAAAGAGCAACGTCTGCTGGAAACCTACGGGCTGGATGAACTGACCGGGCCGTTCGAAAGCATCGTTGAGATGGCCTGCCTGATGCACGATATCGGCAATCCTCCCTTTGGTCATTTCGGCGAGGCCGCCATCAATGACTGGTTTAAACAGCGGCTTTTTCCCTCTGACGCCATAAGCCAGCCGCTCAGCGATGACCGCTGTGTGGTACGCGATTTACGCCTGCGTGAGGGCGAAGATAGCCTGAACGATCTGCGCCGCAAGGTGCGTCAGGATCTGTGTCATTTCGAAGGTAACGCGCAGGGGATCCGTCTGGTGCACTCCCTGATGCGCATGAATCTGACCTGGGCGCAGGTGGGCTGTATTCTCAAATACACGCGTCCCGCGTGGTGGATGGGGGAAACGCCTGCCACCCATAGCTACCTGATGAAAAAACCGGGCTATTACCTGTCGGAAGAAGCGTACATTGAACGGTTGCGTAAAGAACTTTCGCTAACGCCGAATGGCCGTTTTCCATTGACGTGGATTATGGAAGCGGCTGATGACATTTCTTATTGCGTGGCCGATCTGGAAGACGCAGTGGAAAAAAGAATATTCAGCGTCGAGGAGCTGTATCAGCATCTTCACGATGCCTGGGGAGAGCATGAAAAAGGTTCTCTGTTTGCACAGGTCGTCGAGAATGCCTGGGATAAATCGCGTTCAAATTCGCTGAGCCGCAGTACCGAAGATCAGTTCTTTATGTATTTGCGGGTCAATACGCTGAATAAACTGGTGCCGTATGCGGCCGCCCGTTTCATTGATAATTTGCCGATGATATTTAGCGGGGAATTTAATCACGCCCTGCTGGAAGATGAGAGCAGTTTTAGTCAGCTGCTTGAATTATATAAAAACGTGGCTGTTCGCCATGTTTTCAGCCACCCGGATGTCGAACAGCTGGAGCTGCAAGGATACCGGGTTATCAGCGGGTTGCTGGAAATTTATGGCCCGCTGCTCCAGCTGACGGTCGATGAGTTTTGCGAGCTGGTCGAAAATGAACGTGTTCGCCGCCTGCCGATTGAATCTCGTCTCTATCAGAAGCTTTCAACCCGTCACCGGCTGGCATACATTGAGGCCGTCAGTAAAATAGATCGTCATTCTTCCCAATGGCCAGTCATGGAATATTATTATCGCTGTCGTCTTATCCAGGACTATATCAGCGGGATGACAGATTTGTATGCCTGGGATGAATACCGCAAGCTTATGGCCGTTGAATAAGCCATGAGTTTTGTAAAGACGACCAATAAATTTTTACTTTTTCCATAAACTTAATCCCGGAACTAAGCGGTATAAAACGAATCTGAGTTACACAGCAATTTTGCGTTATCTGGTAAATCGAGATTGAGAAACATGAAAAAAACCACATTAGCAATGAGTGCACTGGCTCTGAGTTTAGGTTTAGCGTTGTCCCCTCTGGCGACGGCGGCCGAGACAGCTTCCTCGGCAGCGACTGCGCAGCAGATGCCAAGCCTGGCCCCGATGCTCGAAAAAGTGATGCCATCGGTGGTGAGTATTAACGTTGAGGGCAGCACAACCGTCAATACGCCGCGTATGCCGCGTAATTTCCAGCAGTTCTTCGGCGACAATTCGCCATTCTGCCAGGACGGTTCGCCATTCCAGAGCTCCCCGTTCTGTCAGGGCGGCGCAGGGGATGACGGTCAGGGCGGCGGCCAGCAGCAGAAATTCATGGCACTCGGCTCGGGCGTTATTATTGATGCAGCGAAAGGCTACGTGGTGACCAATAACCACGTGGTAGATAATGCTAACACCATTAAGGTTCAGATGAGCGATGGCCGTAAATTCGATGCCAAAGTGGTCGGTAAAGACCCGCGCTCCGATATCGCGCTGATTCAAATTCAGGATCCGAAGAACCTGACGGCGATTAAGCTTGCCGACTCTGACGCGCTGCGCGTGGGTGACTACACTGTCGCCATCGGTAACCCGTTTGGTCTGGGCGAAACCGTGACCTCGGGTATCGTCTCCGCGCTGGGACGTAGCGGCCTGAATGCGGAAAACTATGAAAACTTCATCCAGACGGATGCGGCCATTAACCGCGGTAACTCCGGCGGTGCGCTGGTTAACCTGAACGGTGAACTGATCGGTATCAACACCGCTATCCTGGCACCGGACGGTGGCAACATCGGTATCGGCTTTGCTATCCCGAGCAACATGGTGAAAAACCTGACTGCGCAGATGGTGCAATATGGACAGGTGAAACGCGGTGAGCTGGGTATCATGGGGACCGAGCTGAACTCCGAGCTGGCGAAAGCGATGAAAGTGGACGCTCAGCGCGGCGCATTCGTGAGCCAGGTCATGCCGAACTCTTCAGCGGCGAAAGCCGGCATTAAAGCGGGTGACGTGATCACCTCTCTGAACGGTAAACCGATCAGCAGCTTTGCCGCCCTGCGTGCGGAAGTGGGTTCTATGCCAATCGGCAGTAAAGTGACCCTCGGCCTGCTGCGTGAAGGTAAGCCAGTTAACGTGAGCCTGGAACTGCAACAGAGCAGTCAGAATCAGGTGGATTCCAGCACCATCTTCAGCGGTATTGAAGGTGCTGAGATGAGCAACAAAGGGGCAGATAAAGGCGTGGTGGTGAACAACGTGAAAGCGAACTCACCTGCTGCCCGTATCGGCCTGAAAAAAGGTGATGTGATCATGGGCGCTAACCAGCAGCCGGTGAAAAACATCGCTGAACTGCGCAAAATTCTCGACAGCAAGCCGTCCGTGCTGGCACTGAATATTCAGCGTGGTGATACCTCTATTTATCTCCTGATGCAGTAATCTTCTTAAGCCCCTGTTCGCAGGGGCTTTCTCTTTTCTGTGACCTTTCCCACAACTCCATACATCTCTCTCTGCCTTTGGGCATCTGCACAATGCAGCCTTAGCTGAACTTCCCTATGCTTGAGCTCTGCTCACGGGAGGGTTATATGGCTGGCTGGCATCTTGATACCAAAATGGCGCAGGATATCGTGGCGCGCACCATGCGAATCATCGATACCAATATCAACGTAATGGACGCCCGAGGGCGCATTATCGGCAGCGGCGATCGTGAGCGTATTGGTGAATTGCACGAAGGGGCGTTGCTGGTGCTCTCTCAGGGGCGCGTGGTCGACATTGATGACGCCGTGGCGAAACATCTGCACGGGGTCCGTCAGGGGATCAACCTGCCGCTGCGTCTGGAAGGAGAGATTGTTGGCGTTATCGGTCTGACCGGCGATCCTGAATCGCTGCGTAAATACGGCGAGCTGGTCTGCATGACGGCGGAGATGATGCTGGAGCAGTCGCGTCTGATGCACCTGCTCGCCCAGGACAGCCGCCTGCGTGAAGAGCTGGTGATGAATTTGATCCAGGCGGAGGAGCACACGCCTGCCCTGAGCGAGTGGGCGCAGCGTCTGGGTATCGACCTGAATCAGCCGCGCGTGGTCGCCGTTATTGAGGTGGATAGCGGCCAGCTTGGCGTGGACAGCGCCATGGTGGAGCTACAGCAGCTGCAAAATATGCTGGCGACGCCGGAGCGTAACAACCTGGTGGCAATCGTCTCTTTGACGGAAATGGTGGTGCTCAAGCCTGCGCTTAATCAGTTTGGCCGCTGGGACGCGGAAGATCATCGTCGCCGCGTTGAGCTGCTCATCGAGCGCATGAAGGAGAACGGACAGCTCCGTTTTCGCGTCGCGCTGGGAAATTACTTTACCGGGCCGGGAAGTATCGCCCGTTCATGGCGAACGGCGCGCACCACCATGATGGTGGGTAAACAGCGCATGCCGGAGAGCCGCAGTTATTTCTATCAGGATCTGATGCTGCCGGTCCTGCTCGACAGTTTGCGCGGTGGCTGGCAGGCCAACGAGCTGGCGCGCCCGCTTGTGCGTCTGAAAGCGATGGACAACAACGGGCTGCTGCGCCGCACGTTGCAGGCGTGGTTCCGGCATAACGTGCAGCCGCTGGCAACGTCAAAAGCGCTGTTTATTCACCGTAATACGCTGGAGTATAGGTTAAACCGGATCTCGGAACTGACGGGGCTGGATTTAGGGAATTTTGACGACCGGCTACTGCTGTATGTGGCGTTGCAGCTGGATGAACAAAGATGATGCTTTTTGCCGGGTGGCGGCTTCGCTTTACCCTGACTACATGCGTTCGTAGGCCCGGTAAGCGAAGCGCCACCGGGCAATAAAACGGCTCATTTGTTACGCGTCAATTTCTCAAGATCAGCTTCAATTTCGCTGATCTTATGGGTAACAACACTTTCCAGGTGACGCAGGTCGTCAAGGATCTTACGTTTCAGATCGACTTCGCTGCGATCGCGCTGGCAGATTTGATCGAGTTCGTCGATAACGTAGCGCAGGTTAGGGCTGATTTCCTGTACTTCTTTATATCCCTGACCGATACCGTCAGCGACAACGGTCTTACGCTGGCGTGGGTATTTAAATTTCACGCTTTTGGCGAAGAACTCTCCTTTGTCCTTGTGAAAATAGATTTTCAAAATATCGTTATTGGCTTCCTGGCGGAGACTATAACGATCAATTTCATCAGGATTGGTAATGCCCAGACTTTTCAGATTATCGTACATAGCGGTACCCTTGATCTCAACATAACCTATGAATAATTAACGAAAAAATCTATTTTCGCCACCTTCGGATATAAAAAAAGCGGGGTTGCCCCCGCTTTTTGTTATACCCGATTAATCGATGGTGCGCAGCAGTTCATTGATGCCCACTTTACCGCGCGTTTTCGCATCCACTTTTTTCACGATGACCGCGCAGTACAGGCTGTATTTGCCATCTTTAGACGGCAGGTTGCCGGAAACCACAACGGAACCGGCTGGAACGCGGCCGTAGTGAATTTCACCGGTTTCGCGATCGTAAATACGGGTGCTCTGGCCAATGTACACGCCCATGGAGATCACAGAACCTTCTTCGACGATCACGCCTTCAACCACTTCGGAACGTGCGCCGATGAAGCAGTTGTCTTCGATGATGGTTGGGTTAGCCTGAAGTGGCTCCAGAACGCCACCAATGCCGACGCCGCCGGACAGGTGAACATTTTTACCGATCTGCGCGCAGGAGCCGACGGTAGCCCAGGTGTCCACCATGGTGCCTTCGTCAACGTAGGCGCCGATGTTCACGTAGGATGGCATCAGCACGGTGTTGCGTGCGATGAATGCCCCCTGACGAACGGCTGCCGGTGGTACTACGCGGAAGCCCTCTTTCTGGAAGCGCGCTTCGTCGTAATCCGCAAATTTCATTGGCACTTTATCGAAGTAGCGGCTTTCTGCTCCGTCGATAACCTGGTTATCGTTGATACGGAAAGAGAGCAGCACAGCTTTCTTCAGCCATTGATGAGTAACCCACTGACCGTCGATTTTTTCTGCCACGCGCAGCGCGCCGGAATCCAGCAGGGAAATAACCTGGTTTACCGCTTCACGGGTCACGGTATCCACATTTGCCGGAGTGATGTCGGCGCGACGCTCAAAAGCGGACTCAATAACGTTCTGTAACTGCTGCATTGTTTACTCTTTCCATTTCACTAAAAAACACGTCACCCTTTATCGTTTGGATTGAGGGCTGCTGTCAACCGTTGTTGCACTTCAAGTTGCAGGTCATTATTAAGGGCACGCCGGTCGGCCGTCGCGATTATAAATAAATCTTCTACTCGTTCGCCAATGGTTGTAATTCGGGCGCCGTGAAGCGAAATTCCCAGATCGGCAAATACCTGGCCGACGCGGGCGAGCAGCCCTGGCTGGTCGAGCGCAATCAGCTCAAGGAACGATTTACGGTCGGTATGGGTCGGCAGGAAATTGACCTCGGTATCGACGGTAAAGTGGCGCAGTTTTGCTGGCTGACGTCGCGGCTGCGGAGGTTGCCAGCTGCGCTGCGTAATCGCCTGCTCGAGGCCAAAGCGTATCCCCTCATGCCTGTCCGACGACAGCGGGCTGCCATCCGGCTCCAGTACAATAAAGGTGTCCATCGCCATGCCGTCGCGGGTGGTAAAAATCTGCGCGTCGTGAACGCTCAGGTTACGCCTGTCCAGTTCGGCGCAGACCGCCGCAAACAAATAAGGCCGGTCCGGGCTCCAGATAAAGATCTCCGTTCCGCCACGCGTGGCCTGCGGGCTGAGCAGAATCATTGGTTTCGTCAGGTCGTGCTTCAGCAGATGCCGGGCGTGCCAGGCAAGCTGGTTTGGGCTGTGGCGCACAAAGTAGTTGGCGCGACAGCGAGCCCAAATCTGATGTAGTGCCTCTTCGTTAATGTTATCCATGCGCAACAGGGCAAGCGCCTGCAACTGGTGGTGGCGCACGCGCTCGCGCATATCCGGGGTGTTCTGCATCCCGCGACGCAGCTGTTTTTCGGTGGCGAAGTACAGTTCGCGCAGCAGGCTCTGCTTCCAGCTGTTCCACAGGGTTTCGTTGGTAGCGCAGATATCGGCTACCGTCAGGCAGACCAGGTAGCGCAGGCGGTTCTCCGTTTGCACTTCCTCGGCGAACTGTTTGATCACTTCCGGATCCTGAATATCACGACGCTGAGCGGTAACCGACATCAGCAGATGATGGCGAACCAGCCAGGCAATAAGCTGCGTCTCACGTGAGTTCAGGCCGTGCAGCTCGGCAAATTTCAGCACGTCCTGGGCACCGAGTACGGAGTGGTCGCCGCCGCGACCTTTGGCGATATCATGGAACAGGGCGGCGATCAGGATCAGTTCGGGGTGAGAGAGGCGCGGCCACAAATCAACGCACAGCGGATGGCGGGATCGCGTCTCTTCTCTGGCAAAACTTTCCAGCTTGAGCATGACGCGGATCGTGTGCTCATCCACCGTATAGGCGTGAAACAGGTCGAACTGCATCTGCCCGACAATATGCGACCACTGTGGCATATAGGCCCACAATACACTGTGTCGGTGCATCGGCAGCAGACCGCGGCTGACGGCGCCCGGATGACGAAGCATGCTCAGGAATAGCGAGCGCGCCTCCGGGATGTAACACAGCGGCTGCTTCAGATGACGCCGCGCATGGCGTAAATGGCGAAGGGTGGTGGAGTAGATCCCGGTGATCGTGCTGTTGCGCACCATGGTATAGAACATTCGCAGGATCGCTTCCGGTTCGCGGATGAACAGCGTTTCGTCGCGAAGATCGATCAGCGTGCCGCGCAGCTGAAATTCGTCATCAATCGGACGCGGTTTTTCGTCTGCCGTCAGCGCGAGGATCGCCTCATCGAACAGCTGTAACAGCATTTGGTTCAGCTCAGAGACGCGGCGAGTGACGCGGAAGAAATCCTTCATCATTTGCTCGACCGGCTCGTTGCCCTCGCCCTGGTAATTCAGGCGCTGCGCCACGCTAAGCTGCCGGTCAAACAGCAGGCGGTTATCGTAGCGGGTGACCTCCAGGTGCAGCGCAAAACGGATGCGCCAGAGCAGATGCAGGCACTCGTTGAGTTCGTTACGTTCGGCTTCGGTCAGAAAACCAAAACCGACCATTTCGTCCAGCGAGGTGGCCCCAAAATGGCGACGGGCGACCCATTGCAGCGTGTGGATATCGCGCAGGCCACCGGGGCTGCTTTTAATATCCGGTTCGAGATTATAGCTGGTGCCGTGATAGCGCTGGTGGCGCTGGTTTTGTTCTTCGACTTTCGCGGCGAAGAATTTTTCTGAAGGCCAGAAGCCGTCGCTAAAGATGTGCTTTTGCAGTTCGAGGAACAGCGCCACGTCGCCAATCAGCAGGCGGGTTTCAATTAAATTGGTGGCGACGGTCAGGTCAGATAACCCTTCCAGCAGACACTCTTCCAGCGTGCGCACGCTGTGACCCACTTCCAGCTTCACGTCCCAGAGCAGGGTCAACAGCTCACCGATTTTCTGCGCCCGATCGTCCGGCAGTTTTTTACGGCTTAAGATTAGCAGGTCGATATCAGAGAGCGGATGCAGTTCACCCCGGCCATATCCGCCGACAGCAACCAGCGCGACGTCGCTCACCTGCCCGAAACCGTAGTCGATCCACAGACGTTGCAGGAGCTGGTCGATAAATTCGGTGCGCGCTTCAATGAGCTGTTCGGCTGAGACGCCTGCATCAAATGCGCTACCCAGCCAGCGATGGAAAACCGCCATATGGGATTTGATATGTGCGCAGGTCAGCTCATGCGGTGGCCAGACGCCCGGGTTATCAGGCTGGTCGGGGAGGGTGGGAAGTGCTGTGTTAGCATACTGTTCGGGTAAGAGATTACTCATCGTGCGCCACCCATAAGAAAAAGCTATCGCCATTAAAAAAGCCGGCATTCGCCGGCTTCTTATCACTCAATGTTCGTCAGTATCGCCGGGATGGTGTCATCCTTGCGCAACGTCATAATTTCGCAGCCGTTGTCTGTAACCACAATAGTATGCTCGTACTGGGCAGACAAGCTTCTGTCTTTGGTTTTTACCGTCCAGCCATCTTTCATGGTACGGATGCGGTAATCGCCCGCGTTGACCATTGGCTCAATAGTGAAGGTCATGCCCTTTTGCAGCACTACGCCACCGTCGTCTGCATCATAGTGCAGAACTTGCGGTTCTTCATGGAACACACGACCAATACCGTGACCGCAATATTCACGCACCACGGAGAAACCTTCCGCTTCCACAAACTTCTGGATTGCGGCGCCGATGGTGCGCAGGCGGATGCCTGGCTTCACCATTTTCAGCGCCAGGTAGAGGCTGTCCTGGGTGACTTTACACAGGCGCTCGCCCAGAATCGTTGGCTTACCAACGATGAACATCTTAGAGGTGTCACCGTGGTAGTCGTCTTTAATGACGGTCACGTCGATGTTGACGATGTCGCCATCTTTCAGCAGCTTCTCGTCATCCGGAATGCCGTGGCAAACCACTTCATTAATAGAGATGCAGACGGATTTTGGAAAACCGTGATAGCCAAGGCAGGCGGAGACCGCGTGCTGCTCGTTGACGATATAGTCGTTACAGATGCGATCCAGTTCGCCAGTGCTGACGCCCGGTTTCACAAACGGTTCGATCATTTCCAGCACGTCAGCGGCCAGACGACCGGCGACGCGCATCTTTTCAATTTCTTCAGGTGTCTTAATAGAGATAGCCATGTAATCTGTCCATCGGTGTCGATTTTTTCGACAATACTAGTGTAAGTGTTGTCAATGGTATCAGTCAGGCGCACCCCGTGCCAAATTGAGAATCATTAACAGCACACTCCGCCAACAATTATTGGTTTCTGGCCGTGTTTTGTGATATAAAGCGCGCCGGACTTCCGATCCATCTCAGATACACAGGCTGGACGGGAGCGACAAATCTCACTTTGTGTAACAACACACACGTATCGGCACATATTCCGGGGTGCCCTTCGGGGTCGGTAATATGGGATACGTGGAGGCATAACCCCAACTTTCAATATAGAGGTTTTAAACATGGCAACTGTTTCCATGCGCGACATGCTCAAGGCTGGTGTTCACTTCGGTCACCAGACCCGTTACTGGAACCCGAAAATGAAGCCTTTCATCTTCGGCGCACGTAACAAAGTTCACATCATCAACCTTGAGAAGACTGTACCAATGTTCAACGAAGCCCTGGCTGAGCTGAGCAAGATCTCTTCCCGTAAAGGTAAGATTCTGTTCGTTGGTACTAAGCGCGCTGCAAGCGAAGCTGTGAAAGATGCTGCTAACAGCTGCGACCAGTTCTTCGTGAACCATCGCTGGTTGGGCGGCATGCTGACCAACTGGAAAACTGTTCGTCAGTCCATCAAGCGCCTGAAAGATCTGGAAACCCAGTCTCAGGACGGTACTTTCGATAAGCTGACTAAAAAAGAAGCGCTGATGCGCACTCGTGAACTGGACAAGCTGGAAAACAGCCTGGGCGGTATCAAAGATATGGGCGGCCTGCCAGACGCGCTGTTCGTAATCGATGCAGACCACGAGCACATCGCAATCAAAGAAGCTAACAACCTGGGTATCCCGGTATTCGCTATCGTTGATACCAACTCCGATCCGGACGGTGTTGACTTCGTTATCCCGGGTAACGACGACGCAATCCGTGCTGTTAGCCTGTACCTGAGCGCTGTAGCTGCTACCGTTCGTGAAGGCCGTTCCCAGGATCTGGCTTCTCAGGCGGAAGAAAGCTTCGTAGAAGCTGAATAATAAGGTTTTACCCCTTATTAGTACCGTGTATGAATAGGGGCCCATTATCGGCCCCTTTTTTCAATTTATACTGTTTGGCTCCCGGCCGGGCAGTTCACATCTCCCGAGGATTTAAGAATGGCTGAAATTACCGCATCCCTGGTAAAAGAGCTGCGTGAGCGTACTGGCGCAGGCATGATGGATTGCAAAAAAGCGCTGACCGAAGCGAACGGCGACATCGAGCTGGCAATCGAAAACATGCGTAAATCCGGTGCGATCAAAGCAGCTAAGAAAGCAGGCAACGTTGCTGCTGACGGCGTGATCATCACCAAAATCGACGGCAACTACGGCATCATTCTGGAAGTTAACTGCCAGACTGACTTCGTTGCTAAAGATGCTGGTTTCCAGGCATTTGCTAACAAAGTTCTGGACGCAGCGGTTGCAGGCAAAATCACTGACGTTGAAGTGCTGAAAGCACAGTTCGAAGAAGAGCGTGTTGCGCTGGTTGCTAAAATCGGTGAGAACATCAACATCCGTCGCGTTTCTTCCCTGGAAGGCGATGTTCTGGGCTCTTACCAGCACGGCGCGCGTATCGGTGTTCTGGTTGCGGCTAAAGGCGCTGACGAAGAGCTGGTTAAACAGCTGGCTATGCACATCGCTGCAAGCAAACCAGAATTCGTTAAGCCAGAAGACGTGTCTGCTGAAGTGGTAGAGAAAGAGTACCAGGTTCAGCTGGACATCGCGATGCAGTCTGGTAAGCCAAAAGAAATCGCAGAGAAAATGGTTGAAGGCCGCATGAAGAAATTCACCGGCGAAGTTTCTCTGACTGGCCAGCCTTTCGTAATGGATCCAAGCAAGTCTGTTGCTCAGCTGCTGAAAGAGCACAACGCTGACGTGACTGGCTTCATCCGCTTCGAAGTGGGCGAAGGCATCGAGAAAGTTGAGACTGACTTCGCAGCAGAAGTTGCTGCCATGTCCAAGCAGTCTTAATGATTGAAAAGGAGCCGCCTGAGGGCGGCTTCTTTTTGTCACCCGTCTCACGAAATCAGACAGGCTCCAGTATCGCTGTGCTGATTTGCGACATATCATGTCGCCAGAATTAACCCCATCTTAATCGTTGACAGTCTCAGGAAAGAAACATGGCTACCAATGCAAAACCCGTGTACAAACGCATTCTGCTTAAGCTGAGTGGCGAAGCGCTGCAAGGATCGGAAGGCTTCGGTATTGACGCAAGCATCCTTGATCGCATGGCACAGGAAATCAAAGAACTGGTCGAACTGGGTATTCAGGTTGGCGTGGTCATTGGCGGTGGCAACCTTTTCCGTGGTGCTGGTCTGGCGAAAGCGGGGATGAACCGCGTAGTGGGCGACCACATGGGGATGCTGGCAACCGTGATGAATGGCCTGGCGATGCGTGATGCGCTTCATCGCGCCTATGTGAACGCTCGCCTGATGTCCGCTATTCCTTTGAATGGCGTATGCGATAACTACAGCTGGGCAGAGGCTATCAGCCTGCTGCGCAACAACCGCGTGGTGATCCTCTCCGCCGGTACGGGTAACCCGTTCTTTACCACCGATTCCGCAGCCTGCCTGCGCGGTATCGAAATCGAAGCCGATGTGGTGCTGAAAGCGACCAAAGTAGATGGCGTGTTTACTGCCGACCCGGCAAAAGATCCTTCAGCGACCATGTACGATCAGCTGAGCTACAGCGAAGTGCTGGATAAAGAGCTGAAAGTGATGGATCTTGCCGCCTTCACGCTTGCTCGCGACCATAAACTGCCGATCCGTGTTTTCAACATGAACAAGCCTGGCGCGCTGCGTCGCGTCGTGATGGGCGAAAAAGAAGGCACTTTGATCACGGAATAATTTCCGTCGGCGATAAATACAGGTAAGATTCCGCTTTACTTTGTAGTGGTATCTTACCTGGACGCGCCTTTGGCGCTGTCATGAATTAAACGCGACTATACTTAGCACACCTGTAGCGCTGTGCTGGCGGATAGTCTGCCTGAGACAAGTTTTCAAGGATTCGTATCGTGATTAACGACATCAGAAAAGATGCTGAAGTACGCATGGACAAATGCGTAGAAGCGTTCAAAAACCAAATCAGCAAAATCCGTACTGGCCGTGCTTCCCCAAGCCTGCTGGATGGCATCATCGTAGAATACTACGGTACGCCTACGCCACTGCGTCAACTGGCGAGCGTGACGGTAGAAGATACCCGTACCCTGAAAATCAACGTGTTCGATCGCTCAATGAGCCCGGCCGTTGAAAAAGCGATCATGGCATCTGACCTGGGCCTGAACCCAAGCTCAGCGGGCGCGGATATTCGTGTTCCACTGCCTCCGCTGACGGAAGAGCGTCGTAAAGACCTGATCAAAGTCGTACGTGGTGAAGCAGAGCAGGGTCGCGTTTCCGTGCGTAACGTGCGTCGCGATGCGAACGATAAAGTGAAAGCCCTGCTGAAAGAAAAAGAGATCAGCGAAGACGACGATCGTCGTTCTCAGGACGACATTCAGAAAATGACCGACGCGGCGATCAAGAAAATTGATGCGGCGCTGGCAGAAAAAGAAGCGGAACTGATGCAGTTCTGATTTTCGCTATACACTGATAAACGCCGTTCAGAAGGACATTGAGTCTTGCTGGCGGCGTTTTGCTTTTATCTGGTCTAACTTTTGGGCATCTCATGAAGCATCTCACTCTCCTCGGCTCGACCGGCTCTATCGGTTGCAGCACTCTCGACGTCGTACGTCATAATCCCGACAGCTACACCGTGACCGCACTTGTGGCCGGAAAAAACGTGCAGCGAATGGTCGAACAGTGCATGGAGTTTACCCCTCGTTTTGCGGTGATGGATGATGAAGAGAGCGCCCGCCAGGTGAAAACGCTGTTGCAGGGGAAGGGCTGTCGTACCGAAGTGCTCAGCGGGCAACAGGCGGCTTGCGATATGGCCTCGCTTGATGAAGTTGATCAGGTAATGGCGGCAATCGTCGGGGCGGCGGGTCTTCTGCCGACGCTTGCCGCTATTGATGCGGGAAAAGATGTTCTGCTTGCAAATAAAGAGTCGCTGGTCACCTGCGGACGCCTTTTTATGGAGGCGGTAAAACAGCGTGGGGCGCGTCTTTTGCCGGTCGATAGCGAGCACAACGCGATTTTTCAGAGTTTACCCCAACCTTTTCAACAAAACCTGGGGTACGCTGACCTGGAGCAGAATGGCGTTGTGTCGATTCTGCTTACCGGGTCTGGTGGCCCGTTCCGTGAAACGCCACTGTCTGAATTGAGCGCAATGACGCCGGATCAGGCGTGTCGTCATCCGAATTGGTCAATGGGGCGTAAGATCTCCGTCGATTCGGCCACCATGATGAATAAAGGTCTGGAATACATTGAAGCTCGCTGGCTGTTCAATGCGTCGGCGAAACAGATGGAAGTGCTGATCCACCCGCAGTCGGTGATTCACTCTATGGTGCGCTATCAGGACGGCAGCGTGCTGGCCCAGTTGGGCGAGCCGGATATGCGTACGCCTATTGCTCATACGATGGCGTGGCCAAACCGCGTAAAATCGGGCGTTAAGCCTCTCGATTTTTGCAAGCTGAGTTCACTGACGTTTAGCGAGCCTGATTACGACCGTTATCCCTGCCTGAAACTGGCGATGACGGCCTTCGATCAGGGGCAGGCGGCGACAACGGCGCTTAATGCAGCCAATGAAGTGACCGTTGAAGCATTCCTGAATCAGCAGATCCGCTTTACTGATATCGCCGCGTTGAATTTATCCGTGCTGGAGATGATGGATTTGCGTGAGCCGCAGAGTGTGGAAGAGGTGCTGGCCGTGGATGAACAGGCACGTATTGTTGCGCGTAAACAGGTGACACGTCTCGCAAGCTGGTGATAAAGCAAGCACTAGTCGTCGTGCTATTTGTTAGCGTTGGGCTTCAGTGATATAGTCTGCGCCACCTGATCGCAGGTATTTGGCTTTAAGTGGTCAGGTAAGCCGTGGTATGACACGGCTTTTTTATGTATAGGCTTCAGTATTCCTGTGTACCGTTAAATCCTTTCAGGGACTAAAAACGCGTTATGTTGTCTGCGAATCAACCAATAAGCGAAAACTTGCCAGCACATGGCTGTCGCCATGTTGCAATCATCATGGATGGCAATGGCCGCTGGGCGAAAAGACAAGGGAAGATACGAGCCTTTGGGCATAAAGCCGGGGCGAAATCTGTTCGCCGCGCCGTTTCTTTTGCCGCCAATAACGGCATTGATGCGTTAACGCTCTATGCTTTTAGCAGTGAAAACTGGAATCGACCTGCGCAAGAAGTGACTGCGTTGATGGAACTGTTCGTGTGGGCGCTCGATAGTGAAGTAAAAAGCCTGCACCGCCACAACGTCCGCTTGCGTATTATTGGCGAAACCAGTCGTTTTAACTCACGTTTGCAGGAACGGATTCGCAAAGCTGAAGCGCTGACGGAAAATAATACCGGCCTGACGCTCAATATCGCGGCGAATTACGGTGGACGCTGGGATATTATCCAGGGGGTTCGGCATTTGGCTGAGCAGGTTCAGGAAGGGCTGTTAAGACCCGACCAGATTGATGAAGAGGCGCTGAGTCAGCAAATCTGCATGAATGAACTGGCTCCCGTGGATTTGGTTATAAGGACAGGGGGGGAGCATCGCATAAGTAACTTTTTGCTGTGGCAAATTGCCTACGCTGAACTTTACTTTACGGATGTTCTTTGGCCAGATTTTGATGAACAAGACTTTGAAGGTGCGCTGCATGCCTTTGCCAATCGAGAGCGTCGTTTCGGCGGCACCGAGCCTGGTGGCGATAACGCCTGATGGGGGTAGCTTTTGCTGAAGTATCGCCTGATTTCCGCTTTTGTATTAATACCCGTCGTTATCGCAGCGCTGTTTTTACTGCCTCCGGTGGGATTCGCTATTGTTACGCTGGTGGTGTGTATGCTCGCCGCGTGGGAATGGGGGCAGCTTAGCGGCTTTACCTCGCGCACTCAGCGGGTATGGCTGGCGGTACTCTGTGGTTTTTTACTGGCCCTGATGCTGTATACCTTGCCTGAATATCATCACGATGTTCACCAGCCGCTGGTTGCCGGATCCTTATGGATATCGCTGGCCTGGTGGATTGCTGCGCTTGTTTTAGTGCTTTTCTACCCGGGCTCTGCGGCGATCTGGCGTAACTCTAAAGTGTTGCGCCTTATTTTTGGTCTGCTCACGATTGTTCCGTTCTTCTGGGGTATGGTTGCGCTGCGCGCCTGGCACTATGACGAAAACCACTACAGCGGCGCAATATGGCTGCTTTATGTGATGATTCTCGTCTGGGGGGCTGACTCCGGAGCCTATATGTTTGGTAAACTGTTTGGCAAACATAAACTGGCGCCAAAGGTTTCTCCGGGCAAAACCTGGCAAGGCTTCATCGGCGGCCTGTTTACGGCAGCGATTATCTCCTGGGGCTATGGCGTCTGGGCGAATCTTGAGGTTGCCCCCTCCACGCTGCTGGTATGTTCGATTTTCGCGGCGCTGGCATCGGTACTGGGTGATTTAACCGAGAGCATGTTTAAGCGTGAAGCAGGGATTAAGGACAGTGGTCACCTGATTCCAGGACATGGCGGAATACTGGATCGCATTGACAGCCTTACCGCGGCTGTTCCCGTATTTGCTTGCCTGCTTTTACTGGTGTTTGGGACGATATAACGGAAGGTTTTATGCTGAGCATTCTCTGGAATCTGGCGGCGTTCATTGTTGCATTGGGTGTACTGATTACCGTGCATGAATTTGGCCATTTCTGGGTTGCCCGGCGCTGTGGTGTGCGGGTAGAGCGATTCTCGATTGGCTTTGGCAAATCGCTCTGGAAGCGCACCGATAAGCATGGCACCGAGTTTGTCATTGCTCTGATCCCCCTGGGCGGCTATGTCAAAATGCTCGACGAACGCGTTGAGCCTGTCGCCCCGGAACTTCGACATAGCGCGTTCAACAATAAAACTGTTGGCCAACGTGCTGCCATCATCGCTGCCGGACCGGTAGCCAATTTCATCTTCGCTATCTTCGCCTACTGGCTGGTGTTTATTATCGGCGTGCCTGGCGTACGCCCGGTTGTGGGTGAAATCACCACGGGTTCCATTGCGGCAACGGCGCAAATTACACCGGGAATGGAACTTAAAGCGATTGATGGTATCGAAACCCCTGATTGGGATGCCGTGAGGTTACAACTGGTTGCGAAAATCGGTGATGAGCAGACAACCGTCAGCGTATCGCCTTTTGGTTCCGACCAGCGGCAGGAAAAAGTGCTGGATTTACGCCACTGGCGCTTTGAGCCAGACAAAGAGGATCCAGTCGCTACACTGGGGATTCGCCCGCGCAGCGCGCAGATCGAGCCGGTGTTAGCCGAAGTACAGTCTAATTCGGCAGCGAGTAAAGCAGGTTTACAAGCGGGTGACAGGATCGTTAAAGTCGATGGTCAGCCATTAACACAATGGATGACCTTTGTTACTCTGGTGCGCGATAATCCAGGCAAGCCGCTCGCGCTGGAAGTGGAAAGGCAGGGGAGTTCGCTCTCACTGACCCTCACCCCGGATACTAAATCGGGCGGCGGTAAGGCGGAAGGGTTTGCCGGCGTTGTGCCGAAAGTGATCCCACTGCCAGATGAGTACAAGACAATACGCCAGTATGGGCCGTTTAGCGCCATCGTTGAGGCCACGGATAAAACATGGCAGCTGATGAAGCTTACGGTCAACATGTTGGGGAAATTGATAACCGGTGATGTGAAACTGAACAACCTCAGTGGGCCAATTTCGATTGCTCAGGGGGCTGGGATGTCAGCGGAGTTCGGGGTGATTTACTATCTCATGTTCCTTGCGCTGATTAGCGTGAACCTGGGGATAATCAACCTGTTCCCGCTTCCCGTATTAGATGGGGGCCATCTGCTGTTTTTAGCGATTGAAAAGCTAAAAGGCGGACCGGTATCCGAGCGAGTTCAAGACTTTAGTTATCGCATTGGCTCGATTTTGCTGGTGCTGTTAATGGGGCTTGCACTTTTCAATGATTTCTCTCGGTTGTAAGAGAGTTAGTTAGGAAGAACGCATAATAACGATGGCGATGAAAAAGTTGCTCATAGCGTCGCTGCTGTTTAGCAGCGCGACCGTATACGGTGCTGACGGGTTCGTAGTGAAAGATATTCATTTCGAAGGCCTTCAGCGTGTCGCCGTTGGTGCGGCCCTCCTCAGTATGCCTGTGCGCCCCGGCGATACGGTTAATGATGAAGATATCAGTAACACCATCCGTGCTCTGTTTGCCACTGGCAACTTTGAGGACGTCCGCGTCCTGCGCGATGGTGATACGCTGGTGGTTCAGGTAAAAGAACGTCCAACGATTGCCAGCATCACTTTCTCCGGCAACAAGTCGGTGAAAGATGACATGCTCAAGCAGAACCTTGAGGCATCGGGTGTTCGTGTGGGGGAATCTCTGGACCGCACAACCCTTGCAGACATTGAAAAAGGTCTGGAAGATTTCTATTACAGCGTCGGTAAATACAGCGCGAGCGTTAAAGCGGTTGTTACACCGCTGCCACGTAACCGTGTTGACCTGAAACTGGTCTTCCAGGAAGGTGTTTCTGCGAAGATCCAGCAGATCAACATCGTGGGTAACCACGCGTTCAGCACCGACGAATTGATCTCCAACTTCCAACTGCGTGACGAAGTGCCGTGGTGGAACGTGGTAGGCGATCGTAAATACCAGAAACAGAAACTGGCGGGTGACCTTGAAACCCTGCGCAGCTACTATCTGGATCGCGGTTACGCCCGTTTCAACATCGATTCAACTCAGGTGAGTCTGACTCCGGACAAGAAAGGTATCTACATTACCGTTAACATCACAGAAGGCGATAAATACACGCTTTCAGGTGTTGAAGTCAGCGGCAACCTGGCAGGACATTCTGCTGAAATTGAATCTCTGACCAAAATTCAGCCGGGCGATCTGTATAGCGGATCTAAAGTCACCAAAATGGAAGACAGCATTAAGAAGCTGCTCGGCCGTTATGGTTATGCGTATCCGCGTGTGCAAACGCAGCCGGAAATTAACGACGCGGATAAGACTGTTAAGCTTCACGTTAACGTTGATGCGGGCAACCGTTTCTACGTGCGTAAAATCCGCTTCGAAGGTAACGATACCTCTAAAGACTCCGTTCTGCGCCGTGAAATGCGCCAGATGGAAGGGGCATGGCTGGGAAGCGATCTGGTCGACCAGGGTAAAGAGCGTCTGAACCGTCTGGGCTACTTCGAAACGGTCGATACCGATACTCAGCGTGTACCAGGTCGTCCGGATCAGGTGGATGTTGTTTATAAAGTTAAAGAACGTAATACCGGTAGTTTCAACTTCGGTATTGGTTACGGTACTGAAAGTGGCGTGAGCTTCCAGGTCGGCGTTCAGCAGGATAACTGGCTGGGTACGGGTTACTCTGTCGGTATCAACGGGACGAAAAACGACTACCAGACCTACTCTGAGTTCTCCGTTACCAACCCATACTTCACCGTGGACGGTGTAAGCCTGGGTGGTCGTATCTTCTATAACGACTTTAAAGCGGACGACGCGGACCTCTCCTCGTATACCAACAAGAGTTACGGTCTGGATGGTACGCTCGGCTTCCCGGTTAACGAATACAACACCCTGCGTGCAGGTTTAGGGTACGTGCATAACGACCTGTCTAACATGCAACCGCAGGTGGCGATGTGGCGTTACCTGGACTCCATCGGTCAGTCTGCAAGTACGTCCAGCGATGACAACGGTTTCGCCGCGGATGACTTCACCTTCAACTACGGTTGGACCTACAACCGTCTTGACCGTGGCTACTTCCCGACGGAAGGTTCACGCGTTAACCTGAACGGTAAGGTGACGATCCCGGGCTCGGATAACGAGTTCTACAAGGTCACTCTGGATACGGCGTCCTACTTCCCAATTGATGACGACCACAAGTGGGTCGTACTGGGTCGTACCCGCTGGGGCTATGGTGACGGTATCGGAAGCAAAGAGCTGCCGTTCTATGAGAACTTCTACGCCGGTGGTTCAAGCACCGTTCGTGGCTTCCAGTCCAATAACATTGGTCCGAAAGCGGTTTACTACGGCGGTAATGACGAAGATAACTGCGCAAGCCGCGATTCAAAACAAGTCTGTAGCTCTGATGATGCGGTAGGCGGTAACGCCATGGCCGTGGCGAGCCTCGAGTTCATCACGCCGACGCCGTTTATCAGTGATAAGTACGCGAACTCTGTCCGTACCTCCTTCTTTATGGATGCAGGTACGGTGTGGGATACCAACTGGGAGAATACCGCCCAGATGCGTGCAGCGGGCGTTCCGGACTACAGCGATCCGGGCAACATTCGCATGTCCGCAGGTATCGCATTACAATGGATGTCACCGCTGGGGCCGTTGGTCTTCTCCTACGCCCAGCCGTTCAAGAAATACGATGGAGACAAAGCGGAGCAGTTCCAGTTTAACATTGGTAAAACCTGGTAATAATCCGCTGCAATGGAATGCGTTGGCAGTGTAGCGCTGACAACCGGCGATCGGTAAAACGGTCGCCTTGCCACGCAAAGAACGGCACCCCTCGGGTGCCAATGGGATGGTAAGGAGTTAATTGTGAAAAAGTGGTTATTAGCTGCAGGTCTCGGTTTAGCGATGGCAACTTCTGCTCAGGCAGCGGACAAAATTGCAATCGTCAACATGGGTAATTTGTTCCAGCAGGTTGCACAGAAAACGGGCGTTTCTGCAACGCTGGAAAACGAATTCAAAGGCCGTGCGAGCGAACTGCAACGTATGGAAGGTGATCTTCAGTCCAAGATGCAGCGTTTACAGCGTGATGGTTCTACCATGAAAGCGAGCGAGCGCAGCAAACTGGAAAAAGACGTCATGTCTCAGCGCCAGACCTTCTCTCAGAAAGCGCAGGCTTTCGAGCAGGATCGTCAGCGTCGTTCTAACGAAGAGCGTGGCAAGCTGGTGACGCGTATTCAGTCTGCCGTTAAAGCAGTAGCAGCCGATCAGAGCATCGATCTGGTTGTTGATGCGAACGCCGTTGCATTCAACAGCAGCGATGTTAAAGACATCACCGCTGATGTTCTGAAACAGGTTAAATAAGTAATGCCTTCAATTCGACTGGCTGATTTAGCTCAGCAGTTGGATGCAGAATTACACGGTGATGGCGATATCGTCATCACCGCTGTTGCGTCCATGCAATCTGCTAAAGCAGGCACTATTACCTTCATGGTAAGCCCTAAGTACCGTGAACACCTGGCTCAGTGCCAGGCGTCTGCCGTTGTTCTGACGCAGGACGATCTTCCGTTTGCCACTAACGCTGCACTGGTAGTGAAAAATCCCTACCTGACCTATGCACGCATGGCCCAAATTCTTGATACCACGCCGCAGCCGGCGCAGAACATTGCAGCCAGCGCTGCGATTGATTCAACGGCTCAGCTGGGTAACAACGTGGCAGTCGGCGCAAACGCCGTTATCGAATCCGGCGTTGTGCTGGGTGATAACGTGGTGATTGGGCCAGGCTGCTTTGTTGGAAAAAATACGAAAATTGGCGCAGGGACTCGTCTGTGGGCCAATGTTTCTGTCTACCATGAGGTTGAGATTGGCGAGAATTGCCTCGTACAGTCCAGCACGGTGATTGGTTCTGACGGATTCGGTTACGCCAACGATCGGGGTAACTGGGTTAAGATCCCGCAGCTGGGTCGCGTGATTATCGGCGATCGCGTTGAGATCGGCGCTTGCACAACCATTGACCGTGGTGCACTTGACGACACCATTATTGGTAACGGTGTTATCATAGACAACCAGTGCCAGATTGCACATAACGTTGTGATTGGCGACAATACCGCAGTTGCGGGTGGTGTTATCATGGCAGGCAGCCTGAAAATAGGCCGTTACTGCATGATAGGCGGTGCCAGCGTGATCAATGGCCATATGGAAATATGCGACAAAGTCACGGTGACGGGGATGGGTATGGTGATGCGTCCCATCACTGAGCCCGGCGTTTATTCCTCCGGTATCCCGCTGCAACCGAACAAGGTATGGCGTAAAACAGCTGCACTGGTGATGAATATTGATGATATGAGCAAGCGACTCAAAGCGATTGAGCGCAAAATCGATCAACAAGACTAAGCGTTCATCCGTTTAACGCTAAATTTCCCGGCCTGTCGGCTTTGTTTATAAACCGGCAGGCCGTGTTATTATTGCTACTTAGTACATTTGACAGGAAGAGTATTTTGACTACTGACACTCATACTCTGCATATTGAAGAGATTTTAGAACTTCTGCCGCACCGCTACCCGTTTTTACTGGTAGACCGTGTGCTGGATTTTGAAGAAGGTCGTTTTCTGCGCGCAGTGAAAAATGTCTCCGTTAACGAGCCATTCTTCCAGGGGCACTTCCCTGGTAAACCTATCTTCCCGGGTGTGTTGATCCTGGAAGCGATGGCACAGGCTACCGGTATTCTGGCGTTTAAAAGCGTAGGTAAACTGGAGCCGGGTGAACTCTATTACTTCGCGGGTATCGATGAGGCGCGCTTCAAGCGTCCGGTCGTGCCTGGTGATCAAATGATCATGGAAGTCACTTTTGAAAAAACGCGTCGCGGCCTGACTCGCTTCAAAGGCGTAGCTATGGTTGACGGCAAAGTTGTTTGCGAAGCGACAATGATGTGTGCGCGTAGCCGGGAGGCCTGATACGTGATTGATAAATCCGCCTTTATTCATCCTACCGCCATTGTGGAAACGGGTGCCATCATTGGCGCAAACGTCCACATTGGCCCGTTTTGTATTGTTGGACCCCATGTCGAAATTGGTGAGGGTACAGTACTGAAATCTCACGTTGTCGTGAATGGTCATACCACCATTGGCTGCAACAATGAGATCTATCAGTTCGCCTCCATCGGCGAAGTTAACCAGGATCTTAAGTATGCTGGCGAACCGACCCGCGTGGAAATCGGCGATCGTAACCGCATTCGCGAAAGCGTCACCATTCATCGTGGTACAACGCAAGGCGGTGGATTGACGAAGGTGGGCAGCGACAACCTGTTTATGGTTAATGCGCATATTGCGCACGACTGTACCGTGGGTAGCCGCTGTATTCTCGCCAACAACGCAACGCTGGCGGGGCACGTATCGGTCGATGATTTCGCAATTATTGGCGGCATGACCGCAGTCCATCAGTTCTGCATCATCGGTGCACACGTGATGGTCGGCGGGTGCTCCGGTGTGGCGCAGGACGTCCCACCGTTTGTGATTGCGCAGGGCAACCATGCCACGCCGTTTGGCGTGAACATTGAAGGCCTTAAGCGTCGTGGCTTTAGCCGCGAAGCGATTACCGCGATCCGCAACGCGTACAAATTGCTGTACCGTAGCGGTAAAACGCTGGAAGAGGCGAAGCCGGAAATTGCCGAGCTGGCGAATAAGCACCCTGAAGTGAAAACGTTCATGGAATTCTTTGAACGTTCAACCCGTGGTCTGATTCGTTAATGGTCGACAGTCGTCCGCTTACTATCGCCCTGGTCGCCGGAGAAACCTCCGGCGATATTCTTGGTGCAGGTCTTATCCGCGCGCTTAAAGCCCGTGTACCCAATGCCCGCTTTGTGGGCGTGGCTGGGCCGCTGATGCAGGCCGAAGGCTGTGAAGCCTGGTATGAAATGGAAGAGCTGGCTGTGATGGGCATCGTCGAGGTGCTGGGCCGCCTGCGTCGCCTGCTGCATATTCGCGCCGATCTTACCCGCCGCTTTACCGACCTCAAGCCCGATGTCTTTGTCGGCATTGATGCACCTGATTTCAATATTACCCTTGAAGGGAACCTGAAAAAGCAGGGGATCAAAACTATCCATTACGTCAGCCCGTCCGTGTGGGCGTGGCGACAGAAACGCGTTTTCAAAATCGGACGGTCCACCAATCTGGTGCTGGCTTTTCTGCCTTTCGAAAAAGCGTTTTACGACAGGTTTAATGTCCCGTGCCGTTTTATCGGTCATACCATGGCGGATGCCATGCCGCTGGACCCTGATAAAAATGCGGCGCGTGACGAACTGGGCATCCCGCATGATGTGCACTGTCTGGCGCTGCTGCCAGGGAGCCGGGGTGCGGAAGTTGAAATGCTAAGTGCCGATTTCCTGAAAACGGCGCAAATTCTCCGCAAGACGTACCCAGACCTTGAAGTGGTCGTGCCGCTGGTGAATGCCAAACGCCGCGAGCAGTTTGAGCGTATCAAAGCCGAGGTTGCCCCGGATCTTCACGTCCGCCTGCTGGACGGGAAAGGGCGGCAAGCTATGTTTGCGAGCGATGCCGCACTGCTGGCTTCCGGCACGGCTGCGCTGGAGTGTATGCTGGCAAAATGCCCAATGGTGGTCGGTTATCGCATGAAACCGTTTACCTTCTGGCTGGCAAAACGTCTGGTAAAAACAGACTACGTATCCCTGCCAAACCTGCTTGCAGGTCGCGAGCTGGTGAAAGAACTCTTGCAGGATGAATGCCAGCCGCAGGCACTGGCTGATGCATTACTGCCGCTGCTGGCCAACGGTAAAACCAGCCACCAGATGCATGATACTTTCCGTGAACTGCATCAACTGATCCGCTGTAATGCTGATGAGCAGGCGGCCGATGCGGTGCTGGAGTTAGCACAATGATGGAATTTATTTATCCCCATACCCACCTCGTTGCCGGTGTGGATGAAGTCGGTCGTGGTCCGTTAGTGGGTGCCGTTGTGACCGCGGCGGTGATCCTCGATCCAGCCCGCCCGATCCCTGGCCTGAACGACTCGAAAAAACTGAGCGAAAAGCGCCGCCTGGCGCTGTTCGATGAAATTAAAGAGAAGGCGCTGGCCTGGAGTCTCGGGCGCGCAGAGCCGGATGAGATCGACGATCTGAACATTCTGCACGCCACCATGCTGGCGATGCAGCGTGCCGTTGCGGGCCTGAAGATTGTGCCTGAGTATGTGCTGATCGACGGTAACCGTTGCCCGGCGCTGCCGATGCCTTCAATGGCTGTTGTTAAAGGCGATAGCCGCGTCGCAGAAATCAGTGCGGCGTCAATCATTGCCAAAGTGACGCGCGATGCCGAAATGGCCGCGCTGGACCTCACTTATCCCGCGTATGGTTTCGCCCAGCACAAGGGATATCCAACGGCTTTCCATCTGGAAAAGCTGGCTGAACATGGCGCAACTGAACATCATCGGCGCAGCTTTGGCCCGGTGAAACGCGCGCTGGGACTGGTGTCCTGAATCAAGACGCAAGCAATTAAGTAACGCGGGATCTGAAGATGGCTGAACCACGTTTCGTACACCTGCGGGTGCATAGCGACTACTCCATGATCGATGGGCTGGCAAAGACCGGGCCGCTGGTAAAGAAGGCGGCCTCGCTTGGCATGCCTGCGCTGGCGATCACCGATTTTACCAACCTGTGTGGCCTGGTGAAGTTCTACGGAACGGCGCATGGCGCAGGATTAAAGCCCATCGTCGGCGCGGATTTCCACGTGCAGAGCGACCTGCTCGGCGATGAGATGACGCAAATTTCCGTGTTAGCCATGAATAACACGGGCTATCAGAACCTCACTCTGCTCATCTCAAAAGCCTACCAGCGCGGCTACGGCGCGCTGGGTCCATGGATTGACCGCGACTGGCTGGCGGAGCTGAACGAAGGTCTGCTGCTGATCTCCGGTGGCCGTATGGGGGATGTCGGCAAATGTCTGCTGCGCGGGAACAACGTGCTGGTGGATCAGTGCGTCTCGTTCTACGAAGAGTATTTCCCGGATCGCTATTACCTGGAGCTAATCCGTACCGGGCGTGCGGATGAAGAGAGCTATCTGCATGCGGCCGTCGCCCTGGCGGAAGCGCGTGGCCTGCCTGTGGTAGCCACCAACGATGTGCGCTTCCTTGAGCCGGGCGATTTTGACGCACATGAAATTCGCGTCGCTATCCACGACGGCTTCACCCTCGACGATCCGAAACGTCCTCGCAACTACTCATCGCAGCAGTACATGCGCAGCGAAGAGGAAATGTGTGAGCTCTTCTCCGACATCCCGGAAGCGCTGGAAAACAGCGTAGAGATTGCCAAGCGCTGCAACGTCACCGTGCGTCTCGGCGAATATTTCCTGCCGCAGTTCCCGACGGGCGACATGACCACGGAAGATTTCCTGGTCATGAAATCGAAAGAGGGCCTTGAAGAGCGTCTGGAATTCCTCTTCCCGGATGAAGCGGTCCGTAAAGAGAAGCGTCCTGAATATGACGAGCGTCTGGATATTGAACTCCAGGTGATCAACCAGATGGGGTTCCCTGGCTACTTCCTGATCGTAATGGAGTTCATCCAGTGGTCGAAGGATAACGGCGTACCGGTTGGCCCGGGCCGTGGTTCAGGTGCCGGCTCGCTGGTGGCGTATGCGCTGAAAATCACCGACCTCGATCCGCTGGAATTCGACCTGCTGTTCGAACGTTTCCTTAACCCGGAACGTGTCTCCATGCCCGACTTCGACGTCGACTTCTGCATGGAAAAACGCGACCAGGTGATTGAGCACGTGGCCGATATGTACGGTCGTGATGCGGTTTCACAGATCATTACCTTCGGTACGATGGCGGCGAAAGCGGTTATCCGCGATGTGGGCCGCGTTCTGGGCCACCCCTACGGTTTTGTCGATCGAATCTCTAAGCTGGTGCCGCCCGATCCGGGCATGACCCTGGCGAAAGCCTTTGAAGCTGAACCTCAGCTGCCGGAAATCTACGAAGCCGACGAAGAGGTGAAAGCGCTGATCGACATGGCGCGCAAGCTGGAGGGCGTCACGCGTAACGCCGGTAAGCATGCGGGGGGCGTGGTTATCGCCCCGACCAAAATCACTGACTTCGCGCCGCTGTACTGCGATGAAGCGGGCCAGCATCCGGTCACCCAGTTCGACAAGAACGACGTTGAATACGCCGGGCTGGTGAAGTTCGACTTCCTTGGTTTGCGTACGCTGACCATCATCAACTGGGCGCTGGAGATGATCAACGCCCGCCGTGAGAAGAACGGCGAGCCGCCGCTGGATATCGCGGCTATCCCGCTTGATGACAAGAAAAGTTTCGACATGCTGCAACGCTCCGAGACGACAGCCGTCTTCCAGCTTGAATCCCGCGGCATGAAAGATTTGATTAAGCGTCTGCAACCAGACTGCTTCGAAGATATGATCGCGCTGGTGGCTCTGTTCCGTCCGGGCCCGTTGCAGTCGGGGATGGTAGATAACTTTATCGACCGTAAGCACGGGCGCGAAGAGATTTCCTATCCGGATGTGCAGTGGCAGCATGAAAGCCTGAAGCCGGTACTGGAGCCAACCTACGGCATCATCCTGTATCAGGAACAGGTCATGCAGATCGCCCAGGTGCTTTCTGGTTACACCCTTGGCGGCGCAGATATGTTGCGTCGTGCGATGGGTAAGAAAAAGCCGGAAGAGATGGCCAAGCAGCGTTCTATCTTTGAAGATGGGGCGAAGAAAAACGGCGTCGATGGCGAACTGGCGATGAAAATCTTCGACCTGGTGGAGAAATTCGCCGGGTACGGATTTAACAAATCCCACTCCGCCGCTTATGCTTTGGTGTCGTATCAAACGCTGTGGCTCAAGGCCCACTATCCCGCTGAGTTTATGGCGGCGGTAATGACCGCCGATATGGACAACACCGAAAAGGTGGTTGGCCTGGTGGACGAGTGCTGGCGCATGGGGCTGAAGATCCTGCCGCCGGATATTAACTCTGGCCTGTACCATTTCCACGTCAACGATGACGGGGAAATCGTCTATGGGATCGGCGCGATCAAGGGCGTGGGTGAGGGGCCGATCGAGGCGATCATCGAAGCGCGTAACAACGGCGGCTATTTCCGCGAGCTGTTCGACCTGTGCGCCCGCACCGATACCAAAAAGCTGAACCGCCGCGTGCTGGAAAAACTGATCATGTCCGGTGCGTTTGACCGGCTGGGGCCACACCGCGCCGCGCTGATGAACTCGCTCGGCGATGCGCTGAAAGCGGCCGATCAGCATGCTAAAGCGGAAGCCATTGGCCAGGCGGATATGTTCGGCGTGCTGGCGGAAGAGCCAGAGCAGATCGAGCAGTCGTATTCCAACTGCCAGCCCTGGCCAGAACAGGTGGTGCTGGATGGGGAGCGTGAGACGTTAGGCCTGTACCTGACGGGACACCCGATCAACCAGTATCTGAAAGAAATTGAGCGCTATGTCGGCGGCCACAGGCTTAAAGACATGCATCCGACAGAACGTGGTAAAATCACCACGGCTGCGGGGCTCGTGATTGCTGCAAGGGTAATGGTCACCAAGCGCGGCAATCGTATCGGCATCTGTACCCTGGATGACCGTTCCGGGCGTCTGGAGGTGATGTTGTTCACCGACGCGCTGGATAAATACCAGCAATTGCTGGAAAAAGACCGCATACTTATCGTCAGCGGACAGGTCAGCTTTGATGACTTCAGCGGGGGGCTTAAAATGACCGCCCGCGAAGTGATGGACATTGACGAAGCCCGGGAAAAATATGCTCGCGGGCTTGCTATCTCGCTGACGGACAGGCAAATTGATGACCAGCTTTTAAACCGACTCCGTCAGTCTCTGGAACCCCACCGCTCGGGGACCATTCCAGTACATCTCTACTATCAGAGGGCGGATGCACGTGCGCGGTTGCGCTTTGGTGCAACGTGGCGTGTCTCTCCGTGCGATCGTTTACTGAACGATCTCCGTGGCCTCATTGGTTCGGAGCAGGTGGAACTGGAGTTTGACTAATACAGGAATACTATGAGTCTGAATTTCCTTGATTTCGAACAGCCGATTGCAGAGCTGGAAGCGAAAATCGATTCTCTGACAGCCGTAAGCCGTCAGGATGAAAAACTGGATATTAACATCGACGAAGAAGTGCATCGTCTGCGTGAAAAAAGCGTAGAACTGACGCGCAAAATCTTTGCCGATCTCGGCGCATGGCAGATCGCCCAGCTGGCGCGTCATCCACAGCGTCCGTACACCCTGGATTATGTCCGCCTGGCGTTTGACGAATTTGACGAACTGGCAGGCGACCGCGCATACGCTGACGATAAAGCTATCGTCGGCGGTATCGCGCGTCTTGATGGACGTCCGGTGATGATCATTGGTCACCAGAAAGGCCGTGAAACCAAAGAGAAGATCCGTCGTAACTTCGGTATGCCAGCACCAGAAGGCTACCGTAAGGCCCTGCGTCTGATGGAGATGGCTGAGCGTTTCAATATGCCAATCATCACCTTCATCGACACACCGGGTGCTTACCCGGGTGTTGGCGCAGAAGAGCGCGGTCAGTCTGAAGCCATCGCACGCAACCTGCGTGAGATGTCTCGCCTGAAAGTGCCGGTCATCTGTACCGTTATCGGTGAAGGTGGTTCCGGCGGTGCGCTGGCAATTGGCGTGGGCGATAAAGTGAATATGCTGCAGTACAGCACCTATTCCGTTATCTCTCCGGAAGGCTGTGCCTCCATTCTGTGGAAAAGTGCCGATAAAGCGCCGCTGGCTGCGGAAGCGATGGGCATCATTGCCCCACGTCTGAAAGAGCTGAAGCTGATCGACACCGTTATCCCTGAACCGCTGGGTGGCGCGCACCGTAAGCCGGAAGTGATGGCTGCTTCCCTGAAAGCGCAGCTGCTGGCAGATCTGGCGGATCTGGACGTGCTGAGCACAGAAGATCTGCTCAACCGTCGTTATCAGCGTCTGATGACCTACGGTTACGCGTAAGCCTCACAATTATCCTAAAAGCCGCACATTGTTGCGGCTTTTTTTATACCTGCCGTTTACCTTAACTATGCTTATCTGATGTTTTTCAAGGAGGTAAACCATGAACATCATTGCCATCATGGGGCCACACGGTGTCTTTTATAAAGACGAACCCATCAAGGAGCTTGAGCAGGCCCTTAAAGCACGCGGATATCAGCTAATCTGGCCGCAAAACAGCGCCGACCTGCTGAAATTCATCGAACACAATCCGCGCATCTGTGGCGTGATATTCGACTGGGACGAATACGACATGGAGTTGTGCAGCGAGATCAATAAGCTCAACGAATATCTTCCGCTGTACGCCTTTATCAACACTCACTCGACCATGGACGTCAGCGCCCACGATATGCGTATGGCGCTGTGGTTCTTCGAATACTCACTCGGCGTTGCCGAGGACATTGCGACCCGCATTCAGCAGTACACCGGCGAATATCTGGATAACATCACCCCGCCGTTTACGCGTGCGCTGTTCACCTATGTGAATGAAGGGAAGTACACCTTCTGTACGCCAGGCCACATGGCGGGAACGGCCTATCAAAAAAGCCCGGTGGGATGCCTGTTCTATGATTTCTTTGGCGGTAACACGCTGAAGGCGGACGTGTCGATTTCGGTGACCAAGCTGGGCTCGCTGCTGGATCATACCGGCCCGCATCTGGAAGCCGAAGAGTACATCGCCCGGACCTTTGGTGCCGAGCAGAGCTACATGGTGACCAACGGAACCTCAACGTCGAACAAGATCGTCGGCATGTACGCCGCGCCTGCCGGTAGCACGTTGCTGATTGACCGAAACTGCCATAAATCACTGGCGCATTTGCTGATGATGAGTGACGTCGTGCCGCTCTGGCTGTCTCCCACGCGTAATGCGCTGGGGATCCTCGGCGGCATTCCTCGCCGTGAGTTCGCGCATGAAGCCATTGAAAATAAGATCGCGGCGATCCCCGAGGCAAGCTGGCCTGTGCATGCGGTGATCACCAACTCCACCTATGACGGGCTGCTTTACAACACGAACTGGATCAAGCAGACGCTGGACGTGCCGTCGATTCACTTTGACTCCGCGTGGGTGCCTTACACCAATTTCCACCCGATTTACTCGGGTAAAAGTGGGATGAGCGGCGAGCGGGTGCCGGGTAAGGTGTTCTTCGAGACGCAGTCGACGCACAAAATGCTGGCCGCGTTTTCCCAGGCGTCTCTCATTCACATCAAGGGTGAGTACGACGAGGACACCTTCAACGAAGCCTTCATGATGCACACGACCACGTCGCCCAGCTACCCGCTGGTGGCGTCCATCGAAACGGCGGCGGCGATGCTGCGCGGCAATCCCGGGAAACGCCTTATTAATCGTTCGGTGGAGCGGGCGCTGCATTTCCGAAAAGAGGTTCAGCGACTTAAAGATGAAGCGGACGGCTGGTTCTTTGATATCTGGCAGCCGGAAGAGATTGATGAGGCAGAATGCTGGCCCGTCGCGCCGGGGGAGAGCTGGCACGGTTTTCGGGATGCTGATGCAGACCACATGTTCCTTGATCCGGTTAAGGTGACGATCCTGACGCCGGGCATGAATGAGCAGGGTGTGATGGGTGAGGAAGGGATCCCGGCTGCGCTGGTGGCGAAGTTCCTTGATGAGCGCGGCGTGGTGGTGGAGAAAACCGGCCCCTATAATTTGCTGTTCCTGTTCAGTATCGGGATCGATAAAACCCGCGCGATGGGCCTGCTGCGCGGGCTTATGGAGTTTAAGCGCGCATACGATCTTAACCTGCGGGTGAAGAATATGCTGCCGGATCTCTACGCGGAAGATCCTGACTTCTACCGCAATATGCGTATTCAGGATCTGGCCCAGGGGATCCACAGGCTGATCCGCCAGCACGATCTGCCGCGCCTGATGCTGCAGGCATTTGATGTTCTGCCTGAAATGAAGCTCACGCCGCACAGGGCGTGGCAACGCCAGGTGAAAGGGGAGGTTGAAACCATTGAGCTGGAGAACCTGGTCGGGCGGGTATCAGCCAACATGATCCTGCCTTATCCGCCGGGCGTACCGCTGCTGATGCCGGGCGAGATGATCACCGAGGAGAGCCGGGCGGTGCTCGATTTCCTGCTGATGCTCTGTTCGATAGGGCGCCACTATCCGGGCTTTGAGACGGATATTCACGGTGCGAAACGCGATGATAACGGCGTGTACTGGGTGAGAGTCCTAAAATAAAAGGGGCCGCTTGCCAGGGGCGGGTTGTCGGTTGTAACGTTCAGGGCACCATAAAAAGGAGAAACTATGCTGGGTTTACAAGCTGTTCATCATATTGCGATCATTGCCACCGATTACGCGAAAAGTAAGGCCTTTTACTGCGACATTCTCGGCTTTACGCTGTTGAGCGAGGCCTACCGCGAGGAGCGCGATTCCTGGAAAGGCGATCTGGCGTTAAACGGACAATATGTGATTGAACTGTTCTCTTTTCCTTTCCCGCCAGCGCGTCCTTCGCGCCCGGAAGCCTGCGGCCTGCGCCACCTGGCCTTCAGCGTCGATAACCTGGACAGCGCGGTAAAGCATCTGGAAGCCCACGGCGTGGCCTGTGAAGCAATTCGCATCGATCCCTTCACCGATAAACGTTTCACTTTTTTCAACGATCCGGACGGTCTGCCGCTGGAGCTTTATCAGCAGTAATCGCCGTCATGTGTGATAATGCCCGTTCAGTTCGGGCATTTTTTATGTGTAATTTCCTATGACCTTACCCGCTATCGCGCACGCCGTTTCACCCTACCGCCAGCTGCTGGTGGGGTTCAGCGGTGGCCTGGATTCCACCGTTTTGCTGCACCGTCTTAAGCTCTGGCGCGACCGTGAGCCTGACGTCCAGCTGCGGGCGATGCATATCCATCACGGCTTAAGCCCCCATGCCGACGACTGGGTAGCGCACTGCGAAGCGGTGTGCTCAGGGTGGGCGATCCCGCTAATCGTTGAACGCGTCACGCTTGAGGATGAAGGGCTGGGTATTGAGGCGCAGGCGCGCAAAGCCCGCTACGCCGCGTTTTCCGGCGCGTTACAGCCTGGAGAAGCGTTGGTCACCGCGCAGCATCTGGACGACCAGTGCGAGACGTTTTTACTGGCGCTCAAGCGGGGCAGCGGGCCTGCGGGTTTATCCGCCATGCCTGAGCGTGCTGGTTTTGCTGAAACAGAGCTCATCCGCCCGCTACTGGGTGAGACGCGCGCATCACTGGAAGCCTGGGCGCAGCAACATCATCTGCGCTGGATTGAAGACGAAAGCAATCAGGACGACAGTTACGACCGTAACTTCCTGCGCCTGCGCGTCTTACCGCTGCTGAGTGAGCGCTGGGCCCATTTTTCCGAAGCGGTGGCCAGAAGTGCCATGCTTTGTGCTGAACAGGAAAGCTTGCTGGATGAGTTGCTGAGCGGGGAGCTGAATACGCTGACTACCGCTGACGGTGCCCTGAACATTGCGCCGTTGAAAGTGATGAGCCCCGTGCGTCGGGCTGCTCTGATTCGTCGCTGGCTGGCTTCCCACCGTGCGGTTATGCCGTCCCGGGCGATGCTCAACCGTATCTGGGAAGAAGTTGCACAGGCGCGGGAAGATGCCGCACCGTGTATACACCTGAATGGTTATGACGTCAGGCGCTATAAAGAGCAACTCTGGTGGGTGAAATCTGTGCCGTCGCTGGCTGACGTTGTGCTCGACTGGCCGTCGCCGGAAAAAGCACTAACGCTACCGTTGAATGCCGGTGTCGTTGCGTTAAGCCATTCGGGCAATGTGCGTCTACCTGAGCCGGACGAGAACGTCACCATACGCTTCAGGGCCAGCGGCATGCTGCATATCGTTGGGCGTAACGGCGGGCGTAAACTGAAGAAAATCTGGCAGGAACAGAACGTTCCGCCCTGGCGACGTGATACCACGCCGCTTCTGTTTTACGGCGACACGCTCATCGCGGCGGCAGGTGTGTTTATTACCCAGGAAGGGTGGGCTGAAGCGGGTGTCAATTTTGAATGGAAAGCGTAACGGGCAGCCTGGCTGCCCGTTGGTTATCAGGATTCGCTCACCACGACGGTGCCGATTTCCGGATGGCTGAAACTGGCAATTTTGTCGAGGCGTAGCTCACGCGTTGCACCTGCATCTTCCACAACCAGGTATTCCACATTTTTACGGGAAACCAGATCGCTGGCCTTTGCCTTTAGCACTTCGCCATCTTTTAGCTCCAGCGTCAGTATTAAATGATGCTGGCAGGCGAGTTCGAGGTTGTCATAGTCATCACAATTGATGGGTTGATAGATATCATTCATCGACATAATCGCTCACCAGTAAATTCGCCGCAGCATACGCTGCTTTTTCCCTGACCGATTCAGAAAGGCTCTCATCAGAGGCCACTTCATTCAGCACGTTCAATACACAGCCCAACGCATCCGGGATGTACCCCAGATCTCCGCTGGCAATTTCCGCATACCGTCTGCGAATCAACTCACAATAATTATTCACATCACCTCCTGCCAGCGTACTGACTTACTGTGAGATATCATTAAGCCTACGAAGTTAAACTCGGTTTAGCAAGGTGACTATACCATACTCATTTAAGCAATATCAGCGCCTTGATAACGGGGTGCCACCACCTCGTAACAGCCTTTTGCTGCGGTTTTCGCTACAATGTACGCCTGATTCGAAAGGAGTTCTCTCATGGCGCTGAAAGCGACAATTTATAAAGCTGTGGTCAATGTGGCGGATCTTGACCGTAACCAGTTTCTGGATGCGTCATTGACGCTGGCGCGTCACCCTTCTGAAACCCAGGAGCGCATGATGCTGCGCCTGCTGGCGTGGATTAAGTATGCCGACGAGCGTCTGCAATTTACCCGTGGTTTAAGCGCGGAAGATGAACCGGAAGCCTGGCTGCGCAACGATCATCTGGGTATCGATTTATGGATTGAGCTTGGCCTGCCGGATGAACGCCGGATCAAAAAGGCGTGCACCCAGTCAGCTGAAGTGGCGTTGTTTGCCTATAACCAGCGCGCGGCGGAGATCTGGTGGCAGCAAAACAAAAATAAATGTGCGCAGTTCAAAAATCTTACCGTCTGGTATCTGGATGATGAACAACTGGCACAGCTGAGCGCGTTCGCCAGCCGGACAATGGCGCTTCAGGCAACGATTCAGGACGGCGCCATCTGGCTTTCCGATTCTCAGAATAATCTGGAAATTCATCTCACGGCCTGGCAGCCCGTATCATGATTGAGTTGTCCCGAAACGTCAGCATCCCTGATCACGAGCTGGAGATCACCGCCATCCGTGCTCAGGGCGCAGGGGGGCAGCACGTTAACAAGGCCTCAACGGCTATCCATTTGCGCTTTGACATCCGGGCCTCCAGCCTGCCAGAGTATTATAAAGAAAGTCTGCTTGCCGCCAGCCATCATCTGATCACCAGTGAAGGTGTGATTGTGATTAAAGCGCAGGAATATCGCAGCCAGGAAATGAACCGGGAAGCGGCACTTTCCAGACTGGCGGCGGTCATAAAAGAGCTGACGGCAGTACAAAAAAGTCGCCGGGCAACACGTCCAACGCGGGCATCGAAAGAACGTCGGTTGTCATCGAAGGCGCAGAAATCCACCGTAAAGTCACTGCGTGGCAAAGTCCGTCACCCGTAATGTGACGAAAGGGACACACTTTTTCATAAGGAATGTATTGTGAAAAAAGCATTATTATCAGCGCTGGCCGTGACAAGCCTGTTCGCGCTTTTTGGCTGTAACAACCGTTCAGAAACACAGGTACTACAGCCAACGCAAAACGAAGAATTGAAGCCGATGCAGCAGAGCTGGCGCGGCGTATTGCCATGTGCAGATTGTGAAGGCATCGAAACCTCTCTGTTCCTGCAAAAAGATGGCACCTGGGTGATGAACCAGCGCTATCAGGGGGCGAAAGAGCCGTCTTCTTTTGCAACATACGGAACATGGGCGCGTACGGCTGAAAAGCTGGTATTGACTGATACCACGGGCGATAAAACGTATTTCCGCGCCAAAGGCGAGGGGATGGAGATGCTCGATCGCGAAGGCAATCCGATTGAATCCCAGTTCAACTATACGCTGGCCCCGGTAAAAGCGACCCTGCCTGCAACCCCAATGGCGATGCGAGGGATGTATTTCTACATGGCGGATGCGGCAATCTTCACTGACTGTGCAACCGGGAAGAAAGTCAGCGTGGCGAACAATGCCCAGCTGGAGCGTGACTATGCCGTCGCGCGCGGTAACGACAGCAAACCAGTGTTGCTGACGGTTGAAGGGCATTTTACGCTGGAGCCAAACCCCGATAGCGGTGAGCTGGTGAAAACGCTGGTGGCAGATAAAGACGCGAAGTTTGCTGCGGGTAAAGACTGCGAAAGCAAATAAGTTATAGCCATTAAAAAACCCCGCACTGGCGGGGTTTTTTTGTTTCTTAGCCTTTGATGGCTTTCACCAGGTAATCAAGAATGTCGCCCGTCTTGAGCATCTGTTTTTCGCCGTTGCGACGGTACTTGTATTCAATCTCGTCGCTGTCGAGGTTACGGTCGCCGATGACGACGGTGTGTGGAATACCGATCAGTTCCATATCAGCAAACATCACGCCAGGACGCTCTTTACGGTCATCCATCAGCACGTCGATACCTTTCGCGCTCAGCTCAGCGTAGAGTTTCTCTGCCAGCTCCTGCACGCGGTAAGACTTGTGCATGTTCATTGGCAGGATCGCCACCTGGAACGGCGCGATGTTATCCGGCCAGACGATTCCGCGTTCGTCATAGTTCTGCTCGATAGCGGCCGCAACAACGCGCGTTACCCCAATGCCGTAGCAGCCCATGGTCAGAACCTGGTTACGACCATCTTCGCCCTGAACGGCAGCGTTCATTGCGCGCGAGTACTTATCGCCCAGCTGGAAGATGTGGCCTACTTCGATACCGCGTTTAATCATCAGGGTACCCTTGCCGTCCGGGCTTGGATCGCCTGCGACCACGTTACGGATGTCAGCCACTTCCGGCGTCGCCACGTCACGATCCCAGTTGATGCCGAAGTAGTGTTTACCGTCGATGTTTGCGCCCGCAGCGAAGTCGCTCATTGCCGCAACGGTGCGGTCAATCACCACAGGAACAGGCATGTTCACCGGACCCAGAGAACCTGGGCCTGCGTTCACCACGGCGCGGATTTCGGCTTCCGTCGCGAAGGTCAGCGGGCTGGCAACCTGCGGCAGCTTCTCGGCTTTCACTTCGTTCAGCTCGTGATCGCCACGGACCAGCAGGGCTACCAGCGGGTAAGCGCTGCCTTCAGCCGATTTCACCAGCAGGGTTTTCACGGTTTTTTCGATCGGCAGATTAAACTGTTCAACCAGCTCAGCGATGGTTTTCGCGTTTGGCGTATCAACCAGCGTCATCTCTTGCGTTGCCGCGCCGCGTGGTTCTTTTGGTGCCAGCGCTTCTGCGAACTCAATGTTGGCGGCGTAATCAGAGGAGTCAGAGAAAATTACATCGTCTTCGCCGCTCTGCGCCAGAACCTGGAATTCATGAGAGGCGCTACCGCCGATTGAACCGGTATCAGCCTGTACAGCACGGAAATCCAGCCCCATGCGGGAGAAGATTTTGCTGTAGGCCACGTACATTTTGTCGTAGGTCTCTTGCAGTGATTCCTGAGAAGTATGGAAAGAGTAGGCATCTTTCATCAGGAATTCGCGAGAGCGCATAACGCCAAAGCGTGGGCGCACTTCGTCACGGAACTTGGTTTGGATCTGGAAGAAGTTCAGCGGCAGCTGTTTGTAAGAGCTCAGCTCGTTACGGATCAGATCGGTGATCACTTCTTCATGCGTTGGGCCGAGGACGAATGGACGATCGCCACGATCGGCAATACGCAGCAGTTCAGGACCGTACTGCTCCCAGCGACCGCTCTCCTGCCACAGTTCAGAAGGCTGAACGACCGGCATTAACACCTCGATAGCACCGGCGTTGTTCATCTCTTCACGCACGATGTTTTCGACTTTTTTCAGGACGCGCACGCCGGTCGGCAGCCAGGTGTATAACCCGGAGGCCAGCTTGCGGATCATCCCGGCGCGCAGCATCAGCTGGTGGCTGATCACCTCGGCGTCGGCAGGTGTCTCCTTCAGAGTGGAGAGCAGATATTGGCTAGTACGCATGTTGTTACGGTTCCATTTCGACGATTGGAACAGGCTGAAACACCAGCCTGACACAAAAAAAGTGGTTTAGTTTACCAGTGTGGCAAAGATGCCAAAAGAGAGGAGAACAAAATTACCTGGGTTCCAGGGCAAACACTTCAAAACCTGCATCAGTTACGCGCCAGCGCACGTTAAAGTCCAGCAGCCAGACGGCGTACGTTTTTCCTGCGTCTTCCTCTTTGCGGTAGGCGGGACGAGGGTCCTGCGCCAGGACTTCGACGATAAAGTCACGCAGACGAGGATAGCGCTTTTCCAGCTGGCTGATTTGCGTCGTTATTTCAGATGTGAAGTAAACCGGCATCTCTGCCTGTGGGGCGTCCTGAGCATAGCTTGCACGGGCATCCGGCAGCGCTTCGGCGAAGGGCAGGTAAGGTTTAATATCGATGACCGGCGTACCATCAACCAGGTCAAGGCTACCTAACTCCAGTATCACCCGATCTTTCTGACAGCGTATCCCTTTCAGTTCGACCAGCGACATCCCGACTGGATTCGGTCGGAACGTTGAGCGGGTGGCAAAAACTCCCATTCTGGCATTTCCGCCCAGACGAGGAGGACGCACGGTAGGACGCCAGCCGCCTTCCATGGTCTGGTGAAACACAAACACCACCCATAAATGGCTGAATGCCTCAAGCCCGCGCACTGCATCGGCCTGATTATACGGCGCGACAAGATGCAGCTCGCCGCCGCCGTTAAGGACCAGTCCCGGCTGACGCGGCACGGCGAACTTTTCTTTATAAGGGGAGCGGATAACGCCTATCGGCTCGAACTGAAATGAACTCATTTCGCCGTGATGTTAAGCGCAGAACCGATACATACCGCCTGACGGTAGCAGCCCGGCGTACCACTGGTGACCTCGCAACTGTGCAGCAGCACCGCGTTGGCTTTCATTTTCGACGCGTTGATTTGCATACGCTTGCGGGCTGTTGGGATATTTGGAGGGGAGTCCTGATTCGTTGCCTGGCAGGATTCGCCGCTCACTTCGCCCAGTTCACGGAATGGCTTACCGACCAGCTCGTCGGCTTTAGTAATAATACGTACCGGCGCAGCGCGAGGCGCTTTCGGTTTTGCTGGCTCCGCTTTTGGCGGGGTTGCAGTGCTTTGAACGGGTTCAACAGGAGATCTGCTTAGCATAGAACAGCCGCTCAGCATCAGTGCTAAAAGACAGATCGGTAAAGCACGCATAATAGTTCCTCAGTGGATAATCAAAACGTCAGATATTGAAGCAGTTGACCGCACAAATGACAAGACGGGCAAATGCCCGTCTTGATGATATTACACTGAGGTGAGATTACCAGCCTTTAACCGCGCCGCCGTTAAACACCTTATTGGCTTCCTGGTAAACTTCTTCAGACTGATATGCCTGCAGGAATTTCTTCACATTCTCCGCGTCTTTGTTGTCTTCGCGAGTCACGATCAGGTTGACGTACGGGGAATCTTTATCTTCAACAAAGATGCCATCTTTCGCAGGGGTCAAACCGATCTGGCTGGCGTAAGTGGTGTTGATAACGGCCAGCGCGATCTGTGCATCGTCCAGAGAACGTGGCAGCTGAGGGGCTTCCAGCTCAACAATTTTCAGATTTTTCGGGTTTTCGGTCACGTCCAGAACGGTCGGCAACAGGCCAACACCTTCTTTCAGTTTAATCAGGCCCACTTTCTGGAGCAGAAGCAGCGAACGGCCAAGGTTGGTTGGGTCGTTAGGGACGGCAACCTGTGAACCCGGCTGGAGTTCATCCAGAGATTTAATTTTCTTGGAATAACCGGCAATCGGGTAAACGAAGGTGTTACCGACAGCAACCAGCTTGTAGCCGCGATCTTTGATCTGTTGATCCAGGTACGGTTTATGCTGGAAGGCGTTAGCGTCAATGTCGCCTTTGCTCAGCGCTTCGTTTGGCAGAACGTAATCATTGAAGGTCACCAGCTCAACGTCCAGGCCATATTTTTCTTTCGCGATTTTCTGCGCGGCCTCAGCAACCTGCTGCTCTGCACCGACGATAACGCCTACCTTGATGTGGTTCGGATCTTTTTCGTCCTGACCGCAACCCACCAGTGCCAGCGAACCAATCAGTGCGCCTACTGCTGCAAAGGTCTTAAATTTAAACGCCATGTTATATCCTTAACTCGTCGAGTTTGTGTTGTTTGTAACGTTATTTATGCGTAACAGCCCGGACGATACGATCGCCAGAGAATTGGATTAAGTAAACCAGCACAACCAGCAATACCAGAACGGTATTCATTACGGTAGCGTTATAGCCAATATAGCCGTACTGATATCCAATCTGTCCTAAACCGCCAGCACCCACGGCGCCGCCCATCGCGGAATAACCGACCAGGGTGATAAGCGTGATGGTTGCTGCATTCACCAGCCCAGGCAGCGCCTCAGGCAGCAGAACTTTGCGAACGATCTGCATTGGCGTCGCACCCATAGCGCGGGAAGCTTCAATCAGGCCTGTTGGGATTTCCAGCAGGGCGTTTTCCACCATACGGGCGATAAACGGCGCGGCGCCTACGGTTAGCGGGACAATTGCCGCCTGCAAACCAATCGACGTCCCGACAATAACGCGTGTAAACGGAATCATCCACACCAGCAGGATAATAAACGGTATAGAACGGAAAATGTTCACCAGCGCAGAGAGCGTGCGATACAGCTTCGCGTTTTCAATAATTTGACCCGGGCGCGTGACGTACAGCAGTACGCCGACCGGCAGCCCAATCACAAAACCAAAAAAGCCCGATACGAAGGTCATTGCCAGCGTTTCCCAAACGCCGCGAACCAGTAGCCACATCATCGGCTCAGACATAACCCAGCACCTCTACTTTTACGTGATGTTCTTGCAGCCAGGCAATTGCCGCCTGGGTTTCTTCCTGTGTGCCGTGCATTTCCGTCAGCATAATGCCGAACTTCACGCCACCGGCGTAGTCCATCTGCGCGCTAATAATGTTGTTATTCACGTTAAAGCGACGCGCGGTTTCGGACAGCAGCGGTGCGTCAACGGACTGGCCCGTGAACTCCATGCGCAGCATCGGGACGCTGTCAGGCGTTGCGTCTGCTTTTAAACGTTCCAGATAATCTTCCGGAATATCCAGATGCAGTGTGGACTGAATGAACTGCTGAGCCAGAGGCGTTTTCGGGTGCGAGAAGACTTCGCTGACCGTGTCCTGCTCAATCAGCTCACCGTTGCTGATGACGGCGACGCAGTCACAGATACGCTTCACCACGTCCATTTCGTGCGTAATAAGGAGGATAGTCAGGCCCAGACGACGGTTAATGTCTTTCAGCAGTTCCAGGATAGAACGCGTGGTGGCCGGATCTAACGCGCTGGTGGCTTCATCACACAGCAGCACTTTTGGGTTGCTTGCCAGCGCGCGAGCGATTGCTACACGCTGCTTTTGCCCGCCTGAGAGGTTGGCCGGGTAGCTGTCATGCTTATCACCCAGCCCAACCAGATCCAGCAGTTCGGTGACGCGTCGGGTAACCTCTTCTTTTGGTGTGTTATCCAGCTCCAGCGGCAACGCCACGTTTCCAAAAACCGTGCGTGAGGCCAGCAGGTTAAAGTGCTGGAAAATCATGCCAATCTGGCGACGCGCTTTGGTGAGTTCTTTTTCTGAGAGAGCGGTAAGCTCCTGGCCGCCAACTTCTACGCTGCCCTGGGTCGGGCGCTCAAGCAGGTTAACACACCGGATCAGCGTACTTTTACCCGCACCCGATGCGCCAATGACGCCATAAATCTGACCAGCAGGCACATGCAGGCTGACGTTGTTCAGCGCCTGAATGGTTCGGTTCCCCTGCTGGAACACTTTGGTGATATTGGAAAGTTTAATCATTAGATTATTTTTATCATATGTAAGTTAGCCGTGGCATTTTCTTCTGCCAGATACGGGGAATGACCGTAAACAAAATGGATGTTAAGGCATCCAGACGTCTAAATCAATCCACCTCTGTGCGATGAGCACTTTATTGCGCTGCGATTCATGAGATACTAGCTGAACAAGCCTTTTTCAGGAGCAAACCGGTGGCAAAATCTGTACCCGCAATTTTTCTCGATCGTGACGGCACAATTAATGTGGATCACGGTTACGTCCATGAGATTGATGAGTTCGAATTTATTGAGGGCGTAATAGATGCCATGCGCCAGCTGAAAGAGATGGGCTATGCGCTGGTGGTGGTAACTAATCAGTCCGGTATCGCCCGGGGTAAATTCACCGAAGCGCAGTTCGAGACGCTGACGGAATGGATGGACTGGTCTCTGGCCGATCGTGGCGTCGATCTTGATGGCATCTATTATTGTCCGCATCATCCACAGGGAACAGTAGAAGCGTATCGTCAGACATGTGATTGCCGTAAGCCACACCCGGGCATGTTTATCTCTGCACAGGAATTCCTGCACATTGATATGGCCGCGTCTTTTATGGTGGGCGATAAACTGGAGGATATGCAGGCAGCGGCGGCGGCAGGTGTGGGAACCAAAGTATTAGTGCGGACCGGTAAACCAGTCACCCCAGAAGCAGAAAATGCAGCTGACTGGGTGATAACTAGTCTGGCAGATCTGCCAAAAGAGATTAAAAAGCACCAAAAATAGACGTTTTGGTGAAAAGGTGAGCGGTTGAAATAAAAATGCATTTTTCCGCTTGTCATTCCTCGGCGGCTCCCTATAATGCGCCTCCATCGACACGGCGGATGTGAATCACTTCACAGACTACCCGGTCGGTTGAAGAGAA
>NZ_JADDTS010000052.1:0-9250 GCF_015159675.1 Enterobacter cloacae complex sp. S2
CTCCCCAAAGGGGCGAGGGAACTGCTCCGTGCACACATTATCTCGCATGGAGGGGGCTCCTGATTACGACTGTAAATAGACTACCTGCGTCTGCAAATACTCATTCAGACCGTGTTTGCCATCCGCCCCGCCGATCCCGGATTTCCGCCAGCCCGCATGGAAGCCCTGCATCGCTTCAAAGTTTTCACGGTTAATGTAGGTCTCGCCGAACTTAAGCCCTTTAATGGCTTTCATGGCGACATTCAGATCCTGCGTATATACAGACGAGGTTAAACCGTAGTCGCTGTCGTTGGCCATTTTCAGGGCCTCTTCCAGGGTGTCGAAAGCCACCACCGGCAGCACCGGGCCAAAGGTCTCTTCGTGCATGATGGCCATGTCCTGACGTACGTCCAGCAGCAGCGTTGGGGGATAAAAATACCCTTTGCCCTCTGCCGCTTTACCGCCAAGGACCACTTTAGCCCCTTCCTGCACCGCGCGCGCCACCTTCTGCTCCACACGCTCCAGCGCGGCGGCGTTGATCAGCGGCCCCATGGCAATATCCGTTCGCTCAGCCGGATTGCCAAACTGGACGGCTTTCATTGCCTCACCCAGACGATTCACAAAGCGGTCGTAGATCCCCTTCTGAACATAGACACGTTCCGCGCAGTTACACACCTGTCCGGTATTGATGACGCGTGAATCCACAATGGCCTTCACGGCCAGCTCGAGGTCGGCATCGTCCATCACGATGGCCGGGGCTTTACCACCCAGCTCCAGCCCCACTTTGGTGATGTTTTTCGCAGCCGCAGCCATGATCTTTTCACCCGCCCCGACGCTGCCGGTCATGCTGACCATCGCCACTTTCGGGTTCCCGGCCAGCTCCTGTCCGACGGTTTCACCGCGGCCCAGCACCAGGTTGAAGACGCCTTTCGGCAGGCCAATCTCGTCGACGATTTTGGCAAACGCAATGGCGTTGTTTGGGGTAAATTCGCTCGGTTTGATAACGATGGTGTTGCCGGTGATTAGCGCAGGAGCGAGCTTACGGGCAATCAGGAAGAAGGGAAAGTTCCACGGCAGAATGCCGGTGGTGACGCCAAGGGCGCGTTTAAAAACCAGAATATTCTCGCCCGGACGGTCGCTCTGAATGATTTCCCCTTCATAACGGCGCGCCCACTCGGCCATATAGTCGATATAGTCAGCTGTAAAGTTAACTTCCACTTCCGCCAGCTGCTGGATCTTGCCCCCTTCGGCCACAATCAGCGCGCTGATTTCGCTGACGCGCTCGCGGATCCCGGCGGAAATTTTGCGTAGCCAGCTGGCGCGTTCAATGGCAGGCAGCGCCTCCCAGCCAGCCTGCGCGCGCTCTGCCGCGTCAATGGCCTTGCGGGCGTCCTCGGCGGTGCCGTCGGGAATACGGGAAATGACCTCTTCCGTGGCCGGATTGATCACGTCAATCCAGGCATCACCCTGCCAGGCAACAAACTGTCCATCAATATACATAGGATGTTGTACGGGTACTGTCATAACCTGCTCCTGTAATCACACTGTTTTTAACAAGTAAACTTAATGTTAAAAACTATAATTACCGGGGCAATTGCCTACTCTATGAGTCTGTTTTTGTGAGATATCTCATAAAAGAAACGGGTCAGCCCGTTTCAAAAATCACAAATCGGCAACAAAGGCTGCCCGTTTGCGTAAAAGATGGCGCAAACGGGCAAGAGCATTACAGCAGAGAACGGCTCACCAGCGCGTCGGTGAGAATGACGTCGTTTCGCAGGATCTGCCACGCGGCGTCCACTTCGGCAGGGATATCGACATGGGCAATGAAATCACGTCCCGCCGGACCGTAGCCGTTGATGTCGTCCCTGAGTCGCGGAAATTCACCCAGCACCAGCGACAGGTAACGTTCTACCGGCCATAACCCCTCGACCGGGCCGCTGAACGCCAGACCGTCGTCACTGTTTTGCAGCACGGGCGTCAGGCCGGGATGACTCATCCATGCGGGCGATGCAGCCTCGTCGCGGCAAACGCGGGCAAACGTAGCCATTGTGCGACGCTGCATCGTCGGGTCCTGCACTACCAGCACCCGGGCGGCATTCAGTCCGGACTGTTTCATCAACGCCCGGCTGAAGCGGGCGTTTTCGCCACAGTTGGTCGACTGATCCTCAACGTGAAGATGCTCAGCGGGAATGTTCCAGAATTCACGGGCGATGTCGGCCAGAATAGCCGCCTCAGCCCGCCCGGTGGTGGGTATCCTGTTATAGCGGGGGTGTTTCGCAATCGCGGCGTAGAGGAAGGTCGTCGAGTGACCGATCCCGCCGCTGATAATCAGAGGAACCCCCTGTTCAGCCGCGATTTTACAGGCAGCATCAATCGCGGGGATCACCGCGTTACCCGCCAGAATCACCAGATCAACGGGCTGGTTGTCCTGATAGTCGTCCTGAGCAAGCCACGCCCCAACAGTATTCACGGCGTCGAGTGTTGTGCCAGGCAAACAGGGGAAAAGTGCCATTGTCATCGTTACCTCCTTACAGCATTAATCTTTAGAGTACTTCACACAACGGGGTTGAAAAGGAGATCACTCTGAAAGCCGAGGTGCTCATTACGCTGCATATTTGTCATTTTGATGAAATAACCAGAAACATCCAAAAACAATTGGGTTGCACCCTGAGTTTGTGCTTTTGATTATCTGCCCTTCAACACATCCTGCCACAACAGCGTGCCGAAAAAGCACCAGTTGCTGCTTAATCCATCGTGATCTAACCCGTTTTAGTTCTGGCTGACTTGCCAAACGTAACATCCAACCCTAAGTTGCTTAACAATTTCACAACCATTACACACCGACAGGTTGCACCTGAAGCGCGCCAGGTAACACCTCTATTATCATCCACGTGGCGGAGTTTTGAGTCATGACACAACATGAGAGCACGACAACGGTATTGCGGAAAAACAAAAAGGTATTAATTGCCAGTCTTACGGGAAGTTCTATTGAATGGTTTGATTATTTTCTCTATGGCACCGCTGCCGCGCTGGTGTTTAACAAGATTTTCTTTCCGATGGTCGACCCGGTAATCGGGCTGATCCTCTCCTATCTCTCCTTCTCGTTGACCTTCTTTATTCGCCCCATTGGCGGCGTTCTCTTTGCACATATCGGGGATCGTATCGGTCGCAAAAAAACGCTTGTCCTCACCCTTTCATTGATGGGAGGTGCAACCGTGATGATTGGCCTGCTGCCCACCTACGACATGATCGGGATGTGGGCGCCCGCGTTGCTGATCCTGATGCGTATTATTCAGGGGATGGGTATCGGCGGTGAATGGGGTGGCGCGCTACTGCTGGCTTACGAGTATGCGCCAGAAAAACGCAAAGGCTTCTTCGGCAGTATTCCGCAGGCGGGCGTTACCATCGGCATGTTGATGGCGACATTTATCGTCTCGCTAATGACGCTGTTCAGCGAAGAGGATTTTCTCTCCTGGGGCTGGCGCATTCCGTTCCTGCTCAGTTCCGTGCTGGTAATATTGGGGCTTTGGATCCGGAAAGATATTGACGAAACGCCTGATTTCCAGAAAGTGAAAAAATCCGGCCAGGTTGCGAAAGCTCCGCTGCGCGACACCATAAAACACCACTGGCGTGAAGTGCTAATTGCCGCCGGGCTTAAGGTTGTGGAGACAGCACCGTTCTATATTTTCTCCACGTTTGTGGTGAGCTACGCCACTACCACCCTGACCTATCAGAAATCCCAGGCGCTGGAGGCAGTAACTCTTGGCGCACTGGTCGCCACTATCATGATCCCGCTGATGGGGCTGCTCTCCGACAGGGTTGGCCGCCAGCGTATGTACGCCGTCAGTGTCTTCGTGCTCGGCCTGTTTATCGTGCCCTGGTTTATGCTGCTGAATACCGGTACCACCTGGGGAATTGTGCTCGCGACCGTTATCGCTTTTGGCGTACTGTGGGCACCGGTGACGGCGGTTCTCGGCACGCTCTGCTCTGAAATTTTCAGTGCCAACGTTCGCTACACCGGTATCACGCTGGGTTATCAACTTGGGGCCGCGCTGGCGGGCGGAACGGCACCGCTAATCGCTACCGGACTGCTGGCGAAATACGACGGCGACTGGGTACCCGTGGCCTGGTATCTGGGCGTGACGGTCGCTATCTCCCTCATTGCAATTTTTTGTGCCAGCCGCATCAACCGTGAACGCCACCTTCAGGCGCAGCCGGAACAGCGATAATATTATTGCGGCTCCGTTCGCGAGCCGCACTTTTTCTTCATCCTTCCCTCTACATTTGATTAACATACAATATTCGTATTCACTTGAATTATGATTTGCGTCAGCCGTAGAATCATTAGCCCGCTCACAATTCAACATTTTGAAAGGTAAACCCCGTTATGCGCCTGCCCCAACGCGATCCTTATGCTCCTCGCGAGTGGCAGCCACACGAGAAACCCGCTCTGCTGGGTTCCCCTTCCACCCCGGAACATCCGACGTCGAAACGGATCGCCTATGGCGTGGTCGGCCTGCTGGTGTGTCTGACCGGGGCGCTGGGTAACGCGGTCGTCACCGCCAATCTGCAAAATCTGCAAGGCACCTTCGGCGCCTGGTCGACTGAAATCGCCTGGCTGCCTGCCGTCTATGTCATGACCAACGTCTCCATCAACCTGCTGCTGGTAAAGTTTCGCCAGCAGTACGGTTTGCGCGCGTTTACGGAAGGCTTCCTGGTGCTGTATGTGCTGGTCACCTTTTTCCACCTGTTTGTGAACGATCTCAGCTCGGCGCTGATGGTACGGGCGGCACACGGGATGGTCGCCGCCGCGCTCAGCTCGCTCGGCATTTATTACCAGATACAGGCGTGGCCCGCGAAGCACCGACTGAAGGCGCTGACCATCGGCATTACCGGTTCGTCGCTGGCGATACCGCTGGCGCGGCTGTTCTCCACCGAGCTGTTGCAGCTTGATGAGTGGCGTGGGCTGTACTTCTTCGAGCTGGGTTTGGCCCTGATCTCACTGGCCTGCGTGATGGTGCTGAAACTGCCCCCGGGTGATCGACGCAAAGTTTTCGAGAAGAAAGATTTCATCACCTTCTTTTTGCTTGCGCCCGGTATGGCGCTGTTGTGCGCGGTTCTGTCGCTAGGGCGTCTGGAATGGTGGTTTGAAACACCGTGGATCGGCTGGGCGTTGGCTCTCTCGCTGGTGCTGATTGTCTCTGCGATCGTGTTTGAACATAACCGCAGCAACCCGCTTCTCAATACCCGCTGGCTGTCCAGCGGCAGCATCGTACGCCTGGGGTTGATTATGCTGCTGATCCGCATCGTACTGGCGGAACAGAACACCGGCGTCATCGGCTGGCTGCAATATGCGGGCCTACAGAATGAACAGATGACCCATCTGGCGTGGTCTATTTTCGCCGGAATCGTCTGCGGTATCGTCACCAGCTGTCTGACGATCAAACCCACTAAGCTGGCCTGGCCGATTATCACCTCGCTGGCGCTGATGATTGTTGCTTCGCTGCTGGACAGCCAGTCCAACAACCTGACCCGGCCGGATCAGCTGATGTTCAGCCAGTTCCTGCTTGGTTTCGGCAGCGCTTTCTTCCTCGCCCCTGCGATGCTGGCCGCCATTGGCGGGGTGATCGCCGATCCACGCAATCTGGTCAGCTTTTCTGTGATGTTTGGCATGAGTCAGAACCTTGGTGGCCTGCTGGGTTCTGCAATCCTTGGTACCTTCCAGACCTGGCGCGAGAAGTACCATTCCAGCCTGCTGGCTGACCAGCTCACCACCCTCAACCCGCTGGTGAACGAACGCATTCAGCTTTACACCCAGATGTATAAAAGCCTGGTTGGCGACAGTTCCCTGTTGGGAACCCAGGCCATTATTCAGCTTCAGACGGTGACGACGCTTGAGGCAAACATTCTGGCTTACAGCGATACTTATCTCCTGACGGCGAGCATTGCCACAGCCACGCTGGTCTGGATTTTATGGCGCTTGCTGCGCCTGCGCATCACCGCCCGTATGGCCCTTAAGAACGCCACTGGCAATAAGTAATGACTATTTTTCAGGAGAAGTTATGAGTCAGCAGGATGCCGCCAAAGAGCAGGCCAACACCCGCAAAAATGTACGCGTCGTTTCCATTTTCACCGCCGCGGCTATCGGCATTGTCGGGGTGCTGGTGATCCTTTATGCCTGGCAGTTGCCCCCGTTCACGCGTCATACCCAGTTTACTGATAACGCCTACGTGCGCGGCCAGACCACGTTCATCAGTCCGCAAGTCAACGGCTACATTACTGAGGTCCATGTTCAGGATTTTGTGCAGGTTAAAAAAGGCGACCTGCTGTTGCAGATTGATGACCGGATCTATCGCCAGCGCGTCCATCAGGCCGAGGCGCAGCTGGCAATGAAAATTGCTGCGCTGAACAACAACCTGCAACAGCGTAAAAGCGCGGAAGCGGTGATTGCCAAAAACGAAGCGGCACTGAAAAACGCCCGTGCCCAAAGTCTGAAAACCCAGGCGGATCTGAAACGCGTGAAGGATCTGACCGCAGACGGCTCCCTGTCCATTCGCGAGCGCGATGCGGCGCTGGCCAGTGCCGCCCAGGGGAGCGCCGATATCGACCAGGCGAAAGCAACGCTTGAGATGTCGCGCCAGGATCTACAAACGGTTATCGTCAATCGCGCTTCGCTGGAAGCGGACGTTCAAAATGCGAAAGCCGCGCTGGAGCTTGCGCAGATCGATCTGCAAAACACCCGCATTGTCGCGCCGCGTGACGGTCAGCTCGGGCAGATTGCGGTGCGTCTTGGAGCGTACGTCACCCCCGGGACGCACCTTACCACGCTGGTCCCGCCGCAGCACTGGGTGATCGCCAATATCAAAGAGACGCAGCTGGCGAATTTACGCGTCGGACAGCCAGTGAAATTCACCGTCGATGCCTTAAACGATAAAGCCTATCAGGGCCGCGTGGAGAGCATATCCCCGGCCACAGGCGTCGAGTTCAGCGCTATCACCCCGGATAACGCCACGGGCAACTTTGTTAAAATCGCCCAGCGCATCCCGGTACGCATTGAGGTACTCGGTGAGCCGGAGGCGTACCGGCTGCTGCGCCCTGGCATGTCGGTGCAGGTCACCATCGACACGCGGGAGGCGAAACAATGACGCTTCGCCCGATAGCCGGCCTGCTGATGATGGCTATCCTTGCGGGTTGCCAGTCGGTTGACGTAGAGCCCGCCAAATCGTCCCTGCACATACCGGTCCAGTGGCGCGCGACGTCGGGGCCAACCAGCCCGACAGAGCAGCTCTGGTGGCGTAATTTCCACGACAGCAATCTGAACCGCTATGTGGATCAGGCGCTGAAGAACAACAGCGACGTGCTGATTGCCCGCGAGCGGATTAACGAGTATCAGGCCCGGGTGTACGCTGCCGACGGCAGCCTGTTCCCGTCGCTTGACGCGGGCGTGACCGGGACGCGCGCGCGCTCGCAGTCCGCCGCAACAGGCCTTCCGGTATACGGTACGTTGTACAAAGGCAGCCTGACCGCCAGCTACGACGTGGATATCTGGGGGGTAAACCGTAGCACCTCCCGTGCCGCCGAAGCGTCGCTGGAGGCACAAAAGGCGGCGGCCGCGGCGGCAGATCTCACGGTCGCATCGTCGGTGGCCTCCGGGTACGTCACTCTCCTGTCGCTGGATGAACAGCTTCGCGTTACCCAGTCCACGCTGAAATCGCGTGAAGAGGCGTTCAACCTTGCTAAACGACAGTTTGAGACGGGATACAGCTCTCGCCTTGAGCTGATGCAATCGGATTCTGAGCTGCGCGCCACCCGCGCTCAGGTTCCACTGCTTCAGCACCAGATTGCGCAGCAGGAGAATGCGCTTAGCCTGCTGCTGGGCAGCAACCCGGGTAACGTTGCGCGCGGTGAAAGCTTTGATGCCCTGACGCCGCTGAAACTGCCCTCCCAACTGCCGTCGACGTTACTGAACCGGCGTCCGGATATCGTCCAGGCTGAACGTCAGCTGATTGCGGCGGACGCGACGCTGGCGGCATCGCGTGCCAGCCTGCTGCCGTCGATCAACCTCACGGCCACAGGATCGGTGCAGGATCGCACGCTGTCGGGATTGCTGGATAACCCCCTCCAGCTCTGGAGCGTGGGCGGCAGTATTCTTGCGCCGCTGCTGAACCGACAGGCGCTGAATGCACAGGTGGATATCTCCCAGTCTCAGCGTAATCAGGCGTTGTACAGCTACGAAAAAACCGTACGTAATGCGTTTGCCGAGGTGAATGACAGCCTTGATGCCATCACCCGTTATCAGGAACAGCTTACCGAGCTGCTGGCTCAGCAGGCGGTCGCGCAGGAGACGCTGCGGATAGCGCAAAACCGCTACCGCAACGGGTACTCTTCTTATCTGGATGTGCTCGATGCACAGCGCACGCTGTTCTCGGTGCAGACCAGCGTGGTACAGGTGAAAAACAACCTGCTGCTGGCGCAAATTGATTTTTATAAAGCGCTGGGCGGCGGTTGGGTCAGTGCGTGAAAACATGCCGGGTGGCGGCTACGCCTTACCCGGCCTACATTTCGCCTCTGGCGATACCCCCAAGGAGTCAATCTATGCAACAGCAGTGGTGTTCAGTAGATAATTACATGATTTCGTCGCTTATTCCTGAAGATGAAGTTCTCCAGAACGTCCTTGAAAACAACAAACGCGCCGGTTTACCCGAGCACGACGTTGCCGCAAATCAGGGGCAACTGCTGGCGCTGTTTGTCCGCATGACGCAGGCGCGTCGAATACTGGAAATCGGTACGCTGGGCGCGTATAGCTCAATCTGGATGGCGCGCGCCCTGCCGCCGGATGGAAAGCTGATTACGCTTGAAGCGGACCCGACACATGCCGCAGTTGCACGCCAGAACATTCACCTTGCGGGACTCAGCGATCGTATCGAACTGATTACAGGCCCGGCGCTAAAGTCGCTCGAGAATTTCGGTGACGTCCCGCCCTTTGACCTGATCTTTATTGATGCCGATAAGCCAAACAATCCCGGCTACCTGGAGTGGGCGCTGCACTACTCCCGTCCCGGCACGGTCATAATCGGCGATAACGTGGTACGCGACGGCGAGGTGGTTAACGGGCAAAGCGACGATGCACGCGTGCAGGGGGTACGGAAGTTTATCGAGATGACTGGAGATAACCCACGCTTAACCGCCACCGCGCTGCAAACGGTGGGCGTTAAGGGGTGGGATGGGTTTACGCTAGCGATGGTGGAACGATAAAAAAGCCGGGTGGCGG
>NZ_JADDTS010000052.1:9271-25366 GCF_015159675.1 Enterobacter cloacae complex sp. S2
GCGCAGCGCCACCGGGCAATGGTTTTAGCCGGAGATCTGCTCCATCGCCTGCAAGATACGCTTATCCGAAATGGGATACGGCGTACCCAACTGCTGAGCGAAGAAGCTGACGCGCAGCTCCTCGATCATCCAGCGGATCTCCCGCACGTCGTCGTCATCGCGACGCGCTGGCGGCAGTTTGTTGAGCCACTGCTGCCACGCCTGCTGCACGTTTTCGACTTTCAGCATCTGCGCTCGATCGCGATGCGGATCGACCGCCATTTTCTCCAGACGCTTCTCAATCGCCTGCAAATAACGCAGCGTATCACCCAGACGCTTAAAGCCGTTGCCGGTGACAAAGCCGCGATACACCAGCCCCGCCATCTGCGCCTTCACGTCCGACAGACCCAGGGCCATGGTCATATCAACCCGCCCCTTCAGGCGCTTGTTGATATTGAACACGGCGGTGAGGATCTGCTCGACCTGTTTGGCAATCTCCACCACGGTGTCGTTCAGCTCCGCGCGCACCTTTTCATGAAGCTGAGCAAAGCCCTCTTCCGTCCAGACCGGACCGCCCGCCTCGTGGATCAGTTTGTCCACACCGCAGGAGATGCAGTCGTCGATCAGATCCAGCACCTTACCGTACGGGTTAAAGTAGAGCCCCAGCTTGGCTTTGTTCGGCAGCTTCTCGTGCAGATACTTAATCGGCGACGGGATGTTAAGCAGCAGCAGGCGACGCAGCCCGCGCCACATCATCTGCTGTTGCTCCTGCGGATTGTCAAAGAGCTTAATCGCCACGCTGTCGCGCTCATCTACCAGCGCGGGCCAGGCTTTCACCTTGTAGTTCCCGCGCTTCTGCTCATAGCTTTCCGGAAGCTGACCAAAGCTCCAGATGTGCAGCCCGCTCTGCTCAATACCGTCATCGGCCACCGCAGAGAGCGTCTCCTGGACTTTACCTTTCAGCGCTTCTTTCAGCTCCGTCAGAGAACGGCCTTCGAGCAGCTTTTTGTTTTTATCGTCCACTACGCGGAATGTGATTTTCAGGTGATCGGGCACCTGATCCCAGTTCCAGTCGTCGCGGTCAATGGTGGTCCCGGTCATGCGTCGGAACTCACGCTCCAGTGCGTCCAGCAGCGGCAGTTCCAGCGGCGTGACGCGGCCTAAAAACGCTTCGGCGTAGTTCGGCGCCGGTACAAAGTTGCGCCGCACTGGTTTAGGCAGGGATTTGATTAATGCAATGACAAGCTCGCGGCGCAGGCCGGGAATTTGCCACTCAAACCCGCTCTCATCCACCTGGTTTAACAGCGGCAGCGGAATGTGCACCGTCACGCCATCGGCATCCGCGCCCGGCTCAAACTGATAGGTCAGACGCAGCTTCAGGTTGCCCTGATGCCAGAAATTCGGGTAGTCGAGCTTGCTGACCGACTCCGCGCCCTCTTTGATCAGCATGCTCTTTTCAAAGTTGAGCAGGTCCGGGGTCTCTTTGCTGGCTTTCTTCCACCAGCTGTCGAAATGGCGCGCCGAGATCACATCGTGGCTGATGCGCTGGTCGTAAAACTCAAACAGCGTCTCGTCGTCCACCAGAATGTCGCGGCGGCGGGACTTGTGTTCAAGCTCTTCCACCTCGGCGCGCAGCTTGAGGTTTTCGCGGAAGAACGCATGGCGCGTCTGCCAGTCGCCTTCCACCAGCGCATGGCGGATAAACAGCTCGCGACTCAGCGCCGGGTCAATCTGGCTGTAGTTAACCTTACGCGCTGCAACCACCGGCAGGCCGTAAACGGTGACTTTTTCCGTCGCCATCACCGCGCCCTGCCCGCGCTCCCAGTGCGGATCACTGTACGAGCGTTTCAGCAGGTGCTGCGCCACCGGCTCAACCCACTCTGGATCGATACGCGCGGCGATACGCCCCCACAGACGGCTGGTTTCCACCAGCTCGGCGACCATGGTCCACTTCGGCGGCTTCTTGAACAAACCGGAGCCCGGGAAGATGGAGAAACGCGCGTTGCGTGCGCCGGTAAATTCCTGTTTATCCGCATCCTTCATCCCGATATGGGACAGCAGGCCGGTCAACAGGGCAATATGAATTTCGCGGTACTCCGCCGGTTCACTGTTCACCGGGATGCCCAGCTCTTTCACCACCTGGCGTAGTTGGGTGTAGATATCCTGCCATTCGCGCACGCGCAGGTAGTTGAGGAAATCCACCCGGCACTGACGGCGGAACTGATTCGAAGAGAGCGCTTTTTGCTGCTCGCCGAGGTAGTTCCACAGGTTGACGAATGCGAGGAAATCGGACTCTTTATCGTGGAAGCGACGGTGTTTTTCATCCGACGCCTGCTGTTTGTCCATCGGACGCTCGCGCGGATCCTGAATGGAGAGCGCCGAGGTGATGATCATCGCCTCGCGCACGCAGCCGTGTTTTTGCGCCTCCAGCACCATGCGCGCCAGACGCGGGTCGACCGGCAGTTGGCTAAGCTGGCGGCCCAACGGCGTTAGCTTGTAGGCCGTCGCCTGCTCGTCGGTGGTAATGGCACCCAGCTCTTCCAGCAGCCGCACCCCGTCCTGAATATTGCGCTTATCCGGCGCTTCCACAAACGGGAAGGCGGCGATATCGCCCAGCCCCAGCGCGGTCATTTGCAGGATAACGGATGCCAGGTTGGTTCGCAGGATCTCCGGATCGGTAAACTCCGGGCGCGACAGGAAATCATCTTCCGAATAGAGACGAATACAGATCCCTTCCGACACGCGGCCGCAGCGGCCCTTACGCTGATTAGCTGACGCCTGCGAAACCGGCTCGATCGGCAGACGCTGAACTTTGGTTCGGTAGCTGTAGCGGCTGATGCGCGCCGTACCCGGGTCGATCACGTATTTAATGCCCGGTACGGTCAGCGAGGTTTCGGCCACGTTGGTCGCCAGCACGATGCGGCGCCCGCTGTGCGGCTGGAACACGCGGTTCTGCTCGCTGTTGGACAGGCGCGCGTACAGCGGCAGGATCTCGGTATGGCGCAGATCGCGCTTGCTGAGCGCATCGGCGGTATCGCGGATCTCACGCTCGCCGCTCATGAAGATCAGAATGTCGCCAGAACTCTCGGTGCCCAGCTCGTCGACGGCATCGAAGATGGCCTGAAGCTGGTCGCGCTCGGTATCGTCCGCCTCTTCAACAATCGGGCGATAGCGCACTTCAACCGGATAGGTTCGGCCTGAGACTTCAATGATCGGCGCATTGTTGAAATGTTTTGAGAAGCGCTCCGGGTCGATGGTCGCGGAGGTGATGATGATTTTCAGATCCGGACGCCGGGGCAGCAGCTCTTTCAGGTAGCCGAGCAGGAAGTCGATGTTCAGGCTGCGCTCGTGCGCTTCATCGATGATGATGGTGTCGTACTGCATCAGCAGACGATCCTGCTGGATTTCCGCCAGCAGGATACCGTCGGTCATCAGCTTAACCATGGTGTTATCGCTGACGTGGTCGCTGAATCGCACCTTGTAGCCAATGCAGCCGCCCGGCTCCGTTTGCAGCTCGTCGGCAATACGGTTCGCCACGGTGCGCGCCGCCAGACGACGCGGCTGGGTGTGACCGATCAACCCTTTCACCCCGCGGCCTAATTCCATGCAGATCTTCGGCAGCTGAGTGGTTTTACCTGAACCGGTTTCCCCCGCGACGATCACCACCTGGTGGTCGCGCACGGCCTCAAGAATGTCCTGTTTTTTCTGGCTGACGGGCAGGTTTTCCGGATAGGTAATCTCCGGGCGTGCGGCTTCACGCAGCACAACTTTCCCTGCCGCCTGTTCAATCTCTTTGGCCATCTCCTGGTAAATGGCCTGTTGTGCATCAGGATTTTTAACCTTCTTAACGCCGTGCAGACGGCGCGCAAACCGCTGTTTATCGCGCAGCATCAGCGAATCAAGCTGTTGCATCAGCACCGGGAAGGATAATTTCTGTTGTTCTGTCATAGCGTTAACGGGCAGTGCACTGCCGGATAAAATCTCTTTTTAATGATTGCTATAGAGTACCACATCAGTGCTTTTCGCGCCTTATTCAAAAAATTCGAACATAGGCTTCGATATATTGCGCTATCCCTGTGGCAGGATTGTGAATAAAGTGTCAACAAGCAACGGGGCAACCCCCTCAATCAAATACAAAACAGGAAATTCCCATGAGCAAAGTATTAGTGTTGAAATCCAGTATTCTGGCAGGGTATTCACAGTCTGGTCAGCTGGCAGACTATTTCGTTGAACAGTGGCGTGAACAGCACAGCGCGGATGAAATCACCGTGCGTGACCTGGCGGCAAACCCGATTCCTGTGCTGGACGGCGAGCTGGTTGGTGCGCTGCGTCCGAGCGATGCGCCTCTCACCCCACGTCAGCAGGAAGCCCTGGCGCTCTCCGACGAGCTGATTGCTGAGTTGCAGGCCCACGACGTTATCGTGATCAACGCCCCAATGTATAACTTCAACATTCCTACGCAGCTGAAGAACTACTTCGACCTGGTGGCGCGCGCTGGCGTAACCTTCCGTTACACCGAGAACGGCCCGGAAGGTCTGGTGAAAGGCAAGCGTGCGGTTGTACTGACCAGCCGCGGCGGTATTCACAAAGATACCCCTACCGATCTGGTCGCACCGTACATGACGTTGTTCCTGGGCTTCATCGGCATTACCGACGTGAACTTCGTGTTCGCTGAAGGTATCGCTTACGGCCCGGAAGTGGCCACCAAAGCGCAGACCGACGCGAAAGCCGCTATCGACAGCCTGGTCGCAGCCTAAATTTTCCCCCTCTCACCGCCCGGTGGGAGGGTTTCTCTTTCCCCCGTATTTCGTTATCATCCGCACCCACTCTCCAGCCCGGCGGCCTGATGTCTGTCATTATCGATACGTTTATTGCACCACCCTGTCACGACGACATTGAGATCCTCTGGCAGGACGAGCATCTGCTGCTGATCAACAAACCCTCAGGGCTGCTCAGCCTGTCCGGGACAAATCCGCAAAACCGTGATTCCGTCCACCACCGTCTGGTGCAAACCTTTCCCGGCTGCACGCTGGTGCATCGTCTTGATTTTGGCACTTCGGGCCTGATCGTGATTGCACGTAACAAAGCGATTAACGCCGAGCTTTGCCACCAGTTCAGCCAGCGCGCCGTGACCAAGGTTTACACCGCCCTGTTGTGCGGACATGTGGAACAGGACGAAGGGACCGTGGATGCCCCGATTGCCAAAGATCCGGCGCTGTTTCCGCTGATGACGATCTGTGCGCGCACCGGTAAGCCCGCTCGCTCCCGCTATCGGGTGATGGAACGTATTTACCAGGATACGACAATGCCGTTGACGCGGGTTGAGCTTACCCCGGAGACCGGGCGCACCCACCAGCTGCGCATTCACTGCCAGCAGTTAGGCCACCCTATTTTGGGGTGCGATCTGTATGGGGGTCTGGAATGGCCGGGGGCGGAAGAAACGCCCCGGCTGATGCTGCATGCAAGCGTTCTGAGTTTTATGCATCCGCTGAGCGGCGAGACCATGAATGCCCGTCACGCCGCGCCATTCTGAACGAGGTTTACCACATTAAATCGTCAGGGATTTTGAAGTCTGCGTACGGATCGTCTTCGTCCTGCTCTTCCTGACTCAGCGCGCTGTTTAGCACAATGCTGTCCGCATCGCGCTGGGCAATTTTATCCGCCACAACCGCCGGGATAATCGCGTAATCACAGTCGCCATTCGCGTTAATCACCAGTCGGGCAATCGCCAGACGACCGTTGATCAGCTGGGTTTGCGTCTGCTTATCGACGTCGATTTTTTTGATCAGGCTGCCATCGGTAAAGTTAAAGGTAATGTTGCCCTTCGCCACGGTGATGCGGTTCATCTCAATCAGCTGCTTCACCTGCGCCCTGAACTCTTTTGCCAGCACCGCCTGTTTTTGCTGTTCGCTCAGCTGCTTATCACGCTCCAGCTGGGCTTTCTTGTTCTCTTCAACAGCCTCTCTCGCCTCGCGAGCCTGGACGCGGGATTTTTTCGCCGTGCGCTGAACCTTCGCCATCTTTTTACTGCTGACTAAGCCCGCTTTCAGCATCTGCTCTTGTAGGGTGAGTTTTGTCATGATCGTTTAAACCGGTTGGAAATGTCGGGGGATTATACCTGAATCGCGCAGTTCATGAAGAACCCTCATGACGCAGTGAAATTAAGTCACTTCCCCTGCGCCAGTGGCTCAGGCATAAATTATGCATTGATAACGTTTAGGCAACATGAACTTAGGATGCATAACCAAATGAGTCAGGCTTTCACATTTACCCTTAAGCGCAGTTGCTTTGATGAAAATTATAACCCGTCAGAAAACACGCGCACCACCACCAACTTCGCCAACCTGGCGCGTGGCGAGAAGCGTCAGGAGAACCTGCGCAATACGCTGGTGATGATCAACAACCGCTTTAACGCGCTGGCGAGCTGGGATAACCCGAAAGCCGACCGCTATGCCGTCGAGCTGGAGATTATTTCAGTCGATATGAATATCGGCGGCGATTTTACTTTCCCGGCCATCGAAATTCTGCGAACGACGATCGTGGATAAAAAGACCCACGAGCGCATCGAAGGCATCGTCGGGAATAACTTCTCATCCTATGTTCGTGACTATGATTTCAGCGTCCTGCTGCTGGAGCATAATAAAGATCAGCCCCGTTTTACCCTCCCCGAGAATTTTGGCGAGCTGCACGGCAATCTCTTTAAAAGCTTCATTCATTCTGCGGAATATCAGGCGAACTTTAAAAAAGCGCCGGTGATCTGCCTGAGCGTCTCCAGCAAAGACACCTATCGTCGTACCGGTAACCACCACCCGGTGCTGGGGTATGAGTACCAGCCGGACGGCGAGTCGCTAACGGAACAGTACTTCGCGAAGATGGCCCTCAAGGTTCGCTATTTCATGCCGGAAAACAGCGTCGCGCCATTTGCCTTCTTCTTCACCGGCGATTTACTGCGTGATTACACCAATCTGGAACTGATCGGCACCATCAGCACCATGGAGACGTTCCAGAAGATCTATCGACCAGAAATTTACAATGCCAATTCCGCTGCGGGACAGTGCTATCAGCCCGACCTGAATCAGCAGGATCACTCATTAACAAAAATCGTTTATGACCGTGAAGAGCGCAGCCGGCTGGCCATTGAACAGGGTAAATATACCGAAGAGCGGTTCATCAAACCCTATAAAACCCTTCTTGAGCAGTGGTCTCATCACTTCACGCTTTAATTTAATACGAATAAAAGGTTCTTCTTATGAAAACATTGCTCCCGACATCGACGGCTGGCAGCCTGCCGAAACCCACCTGGCTTGCGCAGCCGGAAACGCTCTGGTCGCCGTGGAAACTCCAGGACGAGGAATTACTGGCAGGGAAACAGGATGCGCTGCGTTTGTCTCTGGATGAACAGATTCGCGCCGGGATTGATATCGTCAGCGACGGGGAACAAACCCGCCAGCATTTCGTCACCACCTTTATTGAACATCTCAGCGGCGTGGATTTTGAAAATCGTCAGACGGTGCGCATCCGTAACCGTTACGATGCGAGCGTGCCGACCGTGGTAGACGCGGTGGCGCGCCAGAAACCGGTGTTTGTAGACGATGCGAAATACCTTCGCCAGCTGACGGATAAGCCGATCAAGTGGGCGCTGCCCGGCCCGATGACCATGATCGACACGCTATACGATGCTCACTATAAAAGCCGCGAAAAGCTGGCCTGGGAGTTCGCTAAAATTCTCAATCAGGAAGCCCGCGAGCTGGAAGCGGCCGGCGTTGACATTATTCAGTTCGACGAACCTGCTTTTAACGTCTTTTTCGACGAAGTGAATGACTGGGGCATCGCCGCGCTGGAGCGCGCCATTGAAGGGCTGAAATGCGAAACCGCAGTCCATATCTGCTACGGGTACGGCATCAAAGCCAATACGGACTGGAAAAAAACGCTCGGCTCCGAGTGGCGCCAGTATGAAGAGGCGTTTCCTAAGTTGCAGACCTCAAAGATCGATATCATCTCGCTGGAGTGCCACAACTCGCGCGTGCCGATGGATCTGCTGGAGCTGATCCGCGGTAAAAAAGTGATGGTCGGGGCAATTGATGTTGCCACCCAGATCATCGAAACGCCGGAAGAGGTTGCCGATACGCTACGCAAGGCGTTGCAGTTTGTGGATGCAGCCAAGCTCTATCCGTCCACCAACTGCGGCATGGCTCCCCTTTCCCGCCAGGTCGCCAACGGTAAGCTGAAGGCATTAAGCGCCGGGGCTGACATTATCCGTCGCGAGCTTGCCCGCTAACCTTCAGGTTTGCCAGTACAGTGGCGTACCGAACCGCTCTATATAGTAGTCAATCACCGCCCTGACGTTCAGGGGCGGATGACGCGCGTTCGGGTAAATCGCCGCAATCGTCAGTGGCTCCGTATTAATAGAACACTCCATTTCCGGCAGCAGTGCCACCAGCTCACCGCTTTTGAGCCGTTCGCTCACCATCCAGTCCGGGAATAGCACAACGCCCATGCCGCCCAGCGCCGCAATCAGGAGCGTTTCCGCGTTATTGGAAGTCATCAGCGGTACGATGGGATAGTGAACCCACGCCTCGCCCGGCTGCAGGATTAGCCAGCGGTTAGGCCCGGACGAGCCGCGGTAAACCAGACAGTGGTGACGGCTGAGATCGTCCGGCCCCTCGGGTGCGCCATGTTTTTGCAGATAGTCCGGCGAGGCCGCCAGATGGTAGAACTGCTGACCGAACACCCGGGCGTGAAACGAGGAGTCCGTCAGCGCACCGATGCGAAAGATAACGTCCGCGGCGTCACGGTGCGGATCGATAAAATCGTCGGTGAGGGTCAGTTCGATGGAAAGACGAGGGTAACGCGCCAGAAGCCCCGGCAGGCCCGGCGCGATGTGCCTCTGTCCGAAAAAGACCGGGCCATTGATACGCAGCGTGCCCGACGGCTCGCGGGCGCGTTCATCCAGCTCGCGTCGCGCGTCCTCCATATTCCCGGCCATCGCCCGGGCATAGCGCACAAAAAGATGCCCGCTCTCTGTGGGCATAATCGCCCGCGTGTTGCGGTAGAAAAGCTGTTGCCCGAGGGCGTCCTCAAGCTGGTGGATCACGCGTGAGACCTGCGACGCAGAAATCCCTTCCCGCCTCGCCACCACGGAGAAATTCTGCGTTTCATAAACGTCGATGAAGATCAGCAGCGCGCGAATGCTGATATGTCCGGCATCCATCATTAATGCATTTCCTGCACAGGTGTTTCCTGTATTATGGCATTTTTCTCAATGATGTTCAGACGTAATCTTCTCCGCCTGGAAAAAGGAGAAAAAGCGTTATGCACATTATTTTAATTTTACTGGTGATTGCCGGTGGCATGGGGCTGTCCGTGGAAGCCGGGCTGCTGGGGCCGCTGGGCGACCTGTGGGCGGCGTTCAGCATATTCAGCGTGGGAACGGGGCTGACGTTTCTGCTGATGCTGTTTTTCAGCCCGCGCAACAGTCCCTCATTTTTTGCGCAGCCTTCATGGCATCTGTTGGGCGGCGTGCTCGGCCCGGTTTACGTCATCATTCTCACCATTGCCACGCCTGCGATCGGCATTGCCATGACGATGATCGGCATTCTGGCAGGCCAGGTCTTTAAAAGCCTGATTATTGACCACTATGGCCTGCTGGGTACGCCGCACCGCAGGATCGATACAAAACGCATTATTGCGCTGGGATTTATCATCGCCGCGCTCATTCTCGTGGCGCAGGGGTAACGTTATGACAGTGATTATGATTATTCTGGCGGTGATTGGCGGCGCGACGCTGAGCATTCAGGCTGCCATTAACGGGCAATTAGGCAGCAGCGTGGGGGTATTCAAAAGCGCGTTTCTGACCTTTTCCGTCGGCGCGCTGGTAACCGCCCTGCTCATTTTCTTTTTTGAGCCGAAACAGGCGGTCAGCCTGATGGATGTGCCCAAGTGGCAGCTTCTGGGCGCCCTGTGCGGCGTGCCCTATATAGTGATTATGGTGCTCGCGGTGCAGCGTATCGGCACCGCCGTTGCCACGGTAGCGGTGATCCTGGGTCAGCTGACCATGAGCATGCTGATTGATAACTTTGGCTGGCTGAACAATGAAGCCATTCCGTTTTCAGCGAGCCGTTTCGGGGCCGTCGTCTGCCTGAGTATCGCGCTCTTCTTCATCTACTCAAGCAGTAAACCTCAGCCCGAAGAGGATTAACCGCCCTCTTTGCGGGTAAAGAACAGCGTCACCGTGGCGACGGTGACGCCAAATTTCTTCATCTCGGTTTTATTGAACAGACGGGTGCTGTCCTGCAAATACATCCAGTCATCAAAGTGCAGCAGCCAGGTTTTACCGTCCGCCTTCACGTTCATGCTGTAGCGCCAGTTAAGGGCGTTGCCCGAAACCTGACCGGTCGCGACACCTTCTATGTCACCCGCCGTGCCTTCGTAACGATCGTGGCCAATGCGGCGGATATGCCAGACGCGCTGCTGCTTTTCGCCATCGTCATAGACAAAATGCTCGTTCAGCGTCAGCGTATCGCCGATAACATCTCCGGCGATCTCGACGTGAAAACGGCGGATCTGCTTACCGCTGCGGTCCTGCACCATCCCCCACGCCTCGGTTTTGCCCTGGAAGTAGTGGAAAATATCAAGCCGTGGCTGTTGCTGACGATACTCGGTCACTTCTGTGCTGCACCCGGCCACCAGCATTGTCAGTGTAAGCGCCATTAACAGGAATCGTTTCATTGTGGTCCTCCGATTAACTGCTGACGCAGTTCAGGATACGCGGTGCGGGGATCGAGCCAGATCGCCAGAAAGCGCGAGCTAAACGCTGCCGACTGGCGCGGCCCGAGGGGCGTAAATTTTTTCTGCAAAGCCGTGGGGCGATACCAGAATTGCCCCTGACCGTTATTAACCACAAACGCGAGCTGCGTGCCGGGCGTGACGTCGGGCCAGAGCGCTTTTAGCATCCGCAGCCAGGCTTCACTCTGCGGCTCCTGCTGCAAAATGCCCTGCGCCTGCCACTGGTCACGGGTCGCCTCGACCAGGTCGTCGCCATCGATGTCGCGGGCATAAGTGATAATCAGCGCGTTATCGCTGTCTGTTCCTGTATAGCTGCCGTCGGGCGTCAGCAGCTGAGAGGTATAAACGGTAAACGGCCCCCAGGTGAGGGTGGCATCGCCTACCTTGCGCCAGCTCAGCCAGTCAGTCGCCTGCGCGTTACAGGCCATAACGGTTAGCGCGAGCGCGAGTAACAGATGTCTCATTGTTGTCTCCCCATCAGCAGGTGGAAAAACAGCATCAGCACCAGCCAGCCCGGGATCATCCAGCTGACGACGATAAAAGTCGGCTCCAGGAACGTGATGGCCCCCAGACGCTCGCCAAACAGGTAGGCCAGCGGCCCGCCCAGGGTCGCCAGCGCCGTCAGCAGCCAGCCCGGCAAGGTGGTCGTGCGGGTCAGTTGCGTCCAGACGGTGGCAAACATCAGCCACAGCGCCACCATCCATAGCGGCATCAGAGACGTGCCAGTGAATGAAATCAACCCCGTCAGCGCCCAAAGGGCGTCCAGCATCGCGCCCGACGCCGCCAGCACAAGGGCGTATACCCGGTGTGATGGCGGTAACAACAGCCAGGCAATCAGCGCCAGCGCGATCCAGATGACCAGCCCCTGCTCGCGAAACAGCACCACCAGCGTCCAGTAGAGATCAAACCCGATGGCCAGCAGAAAGACCTGCCCGTAGCGCTTCATACGCGTTCCGCAGTCAGTTGCACCACGCTGATGGTGCGGGCGTTAAACCCGGCTTCACAGTAGCCGAGGTAGTACAGCCACATCCTACGGAAACGGTCATCAAATCCGAGCTTTTCAATCTCCTGCCAGGCGTGAACGAAGCGCTGACGCCAGTGCGCCAGCGTGCGGGCGTAGTCCGGCCCCATATCGAAGAGGTTACGCACGACAAAATCGGTATGGCGGGTCATCAGTTCATTCATGGCGGTGATGCTGGGCAAAAAGCCGCCGGGGAAGATGTAGCGCTGAATAAAATCGACGCTTTTGCTGTAGTCGCGATAGCGCTGATCCTGAATGGTGATGGCCTGAATCGCCATCCGCCCGCCCGGACGCAGACGCGCCTGGCAGGTGCGGAAAAACGTTGGCAGGTAGCGTTGGCCGACGGCTTCAATCATCTCAACCGACACCAGCTTATCGTACACTCCGGTCAGATCGCGGTAGTCGCAGAGCAGCACCTCAACGCGATCCTGTAAACCTGCCCGCGCGATCCGCGCGGTGGCCCACTGGTACTGCTCCTGCGATAGCGTGGTAGTTGTTACCCGGCAGCCATAATGACGGGCGGCATATTCCGCCATCGCCCCCCAGCCGGTACCAATCTCCAGCAGATGATCGTTTGCGGTGAGCGCCAGTTGGTCGCACAGCCTGGCCATTTTTGCCTGCTGAGCCGCTGCCAGATCCTGCTCTTCCCCGGTAAACAGCGCGCTGGAGTAAAGGAGTTGTTCATCAAGGAAATGGGCGTAAAAGGCGTTGCCCAAATCGTAATGGGCGGCAATATTTTCCCGTGCCTGCGCGCGGGAGTTGCGCCGCATCCAGTGCCGTAGCCGCTCTACCGGTTTCCCGAGCAGGCGGAACCCTTTTTCCAGTTGCCCGAGGATCTGGCTATTGCGCGCTATCAGCTCCAGCAGCGGCGTCAGGTGGGCCGTCTCCCAGTCGCCATCTATCCACGCTTGTGCCGCGGCGAGGCTGCCCCCGGTTAGAATGCGCCAGTAGACGCCCGGAGCGAGTACCTGCACCTCAGCGTGAAGCGCGGTGGAGGCGTCGCCGAACTGGAATGTCTGCGCGCCTTCACGCAGCGTCAGCGAGCCGCCGCGCAGCCCGTTCAGCAGGCGAAAAAGCAGCCATCGCGCGACGCGGACGTTGCGCGGGATATCGGGTTCAAGCGCAAAGACGGGATCGGTCATGAGCGTTCACTCCTGCTTAGGGGATGGTTATGCAGCGGCACGCGCTTCAGCCACAGCCTGAGCGCCTGCCAGTAAATAGCGAGAACGGTTTTGAGGGTCATCAACGGGATCCGCGCCAGCAGCGACCGCAGCGCTGCGCGCGTCAGCGGCTCCCGGCGCAGCGTCAGAGTGGCGTCAAACACCTTCGTCTCCTGATGGTTTTCGATATGCATGCGCAGCGTGCTGGCCGGACTGTTGAAGCGCCAGTGGTAGACCATGTCCATCGGATTAAAGGGCGAGACGTGAAACGCTTTTTCCGTCGGTGGGGCGTCCCGCCCCGCTACCGCGTAGTAGTGTCGTTCATTCCACGGCGTGTTGCGGACTTCGGCGAGAACCCAGCGCAGGGTGTCTTCCCCGTCATAGCAGTAGTAAAAATTGACTGGGTTAAAATGAAAGCCGAAATAACGCAGTTGGGTTAGAAGCATGACCCGCCCCGCCGGGCGTTCGCCGGTCAGATTTTCCAGACGCTCAAGGACGCGCTCTTTGAGCGGCGTGCCCAGCGGGTAGTCCGCATCATAAAATGCCGCGGGCGCAACGCGGTTACGGCGCACACCGACGGAGGGCAGCGCGTCCAGCTCATCGAGATCGAGCCAGGCCATAAAGACGCTGTAGGTAAAGTGGTGCGCTTTTGGCGAAAGACGGCGATGGCGCAATGTGCCGTGGTAAAGGCAGCTGTTCATCTCAGTTGCCCTCCCCGGCCGCAATGGCGTTTACCACATCCAGCGCACTGCGTACCCCATCTTCGTGGAAGCCGTTGTACCAGTACGCGCCGCAGAACCAGCTCCGCTGGCGACCGTTTATTTCTCCGCGTCGGGCCTGGGCTTGCCAGCTTTGCGGGTTAAAAAGCGGATGCTCATAGACAAAGCGGCGCAGCACATAGCGTTCTTCCACCGGCGTTTCCGGGTTGAGGGTGACGCAAAACAGCGGGCTACCCGGCGGCAGTCCCTGCAAGATATTCATGTTGTAGGTGACGCAGGCGCTGGCCCGATCCTGCTCGCTGAGGCGGTAGTTCCAGCTCGCCCACGCGCGCTTGCGCACCGGCAGCCAGCGCGGATCGCTGTGAAGCACCACCTCGTTACGCTGCCAGCCGATATCACCCAGCACCTCACGTTCAGCCTGCGTTGGGCTGGCGAGCATCGCCAGCGCCTGAGCGGAGTGGCAGGCGAAGATCACCTGATCAAAGTTGTCTGTTACGCCCTCACGCGTTATATCAACCCCGCGATCGTGGCGAATAACCTGCTGCACCGGCGCATTGAGGTGCAGCGTCAGGCGATTGCCAAGCTTGTCCATCATCGCGCGGATGTACTCCCGGGAGCCGCCCGGCACCACGTACCACTGCGGACGATGGTTAATGTCCAGCAGACCGTGGTTTTCAAAAAAGCGTAAAAAGAGCGGCAGCGGGAAGCGTTTCATCTCCTGTAGCGAAGATGACCAGATTGCCGCCCCCATTGGCAGAATGTAGTGACGGGCAAAAAAAGGCGTGAAGCGGTGCTGGTGCAGGAACGTCTCCAGCGTGGCGGACTCGCTGACGTCACCCCGGAGCGTCTGTTTCGCCAGCCGGTTAAAGCGCACGATCTCCTTCAGCAGCGTCCAGAAGGCAGGGTTTAACAGATTACGACGCTGGGCGAACAGCGACGTCAGCGTGTGGCCGTTGTACTCCAGCCCGCTCTGCGGGTTATGCACCGAAAAACTCATCTGCGTTTTTTGCCCGCTGATGCCCAGTTCGCTCAGCAGCCCCATGAAGCGCGGATAGGTGTGGTCGTTGTAGACAATAAAACCGGTGTCGATGGCAAAGTTGCCCTGCGGCGTATCGACATCCACCGTTGCGGTATGACCGCCCGGCGTGGCCTGCGCTTCAAACAGCGTGACCTGATGATGTCCGGCGAGCCGCCAGGCACAGGTTAACCCGGCGATACCGCTGCCGATAATCGCGATCTTCATGGTCGCACCATCCTGCGCAGCAGTGCGCGCTGAAGTATATCGGGCAGACCGGAGAGCAGGCGCAGCGCCAGGCTAAACCCGGCGGGAAACGCGATATGATCCTTCCCTTTTGCCAGACCGCGACGAATGGCATGGACGGCGTCCTCCACGCTGACCCGGCCCGGCATCGGGAAATCATTTTTTCGGGTCAGCGGCGTGTCGACAAAACCAGGTGAAACGACCGTGACGGCGATCCCTTTCGGCTCCCAGTCGAGGCGCAGCGTCTCAGCAAACCAGGTTAACGCCGCTTTAGAGGCGCCATAGGCTTCGGCTCGCGGGAAGTGAAGCCAGTGCGCCATTGAACTGACCAGCACCACGCGGTTGCCGGATATCAGCTGCGGCTGCAACGCCGCAAGGCAGTTTACCGGCCCCATGAAATTGGTGGTCATGACCCGCGCCACCAACGCGGCATCCACCTCGCCGCGATCGAGATACTCGCAGGTTCCGGCGCAAAGAATCACCGTGTCGGCAGCACAGTCCGCCAGCGCCTGGCGACAGGCGTCCCTGTCTGTCATATCGAACAGGCGCACCGTAATGTTGGGGCTGTGCTGATGCACGGCTGCCAGACGTTGCGCATCGCGCCCGCAGGCAATCACCCGGTAGCCATCTTCGGCAAAAGATTTCGCCAGCCCGGCCCCTATGCCCGAGCTTGCGCCGGTGATCAGAACCGTTTTCATGATTTCACTCTCCGCTTCACGCCGCGTACGGCCCAGCCGAGCACCGGAAGATGTTCGTAAATCATCTCTCCGGCATCGTAGTAATCCCGCTGGCGAACTATGCGATCGTCGCGCATGTCTACCACAGAGCAGCCCGGCAACTGGCGCATTGCCCCCCGAGCAATACGCGGGTGCGACCAGTGCATCATCCAGGTAACAACAAAGCGATCACCCTGCTGCAAGGGTGCATCGACGGTAAAGCGGCACCGCTGGACGTTAGCCAGCAGGTGAGTGAAATAGCGCTGAATCGCGAACAACCCGCTGTGTTCGCCAAAGGGATCGATAAGCGTGGCATCGGCGCGATAAATCTTTGCCAGAGCCGAAGGTGGCTGGGTATCCAGCGTGGCGTAATAATCAACGAATCGACTGATGACGGACGGCAACGTGCTCATGGGTCACATCCTGGCTGTAAACAACGTAGCGAAATCGCATA
>NZ_JADDTS010000052.1:25400-26953 GCF_015159675.1 Enterobacter cloacae complex sp. S2
TTAAAACTTACACAATTAGCGTTATTTGTCCAAGTTTGTGCAGATATATTTTTTATACCTCCTTTAATTCAGTGCTTTAAAAACTTTCCCTGAGGTGCCAATTTGAGTCAAAAGCAGATTCTCATCGCCGTGCCGTTATTTTTTAGGGATAACCTTAAGGCAAAGGTGCCATTTATCTTCCAGACTTATCCTTTTAATTCATAAGGATGTCACGCGATGAAAAATTTACTGATGGCGCTCTTTTCCAGCCCGGAATCCTTGTTGCAGGTTATGAGTCACCAGGAAATTATCGAAGCCGTAGAGGATGGCGACCGCATCATCATCGATCAGGATGGAAACGCCTCGGTTAACTACAAAAGTAACGAGGTTCGGCAGGACTTTCTGCGCCATGTCAACGCGCTGAAGAGGGCCTGAAATGGGAACGGCAATATTCATGGTATTGATGGTATGCGGCTACTGGTACACCAGCCGCGATCTCTCAACCCGGTTCAAAATTAAGCGTTCATTCGGCTGGGATGTCTATTTCCTTGTGGCGCTGTATGGCTGCATTTTCGTTTTACAGGGCGTGATCGCCACCGGCCTGCTCTGGCTGCTGTTGTTCGCCCTCTCCGCCGCCGACAACACGTTCCATTTCACGTCCGCAAAATACGCCGACTGGCAAATTGATTTTATGAACTGGAGCTTTTTAGGGATTCAGGCTCCGGTCGTGGTGATGCTGGCCTTTGCGATCCTGTTTTGTCTCTATCGTTCTAACTGGGCCGGCAGCGCGCGGCTGGACGGCGAAGGCCGGAAAAAGCTCTACAAGCGGCTGGCACAATCGAGCGGGATTGAACAACTGCTCTATCAGTGCATGGAGGAAGGTGAACTTGCGCACGTCACGCTGAAGTCGCGGCGGATTTATATTGGCATGATCCATACCGCCACGCTGGAGTATGAAAAAACCGCCAATATCGTGCTTATCCCGATGCTGAGCGGCTACCGCGACGGGGAGAACATGCAGCTGTGTATTGAGCACAACTACAGCAAATGGTACGCCGAGCATGAGGTTACGCTCGACTCAGAGCCAAAAAGCGCTATGGATTTCCGTAAGGTGATCATGCTTGATCAGATCGAGAGTATTTCGCTGTTCGATCCGGCAAGTGCCAGCGCGCTGGCGATGCGTGAATAAAAAAATGGCGCCTTATTTCTAAGGCGCCAGGATTATGTGGATGAAACCTGAACTTATGGCGTTACGATATTGAACCAGAAGTCAAATTTGTCCATGTAGCTCAGCATCTCTTCCAGCTTCGCCCCGTTTCCACTCACCTTCACGTCACCTTTATCCATCGCCTGCTTCAGCGTCTCTTTCTTAAGGATGATGTTGTTCAGCGTGGTGCGGTCAAGCGCGATAGTTGCGTCGGCATCCTTCGCCTGCGCGTTGGCGGTATGGTTCAGCACGCCGTTTTCCAGCTCCAGCTTGTATTTTCCGCCATCCTTACCGAGATCGACATTGAAGACCGCCTTCGCGTTACCGGCCCGCACCCCATTGATGTGCACACCCAGGTAGTCGAAGA
>NZ_JADDTS010000052.1:27007-27438 GCF_015159675.1 Enterobacter cloacae complex sp. S2
GTCAGGTAGAAGTTACGCCAGGTGCCCGCCTCCGCCTGGTAACCTAACTGCTCAAGCGCGTCGGCTTCCAGATTACGGGCAGCCTGGTTGTTAGGATCGGCAAAGACCACTTTGCTGACCACCTGAGCAACCCAACGGTAATTACCCTGCTTATAATCCGCTTTGGCTTTCTGCATGATGGCATCAGCGCCGCCCATGTACTGCACGAACTTCTTCGCAGCCTGTTCAGGCGGCAGCTCGTCGAGGGTTGCCGGGTTGCCGTCGAACCAGCCGAGATAAAACACGTAAGTGGCTTTGACGTCGTGGCTAACGGAGCCGTAGTAACCGCGGCTTGCCCACTGTTTCTCGAGCGATTCCGGCAGCTTAAATTCTGCGGCGATCTCATCGCGAGTCAGGCCTTTGTTGGCCATACGCAGGGTCTGGTCGTTGAT
>NZ_JADDTS010000052.1:27506-27629 GCF_015159675.1 Enterobacter cloacae complex sp. S2
CGGCCAGTGGTGCTGCGCAATAATCACTTCCGCGTCCGCGCCCCAGCGCTCAATGGCGGCGTTAATGTACTTAGACCAGGCCAGCGGGTCGCGGATTTTCGCGCCGCGCAGGGAGTAGGTGTT
>NZ_JADDTS010000053.1:0-8390 GCF_015159675.1 Enterobacter cloacae complex sp. S2
TGGGGAACCCTCAGCCCACAGGGAGAGGGCGCAAACATAAAAAACGGTAACCTGACGGTTACCGTTTTGCATTTACCTCCTTTGCATTTCACTTAGCGAAACGTTTCGACGCCGATCACAAATCCGTTACGTCATGATGGTTTTCTGAACACTTCTGCGGCTACACTGTTTTTAGCGAAACGTTTCGCTAGTGGAGCAAAAAATGAAGAAAGGCACAGTACTCAACTCAGAAATATCATCGGTAATTTCCCGTCTTGGGCATACCGATACGCTGGTGGTTTGCGATGCAGGCTTACCGGTTCCGCGCAGCACAACCCGTATCGATATGGCGTTAACGCAGGGCGTACCCTCGTTCATGCAGGTACTGGAAGTCGTGACGGCGGAGATGCAGGTTGAGGCGGCCATTCTCGCGGCGGAAATCAAACAACATAATCCGCAACTCCACGAAACGTTGCTCAGCCACATTGAGCAACTGCAACAGCACCAGGGAAACACCATAGAAATTCGTTACACAACGCACGAGCAGTTCAAACAACAAACCGCAGACAGTCAGGCGGTGATTCGCAGCGGGGAGTGTTCCCCGTATGCGAATATCATTCTCTGTGCTGGCGTCACCTTCTGAGGCCATCATGGACGCATTACTGCAACTCAAAGGGATCGATAAGTCGTTCCCGGGCGTTAAAGCCCTCTCTGGCGCGGCGCTGAACGTCTATTCCGGGCGCGTAATGGCGCTGGTGGGCGAAAACGGCGCCGGTAAATCCACCATGATGAAAGTGCTGACCGGTATCTACCAACGCGATGCCGGTTCGCTCTTATGGCTGGGTAAAGAGACCACCTTCAACGGCCCGAAATCTTCTCAGGAAGCGGGCATTGGCATCATCCACCAGGAGCTGAACCTGATCCCGCAGCTCACCATTGCGGAGAACATCTTCCTCGGCCGTGAGTTCGTGAACCGGTTTGGCAAAATCGACTGGAAAACCATGTATGCCGAAGCGGACAAACTGCTGGCGAAGCTGAATCTGCGCTTTAAGAGCGACCGACTGGTGGGCGACCTTTCCATCGGCGATCAGCAGATGGTGGAGATCGCGAAGGTGCTGAGCTTCGAGTCGAAGGTCATCATTATGGATGAACCGACCGACGCCCTGACCGATACCGAAACCGAATCCCTGTTCCGCGTGATCCGTGAGTTGAAATCCCAGGGGCGCGGCATTGTCTATATCTCTCACCGCATGAAAGAAATTTTCGAGATCTGCGACGACGTCACCGTCTTCCGCGACGGGCAGTTCATTGCCGAGCGTGAAGTGGCCACGCTGACCGAAGATTCGCTGATTGAAATGATGGTGGGACGTAAGCTCGAAGACCAGTATCCGCGTCTGGACAAAGCGCCAGGAGAGATCCGCCTGAAGGTGGATAACCTCTGCGGGCCGGGTGTGGATGACGTCTCCTTTACCCTGCGCAAGGGCGAGATCCTTGGCGTCGCGGGCCTGATGGGCGCGGGACGTACCGAACTGATGAAAGTGCTCTATGGCGCACTGCCGCGCACCAGCGGCTACGTTACCCTTGACGGCCATGAGGTGGTCACCCGCTCGCCGCAGGATGGCCTGGCGAACGGCATTGTCTATATCTCCGAAGACCGTAAGCGTGACGGCTTAGTGCTGGGCATGTCGGTAAAAGAGAACATGTCCCTGACCGCGCTACGCTATTTCAGCCGCAGCGGCGGCAGCCTGAAACACAAAGATGAGCAGCAGGCGGTCAGCGATTTTATCCGTCTCTTTAACGTTAAAACCCCATCGATGGAGCAGGCGATTGGCCTGTTGTCCGGCGGTAATCAGCAGAAAGTGGCGATTGCCCGCGGGTTGATGACTCGCCCGAAAGTACTGATCCTCGATGAGCCAACTCGCGGCGTTGACGTGGGCGCGAAAAAAGAGATCTATCAGCTGATTAACCAGTTCAAGGCCGACGGTCTGAGCATCATTCTGGTCTCTTCCGAGATGCCAGAAGTATTAGGCATGAGCGATCGCATTATCGTCATGCATGAAGGGCATCTCGGTGGTGAATTCACTCGCGAGCAGGCCACCCAGGAAGTTCTGATGGCTGCCGCTGTGGGCAAGCTTAATCGCGTGAATCAGGAGTAAGAAGATGACTACCCAGGCTGTTTCTGGTCGCCGCTATTTCACAAAGGCATGGCTGATGGAACAAAAATCGCTGATTGCCCTGCTGGTGCTGATCGCGATTGTCTCGACCATGAGCCCGAACTTTTTTACCGTTAATAACCTGTTCAATATTCTTCAGCAGACCTCCGTCAACGCCATTATGGCGGTGGGGATGACGCTGGTGATTTTGACCTCGGGTATCGATCTGTCCGTCGGTTCCCTGCTGGCGCTCACCGGCGCGATTGCCGCGTCGATTGTCGGTATTGAGGTCAACGCGCTGGTAGCCGTTGCTGCTGCGCTGGCGGCAGGCGCGGCAATTGGCGCGGTAACCGGCGTGATTGTGGCAAAAGGCCGCGTACAGGCGTTTATTGCCACGCTGGTGATGATGCTGCTGCTGCGCGGCGTCACCATGGTGTACACCAACGGTAGCCCGGTGAATACCGGCTTTACCGAAAACGCCGATCTGTTTGGCTGGTTTGGTATCGGACGCCCGCTGGGTATCCCGACGCCAGTCTGGATCATGGCTATCGTCTTCCTGGCGGCGTGGTACATGCTGCATCATACCCGTCTGGGTCGTTATATTTATGCGCTGGGCGGTAACGAATCGGCAACGCGTCTGTCCGGTATTAGCGTCAACAAAGTTAAAATTATCGTTTACTCCCTGTGCGGTCTGCTGGCATCTCTGGCGGGCATCATCGAAGTGGCGCGCCTCTCTTCCGCGCAGCCAACGGCGGGTACGGGCTATGAGCTGGATGCCATCGCGGCAGTGGTTCTGGGTGGTACGAGCCTTGCGGGCGGTAAAGGTCGCATTGTTGGGACATTGATCGGCGCACTGATCCTCGGTTTCCTGAATAATGGCTTGAATTTGTTAGGTGTTTCCTCCTATTACCAGATGATCGTTAAGGCAGTGGTGATTTTGCTGGCGGTACTGGTAGACAACAAAAAACAGTAACTGACGACACTACAGGACATCTTAGATATGAACATGAAAAAACTGGCTACCCTGGTTTCTGCTGTCGCGCTGAGCGCAACCGTAAGTGCTAACGCCATGGCGAAAGATACCATCGCGCTGGTTGTCTCTACCCTGAACAACCCGTTCTTCGTCTCCCTGAAGGATGGCGCGCAGAAAGAAGCAGACAAACTGGGTTACAACCTGGTGGTGCTGGATTCTCAGAACAACCCGGCGAAAGAGCTGGCTAACGTTCAGGACTTAACCGTTCGTGGTACCAAAATCCTGCTGATCAACCCAACCGATTCCGACGCGGTCGGTAACGCCGTGAAGATGGCAAACCAGGCGAAGATCCCGGTAATCACCCTGGACCGTCAGGCGACCAAAGGCGACGTTGTTAGCCATATTGCGTCTGATAACGTACTGGGCGGCAAAATCGCCGGTGACTACATCGCGAAGAAAGCAGGTGAAGGCGCGAAAGTGATCGAGTTGCAGGGTATCGCCGGGACTTCCGCGGCCCGTGAACGTGGTGAAGGTTTCCAGCAGGCTGTAGCGGCGCACAAATTTAACGTGCTGGCGAGCCAGCCGGCAGACTTCGACCGTACAAAGGGTCTGAACGTCATGCAGAACCTGCTGACCGCGCATCCTGATGTGCAGGCGGTATTCGCACAGAACGACGAAATGGCGCTCGGTGCGCTGCGTGCGCTCCAGACTGCGGGTAAATCAGATGTGATGGTTGTCGGATTTGACGGCACGCCGGATGGTGAAAAAGCAGTAAATGATGGCAAACTGGCTGCGACCATTGCTCAGCTGCCTGAGCAGATTGGCGCGACTGGCGTGCAAACTGCCGATAAAGTGCTGAAGGGCGAAAAAGTTCAGGCCAAATATCCTGTTGACCTGAAACTGGTCATTAAGCAGTAAAGGCGATTCAGGCAGTCGCTGGCTGCCTGAGGGACACCAAATAAAAGAAAAGTGTGGCATACGCCACCGGGTAATACCGGTGGCGCTCTCAGATGGACACCTCAATACATGAAAACCGCAGGCAACCTCGTCGTCCTTGGCAGTATCAATGCCGATCACATTCTTAACCTTGAAACGTTCCCCACTCCGGGCGAAACCGTCACCGGCAATCAGTATCAGGTCGCGTTCGGCGGTAAGGGTGCAAACCAGGCAGTTGCCGCCGGACGCAGCGGGGCAAATATCGCGTTTATCGCCTGTACGGGTGATGACGATACCGGCGAGCGCGTACGCAAACAGCTGGCAAGCGACAACATCGACATCGCACCCGTCAGCGTGGTTGCAGGGGAATCTACCGGCGTGGCGCTGATTTTCGTCAATGCGGAAGGTGAGAATGTCATCGGTATTCATGCGGGGGCTAATGCCGCGTTAACGACTGAACGCGTCGAAGCGCAGCGTGGGATCATCGCCGGAGCGGAAGCTCTGCTGATGCAGCTAGAGTCACCGGTTGAAAGCGTGCTGGCCGCTGCGAAAATTGCGCATGAAAATCATACGTCTGTCGTACTTAACCCGGCGCCTGCCCGTGTATTATCAGACGAGCTGCTGGCGCTGGTGGATATCATCACCCCGAACGAAACCGAAGCGGAAAAGCTGACGGGTATCCGTGTCGAAAATGATGACGATGCCGCGCGTGCCGCGCTTGCGCTGCATGATAAAGGCATCGGCACCGTGATCATCACCCTCGGCAGCCGTGGGGTGTGGGCAAGCGTCAATGGCGAAGGCCGTCGCGTGCCGGGCTTTAAGGTCAAAGCCATTGATACCATCGCCGCAGGAGACACCTTCAACGGTGCGCTGGTAACGGCGCTGCTGGAAGGAAAAGCAATGGATGACGCGATTCGCTTCGCGCATGCCGCCGCTGCGATTGCGGTGACGCGTAAAGGCGCTCAGCCTTCTGTTCCATGGCGTAAAGAGATTGATGAATTCTTAAGTCAGCAGGGGTAACGCTTGGCCACAATGAAAGATGTCGCCCGTATGGCGGGCGTTTCTACCTCGACTGTCTCCCACGTTATCAATAAGGATCGCTTCGTCAGCGAGGCGATTCGGGAGAAAGTTGACGCTGCAATTAAAGAACTCAACTATGCGCCGTCTGCGCTGGCCCGCAGCCTGAAGCTTAACCAGACGCGCACCATCGGCATGCTGATCACCGCCAGTACCAACCCTTTTTATTCTGAACTGGTGCGCGGCGTGGAGCGCAGCTGCTTCGAGCGCGGCTACAGCCTGGTGCTGTGCAATACCGAAGGCGATGAGCAGCGCATGAACCGAAACCTGGAGACGCTGATGCAAAAACGCGTCGACGGGCTGCTGCTGCTCTGTACCGAAACGCATCAACCCTCGAAAGAGATCATTCAGCGCTACCCTTCTATTCCTACGGTCATGATGGACTGGGCGCCGTTCGATGGCACCAGCGATCTGATCCAGGATAACTCGCTGCTGGGTGGCGATATGGCGACCCAGCATCTGATAGATAAAGGCCATACCCGCATCGCCTGTATTACCGGCCCGCTGGATAAAACCCCGGCGCGCTTGCGTCTGGAAGGCTATCTTTCGGCCATGGAACGGGCGGGGCTTGCCATTCCTGATGGCTATCGCATCACCGGCGATTTCGAATTTAATGGTGGATTTGAAGCAATGCAGAAACTGCTGGCGCAAGAGTCGCGCCCGCAGGCGGTGTTTATCGGTAACGATGCGATGGCATTCGGAGCTTATCAGGCGCTGTATCAGGCGGGATTACGTGTTCCGGACGACATGGCGATCGTCGGTTATGATGATATCGAACTGGCGCGCTACATGACGCCGCCGCTGACCACCATTCATCAGCCGAAGGATGAACTGGGTGAGCTGGCCATCGATGTGTTGATCCACCGCATGGCTCAGCCCACGCTGCAACAGCAACGTTTGCAGCTTACTCCTGTTCTGATGGAACGCGGTTCGGTTTAGCCTTATCTTTATGACGCTCTTTAATCAGGTTCCGGCCGTCTTTTGGTTTTAACAACATAAAGACCACCGCCGATACCACGGTAAGCGCGCCCATGGTGATAAAGGTATAGTGGAACTGCTCAACGGTATTTGTACCGTCAAACCCTTCATAAAACCGCAGTACCGCCGCGCTCACGGCAACCCCGAGGCTGATCGACAGCTGTTGAGTGACCGCCAGTACGCTGTTGCCGCTGCTGGCATTCTCGTCGGTGAGGTCCCCAAGGGTGATGGTGTTCATCGACGTAAACTGCGTCGACATGGCCATACCCAGCACAAACAGCGGCAGGATCAGCATCCAGATGGGTAACGCCGCAGATTGCAGGGAGAACTGCGCAATCATCAATCCAATAAAGATCGTCACGCCAACCAGCGTCTTACGATAGCCAAACCAGCGCAGCACCTGCGTGACCGTCGATTTTGCCAGAATTGAGCCCATCGCTGTGGGGGCCATCATGCAGCCAGCAATCAGGGCCGGATAGCCGAAACCGACCTGGAGCATCAGCGGCATCAGGAACGGTACGCAGCCCGTGCCCAGACGCGAGGCAATATTGCCCGCGATCCCGACGGAAAACGTTCGGGTGTTAAACAGAGATAAAGAGATAAGCGGTGTCGGATGGCGACGCGCATGACGGATATATAGAAGGAACAGCAGAATACCGCTAAGAATGATGGCCAGCGCCAGCCACGTCGCTACGATTTTCTCGCCAAACAGCTCCATCCCGCTGGAGAACAGGACCAGGCTCAGGCCAAACAGGAAGAAGCCGCCCATATCAAAGCTGCGTCGTGGTGTGGTGAAGTTCGGCATATATTTGCGGGCATAGATTAGCCCTGCCACACCAATCGGAATATTAATCAGGAAGATCCAGTGCCAGCTTGCCCAGGTCACCAGTACGCCGCCGAGAACCGGGCCAAGTATCGGGCCGACCAGCCCCGGCATAGTCACAAAGTTGAGCACCGGGAGCAGTTCGCTGCGCGGATAGGCGCGCAATAACGCCAGACGCGCGACGGGCATCATCATCGCGCCGCCTATCCCCTGTAGAACGCGGAAGATAACCAGTTCCGTCAGAGAGGTAGAGAGGGCGCAAGCCAGAGAACCGAGGGTGAACAGCGTCACCGCCAGCATAAACACTTTGCGCGTGCCGAAACGATCGGCCAGCCAGCCGCTGACCGGAATGAGCATCGCCACCGTCAGGGTATAACTGATGATGGCGGATTGCATCGCCAGTGGGGAGCGGTTAAGGCTTTGGGCTATTGCGGGAAGGGCGGTATTGAGGATAGTGGCATCCAGTGCCTGCATAAAGAACGCCATGGCTGCAATCCACGGCAATCCGGCCATACTGCGTGCTTTTTTCTCTGTCATTTATTTACCTGCTGGTGGGTTGGCGCGGCCAGCAACGCCTGGCACGCACTCAGGGCTCGCTGCCCGTCGCTTTCCTGAATGGCATCGACTATCGCCTGATGCAGATCCAGCTTCACCACCTCATCCTGTGTGATAGAGGCAAAGTAAGTGTGGTACACAGAATGGAATAAAGAAGCAAAGGAGGTCAGGAAAGGATTTCCGCTCATATTATAGATATGTTCATGCCAGGCCATATCGACCTCTATCCAGCGCTCGCGGTTAAAGTGCTTTTTCAGATCCACCATCTCTTCCATAAAAGTATTGAGCTGCGCTTTTTGCTCTGCTGTGCCGAGCGTGGCGGCAAGCAGACAGGCCTGAGGCTCAAGACTGCTGCGCATGACCAGAAAGTGATCGACGACCTGATTAAAGTTATCTTCGGTCATCCACCAGGTGAGTAACTCCTGATCGAGAAAGTTCCAGTTCCCCTGAGGCATAACGCGGGTGCCAATGCGCGGGCGTGGAAGCACCATCCCTTTCGCCGTTAATGTTTTTACCGCTTCGCGAACGGCGGTACGGCTTACACCAAACTGATCCCCCAGCTCCATCTCGCTGGGCAGGATGCTACCTGGGGCATATTTACCCGCTAAGATCAGCTGAGCCAGCTTTTCTGCCAGCACATAGGACAGGTTTTTTTGAGCTGCCAGCTGTTGTGCGCTTAATGGCATCGCTTTTATTCCTTAAATATTGATGCGGCTAATTATGCCATCTCAGGTGTGATTGTGGTTGCAGATACATCAATTAGAACAATTTGTAGCTTGATCTCATCGCTTTTGGTGAAAAAAAACACGGTCAGAAACTTTTTTTAAATTACCTCTTGTCACTTCAGAAGAACTCCCTATAATGCGCCTCCACTGACACGGAACAACGGCACGCAAGCCGCCGGGTCAGCAGAGAA
>NZ_JADDTS010000054.1:0-92318 GCF_015159675.1 Enterobacter cloacae complex sp. S2
TTCCTGTATTACTTTATTTATTACCGATATTCAGTTGCAGAAATAAAACCCCTTTCGACGAATCAAAATTTATACAACTCTTTTTCTACGCACAATCGATTTTAGGGTCTAGCTGTAGACTCTCTTTTAACAAAAACAAAACAAATTACTTTGGAAATATCTTAACAATAAAGTCCCCGGTCTACTTTTAGACCTAAGTCAAAAATGTTTCAAATTCAACTAATTAACACTCATTAATAGGCAAGTCTATAATTAGACTCGACGAAAATATTCCCTGACCAACTGTTTTTTAAGATAATTCTTTATGTCGATCAAAAAATGATCGCATCAGTGTATGAGGCCTCTTATGAACACCCGTATTGCGCCCGTTTCAGGCAATGAAATAACAACAGTGCTTGGCGCTAAGCCTCTTAAGCACATTGAAAAAATAATCGATAATGTTTTGCCGCATACGGAAAGATGCATCATGGCTAAAGGTGAAGTCATCCATTATTATTCCGGTGATATCCGCCAGTGCTTTTTACTGTTACATGGCAGCGTGGCATTGCATCGTCGAGGTGACGGTATCGTCTTAAATTCCGAATCCGCACCTTTTATACTCGGCGTGAGCAGCCAGTTTTCTTCTGAGCACCTCTACGTCAGAGCGCTGGAAACTTCAGAGGTGGCTAGCGTTACGCTGGAGCGTTTTAATCACGTAGTCGCACAACAGAATTTATGGGAGTCCTTCTCGAACCTGCTGATCTATACCGCATCGCGCGTTTACGAACATTGTGCCCAGATATCGCAGATGTCGGCTTACGACATTATCCGCTTTCAGCTGGTAGAACTGATGCAGGAGCCGGAAGCCATAAGACAAAGCATTACCGCCGCAGCCTATATCAAAAGCCGCACCTATCTTTCACGCAGCGGCATTATGCGGATCCTGGCGGAGTTGCGGACGGGAAAATACATCACTATGGAGCGCGGCGTGCTAATCGAGATCCATCACTTACCCCGCAAGTACTGAGGTTGTTTTTATCTCTGGAGAAGGTGGAAAATAAGAGCGACACTATAGAAAGTACAGTCTCTTTCCAGGTTAACGCTATGTCTTCTGACAAACCATCGCATCGCGGCTCTCCCTATGCCCAGGAACTGATTTCCCACTTACAGCCGCACTGCGCCACGTATAAAACCGATCCCGGTGAGCAACTTGATCTCCAGGTTAACGGGCAGAGTATGTGTTATTTAATTCTCGAGGGCACAATCGCGATATACAGAAGAAGCGACGACATGATGCTTACCACCGCGCGCAGTCCCGCCCTGTTTGGCCTCGCTAACCTGACGGACATATATTTTAACGATTATCTCAAAACGGTGACGCCATGCCTGATCGGCGTGCTAGCAACCGATCGGGCGGCAGAAGTTATCAAAGAGAAGGCGTTATGGGGGCTGCTTTCTAATCATCTGATGTTTGTCTATAACCGCCTTTATCACAACGTCATGCCGAAAGGTGCGCCAACGGCTTACGAGATGATTCGTCAGCAGCTCATGATGCTGATGCAGGAAGATGACAACTACCGACGCAGCGTGACGGCGGAAAGGTACATCCGGGATAAAACCCGGCTTTCCCGCAGCGGCGTAATGCGGATCCTGGCTGACCTGAAAACGGGCGGGTTCATCGAAATGGAAGAAGGCCGGCTCATTAAAATTAACAAACTGCCTGCCAAATACTGAGTTTCAGACACAAAAAAGGCCGCACGGGCGGCCTTTTCTTCACTGCTCAATGGACGTGAACGCCCAACCGCCAGGCAAAGTAGATCTCTTCTTTCAGCTCGTTTGAAGAGAGCGCCAGCAAATCCGTAAATTCCAGCTCAAGTTGTTTCAGCTTTTTCAGGTACTGCGCCGGAGACAGATTGCTTTTATCGCGACGTAAATATTCAATTGCCAGCTGTGTTGGGGTTATTTCAGTATCCATGATGTCCTCGCTTATGTTCAAAACGTGACCAGTATATCACAATCAGGCGGCTAATTTTTGACCAAAAGCAAGACATTCGGAAACTTTACACAACGGCCGTCGTCAGTCTGGATGAACAACACAGGCGATCCTGCTCGTCCAGAATATCAATCTGCCACACCTGATGACGACTTCCGGCGTGCAGTGCGCGGCAAACACCGCGCACGCGCCCGCTGCGAACGGAGCGGATGTGGTTGGCATTGACCTCCAGCCCGACCACCTTCTGCTCCCCTTCCGTACACAGGTAACCTGCGACCGACCCCAGCGTTTCGGCCAGCACGACGGACGCGCCGCCGTGCAGCAGGCCAAACGGTTGATGAGTACGGCTGTCTACTGGCATCGTCGCTTCAAGTTCGGTATCGCCAATGCGCGTAAACTGGATATCCAGCAAACCGACCATGTTTTCCGCACCCATGGCATTTAAGGCCTGCAGAGTGACCGCACGTTTCCAGATCATCCGATAATCTCCAGTAAAGCCTGCAAGGGATGGCGAACGCCGTTACCTTCCACCCGTTTCACCTGGCTGCGGCAGGAGTAGCCCGTCGCCAGACAGCGGTTACGCGGCAGGCGCTGCATTGCCTGGTGCCACGACAGCTCGTAAATGCCGAGCGAGTTAGCGTGGTTTTTGACTTCATGACCGTAGGTTCCGGCCATACCGCAGCAGCCCACGCTGACGCTTTCCAGCTTCGCGCCAAAGCGCGCGAAGATAGAAGCCCATTGGGCAGGCGCCGTCGGCAGCGCGGTCACTTCGGTACAGTGCCCAAACAGGTACCAGGATTCTCCGCTGACCTCCTGAGGGGCCGTTTGCTTCAGCACCGCAGGCAGCCACTCATGCACCAGTAAGACCTGAAAATCACCACGCTTATCGCCGAGCGTCTGCTTATATTCATCCCGGTAACAGAGCACCAGCGCCGGATCGACGCCCACCATTGGCATATCGAGCTGCGCCACGCGATTCAGGAAATCTGAAGTTTTCTGCGCGGTTTTCGCGAAGCGGGTCAGGAAACCTTTAATGTGCTGCGCCTTGCCGTTCGGCGAGAACGGCAGTACCACCGGCTGGTAGCCAATTTTCTCTGCCAGACGGACAAAATCAGCCACCACCTGCGCATCGTAATAGCTGGTAAACGGATCCTGCACCACCAGCACCACCTTCGCTTTCTGCTCAGGGCTTAATGCTTCCAGTTGTTCCAGGGTCATGTTCGCCGAGCGGTGCCCCACCAGCCGACGCTGGAGCGATGGCACCGACAGCAGCGGCAGATCCACCATGCCGATATGTTTTTCAGACAGTTTGCGCACCAGCGGCTGATTGATAAAGAAGTTAAAGGTTTTTGGCGCACGAGCCATTAGCGGCGCGTAACTCTCCACCGTTGCCACCAGATGATCGCGCATCGGGCGCAGATAACGCGTGTGGTACAGCTGGAGGAAGCGGGAACGGAATTCCGGCACGTCAATTTTAATCGGGCACTGGGTTGAACACGCCTTGCACGCCAGGCAGCCGGACATCGCCTCTTTCACCTCATGCGAGAAATCGTATTCGCCTTTATTCGCATGCCAGCTGTTGCGGGTCCGTTCGATGAGCCCGCGCAGGCTGGCGCGTTTTTCCGGCAGCTCCTGTTCCAGCTTGAGCGGGTCAATGCCGCGGTCGGCCAGCAGGCGCAGCCATTCGCGCACCAGCGTCGCACGTCCTTTTGGGGAGTGGATGCGGTTGCTGGTGATTTTCATCGACGGACACATCGGGCTTTTCACATCGAAGTTGAAGCACAGCCCGTTGCCGTTGCACTCCATCGCGCCGCGCCAGGAAGCGCGAACCGCAATCGGAATTTGTCGGTCATAGGTGCCGCGCTTGACGGCGTCTACCTGCAACATCGGCGCATCAACGCCCTCTGGCGGGCAGATTTTACCCGGGTTAAGACGGTTATCAGGATCAAAAGCGGCTTTCACCTTACGCAGCTCGGCGTAGAGTTGTTCACCAAAAAACGCCGGGCTGTACTCGGCGCGGAATCCTTTGCCATGCTCTCCCCATAACAAACCGCCATATTTGGCCGTAAGGGCCACGACCTCGTCGGAGATCTCCTTCATCAGGATCTCCTGCTGCGGATCGCACATGTCCAGCGCCGGGCGCACGTGTAGCACACCCGCGTCAACGTGCCCGAACATGCCATAGCTCAGACCATGGCTGTCGAGCAGCGCACGAAACTCCACAATATAATCCGCCAGATGCTCCGGCGGCACGCAGGTATCTTCCGCAAATGGAATCGGCTTCGCCGCCCCTTTCGCGTTACCGAGCAGCCCCACCGCCTTTTTACGCATCGCGTAGATTCGCTCGATGCCGGAGAGGTCGTTACACAGCTGCCAGCCAATGACGCCGCCTTCCCCCTGTGCAATCAGCTCATCCAGACGCTGGCAGAGCGTGCTCACCTGGCTCTCAATCAGCTCTGCGTCATCGCCGGCGAACTCGACGATGTTCAGACCGAGCATCTCTTTATCCGGCACGTCGGTAATCAGTTCGCTCACCGAATGCCAGACAATATCTTCCCGGGCCAGGTTCAGGACTTTTGAATCAACGGTTTCCACCGACAGCGCCCGCGCCTCCACCATAAACGGGGCATTACGCAGCGCGGAGTCAAAGGAGTTGTATTTGACGTTCACCAGACGGCGCACCTTCGGCAGCGGGGTGATATCCAGACGCGCTTCGGTGATAAAGGCCAGCGTCCCTTCTGACCCGGTCAGTACGCGGGTAAGATCGAACTGGCTCAGATCGTCATTAAAGACATGGCGCAGATCGTAGCCCGTCAGGAAGCGATTGAGCTTCGGGAATTTGTCGAGGATCAGTTCGCGATTTTCGCGGCAGCGCTCCAGCACGGTGCGATAAATCCGTCCGCTGGTGGTGCTCTCTTTTGCCAGCGTTTCAGCCAGTTCGACCGGCAACGGCTGGGTATCGAGAATATCGCCCCCCAGCAGCACCGCCCGCACACCCATGACGTGATCGGAGGTTTTGCCGTAGACCAGCGAGCCCTGCCCTGAGGCATCGGTGTTGATCATCCCGCCAAGGGTTGCGCGGTTACTGGTGGAAAGCTCGGGCGCAAAAAAATAGCCATACGGTTTTAAAAACTGATTCAGCTGATCTTTGATTACCCCCGCTTCCACACGCACCCACCCCTCTTCCGGGTTGATCTCAATGATGCGATTCATATAGCGGGACATATCAACGATGATGCCCTGGTTCAGCGCCTGCCCATTGGTGCCCGTCCCGCCGCCGCGCGGGGTAAAGACCAGGGAGCTGAAACGCTCCTGCGACGCCAGACGGGCGATGAGGGCCACATCGGCGGTAGAGCGCGGGAAAACGACGGCATCGGGAAGAAGCTGGTAAATACTGTTATCGGTTGCCATCGTCAGCCTGTCGGCATAATCGGTGGCGGTATCACCTGTAAAACCCTGTTGCTCCAGTGCCTGCAAAAAATTAAGCACCAGTTGAACGACGCCCGGTGCCTGAGAAATCTGTGGGATCATTGCTGTCGACCCTAATGAGAATAGTGTGAAATCGTTTGCGTTGTGTCTGGAAAGTTTTATCACATTTTTTTCTTATGTGCTTCGTAGAATTACGGGCAAAATCCGCCTGTCAAAAATCGCTGAAATCACTAATGATTAGAGAGATGCGGTTTATATTCCCATCAGCCTTGCTGGTGTTCATTTAAGGAAAGTTTCGTTTATGGTCAATCTTCGTCAGCCCAGGGATGTCGCACAGATACTGCTGTCGGTGCTGTTCTTAGCCATTATGATTATTGCGTGTCTGTGGATTGTTCGTCCTTTCGTGCTCGGATTTGCCTGGGCCGCGACCGTCGTGGTCGCAACCTGGCCTTTACTCTTACGTTTGCAGAAACTGCTGTTTGGTCGCCGCGGCCTTGCCGTGCTGGTGATGACGCTGCTGCTGTTCCTGCTGTTTATTATTCCCATTGCGCTGCTGGTTAACAGCCTGGTTGACAGCAGCGGCCCGGTTATTCGCGCGGTCACCAGCGGTGACATGACGCTGCCGGATCTCGCGTGGCTGAACAGCATTCCTGTTGTGGGCGCAAAACTATACAGCGGCTGGCACAGCCTGCTGGAGATGGGCGGTAGCGCCCTGATGGCCAAAGTGCGCCCGTACATCGGCACAACCACCACCTGGTTTGTCGGGCAGGCTGCACATATTGGTCGCTTCATGATGCACTGTACGTTGATGCTGGTCTTCAGCGCCCTGCTGTACTGGCGCGGCGAGCAGGTTGCGCTGGGGGTACGCCATTTCGCCACCCGACTGGCAGGTAAACGCGGCGATGCGGCCGTGCTGCTGGCAGCCCAGGCCGTTCGCGCGGTGGCGCTCGGCGTGGTGGTCACAGCGCTGGTGCAGGCGGTGCTTGGCGGTATCGGGCTGGCGGTTTCCGGCGTACCTTATGCCACCATTTTCACCGTTGTCATGCTGATGACCTGTCTGGCACAGCTTGGTCCGCTGCTGGTGCTGGTTCCCTGCATTATCTGGCTTTACTGGACGGGGGACACGACCTGGGGCACGGTGCTGCTGGTCTGGAGTTGCGTGGTGGGCACCATGGATAACGTGATTCGTCCTCTCCTCATCCGCATGGGCGCTGATCTGCCGCTGATTCTGATCCTGTCCGGGGTGATCGGGGGGTTGATTGCCTTCGGCATGATTGGCCTGTTTATCGGTCCGGTGCTGCTTGCGGTAACCTGGCGTCTCTTCTCTGCCTGGGTGCATGAAGTGCCGCCACCCGGAACCGATCCGGACCTCATCTTAGGCGAACTTGAAGAGCTGGAAGATAAGAACGCGCAGTAATAACCTTTGCCGGGTGGCGCTAACGCTTACCCGGCCTACACTCTTCGCAGGAATACTTAAACGTTGCTAAACTATTTATTCTCTGCGCACTGGTCAGACCCGCCTTTTCATGCCTAAAACCGTCATTCTCTTCAAGAAATCTTTACCTCCCTTTAACTATTGAGACGAATCCGATCGACTCATAAAGTTGGCATGCCTACTATTAAGACTCGGTTATAAATCAACACCTTGATTTATAAGCATGGAAATCCCCTGAGTGAAACAACGAATTGCTGTGTGTAGTCTTTGCCCATCTCCCACGATGGGCTTTTTTTTATTTAACTTATGCTGAGAGCACAGGATTTTGGCGTGTTTTAAACGAAAAAACCGTTCATTACAGACGAATGAATAGCGATGAAAGAGTTTTACTGTTTAGTTCCATTCGTCATAAGCATATGCCATTTCACTATCTTCTGAATATCTTTCTCGTACCGCTAGCTGTTCCTTTTACTCTGAATTATTAGTAGCCTCTGCCCGTTCATCAGCGCGAGCACGTTCACGTTGTAATGAGCATCACCACGTTTAAGGCGGCTGACCACTCCAGGAGCAGCGCCTGCACCTTTTTCTTCTGTCAATAATAGTTATGTGGGTTATTTTCCCGCCATAAGAAAAAAGATAAACATCAAGGCAAGCACAGTAAATGATATAACAGCCAAACTGGCGTTCCTAAAAACGCCATCATTTAGCTTTATCTTTTATACTTTTTTCAACCTGAGCATGAAGATTCATGCAGTTTATATACCCTTCTCTACGCGCTGCGTTGACTTCCGTAGCGTGTCTTAACTCCATTGCTAACAACTTATCTTCCATGACAGAAAGGCGATAAATCAGGGCGCACACAATCATTAAAAGAATAATGAATAACACCGAAATATCTACAACCACTTAACCTCTCCAGTTACTTATTGAATCCTGAGTTCTGACGCTATGCACTGTAGGTCTTCGTTTTCCCTGCATTGCGTTGTCATGTAGCCGTTGCACAGGGAACTTAAATCAGACAGAGTCCGTATCTTCATTTAAATTTCATCTTTTATAGCTCATCAAACCTATCAGGCTATCTGGCGCAGTCCTGCAACCAGCAGACGGTGAGGAGTAGCTATATCAGTTCCAGGCTCAGAGCAAGGCGGCTAAGACTATTCTTATGCGAACTATTTTTTTAAGTTATTAGTGCTTTGTAAGTTCATTTTCCTCTTTTGATTGCTTGAAAGAGGACTCGCCTTTGTGGCCAGGCGAGTCCTGAATATTAATTTTTACAAATTTCACTCCTACTCAACATCTGCCATTCCCCCTCCAGCACCCGCGTCTCCCCGGTCACCTGCACGTTCACCACCTCGCGAATATCCGCCGAGGACGCGCCAACCTGTAGCTCAAATTCACCTGGCTCGACAATCCGCTTCCCGTCCCGGCGGGTGAAATTAAACATCTCCACCGGCAAGGTAAAGGTCAGGGTGGCGGTTTCTCCCGGTGAAAGCGTAACGCGTTGAAACGCTTTCAGCTCCTGAAGCGGACGAACCTGCGTCGCGACTTTGTCATGCACGTACACCTGTATTACTTCGCTGCCGCTGCGCTCCCCGATGTTGCTGACATCGACGCTTAACACCACCTCTCCGTCGACCGGGACGTGGCTTTCAGCGAGACGCGCCGCACTCCAGTGAAACTGCGTCCAGCCAAGACCGTAACCGAACGGGTAAAGTGCGCCGAAATGGAACGCAAACGGCGTGCCGCCGCTTTTCAGCTTGTGGTTATAGTAGTACGGCATCGCCCCGGCGTTTTTCGGCACGCTGACTACCAGCCTGCCCTGCGGCTCCGCGCGGCCGGTTAAGATATCGGCAATCGCCCAGCCCCCTTCCTGCCCCGGCGCCCAGGCCATCATCAGCGCGGCCACCTTCTCTTCCAGCCCCTGAAGGTTATAAGGACGCCCGCCCGTCATGACGACAATTACCGGCTTGCCGGTTGCCACCAGCTCCTCAAGCAGCTGTTGCTGCACGCCCGGCAGATTCAGCGAATCGGTATCCGATCCTTCCCCCACGGTGCCGCTCTGGAATAGCCCGGCGAGGTCGCCCACGCAGGCCACCACCACGTCACTCTCTTTTGCCGCGCTCACGGCTTCGGGGATCAAATCCGTGCGTTGTGAAACCGGCGATTGCTGCATCGGTTTACCGCCGCTGTCGCCCGGGAACACCGGCGCACCCGCCATCCGTTTTTCGATAATGTGGCACCCTTTGGCGTAACGTATCTGCGATGCACCAAGGTACTGTTCCAGCGCCGCGCGCGGGGTTGTCACCTGCGAGGTCTCTTCAACCATATCGCTGATGATCAGGTGAACCGGGAAGCTGTAGCCGCTCAGCAACGCCAGCGGATCGTCCGCCGTCGGCCCCACTACCGCTACACGGGGTTTTCCGCCGAGGGGCAAAATGCCGTTATTTTCCAGCAGCGTGATCGATTTTGTTGCCACCTCGCGCGCCACCTGCCGGGTCGCCTCATTCTGCAAATCGATACCTTTTTCGTCGGCGTACGGTTTTTCAAACAGCCCGAGACGGAATTTTTCACTTAGCACGCGCGCCACAATCTCATCCACTTTCGCCATTGAGATAAGCCCACGCTCTACCGCTTCCGCCAGATGACGGGCGCAGTCATCCTTCGGCAATTCCACGTCCAGCCCGGCGTTAAACGCCAGCGCCGCCGATTCTGCTGGATCGTGAGAAATCCCGTGGTGCTGGTGCAGCAGGCTGACGCCGCCGTAATCCGCGACAATAATGCCGTCGAAGCCCCACTGATCACGCAGCACGGTGGTGAGCAAGAAATGGTCGCTGTGCCCTGGCTGATTATCGATGTCATGATAGGCTGGCATCACCGAACCAGCGTTGGCCAGCTTCACCGCCATCTCAAACGGTAGCAGGAAGGTATCGTTTAGCTCGCTGAAACCCAGATGGACCGGCGCATGATTGCGCGCCCCTTCGCTGAAGGAGTGCCCCACGTAATGTTTCAGGGTCGCCAGCAGATCGCGCTTATCGCCCTGCAACCCCTTCACGTACGCCGTCGCCATCACCCCTACCAGCCACGGATCTTCCCCAAAGGTCTCTTCCGTCCGTCCCCAGCGCACATCGCGCGAGACATCCAGCACCGGGGCCAGCCCCTGCTGGCACCCGACAGACCGGGCCTCGTTGCCAATCTGCTCCGCCGCGCGCTGCACCAGCGCCGGGTCCCAGGTGGAACCGTAGTTCAGCGACGACGGGAACAGGGTTGCATCTTTGCACAGCAGCCCCACCAGACACTCCTCATGAAACAGCGCCGGAATGCCGAGCCGGGTCTCCTCCATCATCATACGTTGCAGGCTGTTAGCGGCACGCACGCCGGTTTTTGCATCAACAATGTGCGTGCCGAGCGGACGGGTGATCTGCCCGACGCCCAGCTTCAGCCTTTCGCTGAGGGACGCCTGTTCGCTCACGCCAGCGAACTCATCGCTCAAATCGCTGCGTTCGCGGTGGTTGCCGTGTTCATCGAGGATCAGCCAGTACGCGTGCATCTGGGCAAATTTCTCTTCCGGCGTCATACGCGCCAGTAAATCGGCGACACGCTCGTGTACGGGACGTCCCGCGTCCTTGTAGATCGCAGTCATGGTTTACTCCTGTAGTGCGGATTGGGTTACCGGGCTGAGCTGCCCCGCATCGTTTCGAATTTCTCGCTTGCTGGCCAGCTCACGGGCAATGGAATCCACCAGTCGGCTGTTGAGTTTGTAGATAGCAAGGAGCGCCACCATGCAGAGGAACAGCGCGCAGGGGATCAGGGTGAACAGGGCATTGATGGTTGCGAGGACGTGAGGCGCCTGGTTTGCCTGTCCGGGCGCGTAATCCACCATGCCCAGCACCCAACCGACTACCGCCCCACCCAGCGCCAACCCAAACTTGATGGCAAACAGGGCGGTAGAAAAGACCAGCCCGTCCAGACGGCGGCCGCTGCGGTGTTCTTCGTAGTCCACCACATCGGAGAACATGGTCCATTGCAGCGGCGTGGTCAGGTTCTGAATAAAACTAAACACAATATTCAGACCGAATATCAGCCACACCTGCGAAGGAGGAATGAAGAAAATCAACGCGCCAAAAATAACGAAAGAAATAATGGTCCACTGATAGGCACGTACGCGATCAAATTTCCCCAGCAGGCGTTCAGATAATAATGCGCCGCTTAAGGATGCCACCATGCCGGAAACAATAAAGGCAAAGACCAGTTCAGGACGTAACAGAACATAGTTAACGTAATACATGGTCGCAGAGCCACGCGTCACGACGGCGGTTAACAGTAAAATATTAAACAGAAAAACAATTCGCCACTGGCTGTTGGCGGCCAGCAGTTTTAAATCCGTCAGCATCGAGCCGGAGGTGTCATTGCGTGGCGAGTAACGCTCCCGGGTCATAAAGAAGCAGCAGAAGAATAAAATAATACCCAGCAGCCCCATCAGGCTCATGGCATAGAAATAACCTTTTTGCACATTCCCCTGACCTAATAATGAGACCAGCGGCAGCGCGATGACCGTTACAATCAACCCGCCGATAAACGACAGGCCAAAGCGCCAGGATTGCAGCGAGTGGCGCTCGCGCGGGTCGAGCGTCAGCGCGCCGGGCATGGCGCAGTATGGAACGTTAATCGCGGAGTAGATCAGGCTCAGGATGGCATAGGTTACGCAGGCATAGACAATTTTCGCCGTCTGCCCGGCATCCGGTACGTAGAAGGTAATCAGGCAGCTCACGCCAAACGGAATGGCAAACCAGAGCAGCCAGGGACGAAAACGACCGTGGCGGGTCTGAGTGCGGTCCACCAGCGCGCCAATGCACGGATCGACAAACGCATCGATCACGCGCACCACTAAAAACATGGTGCCCATAATGGCCGCCGGCAAACCGAATACGTCCGTATAGAAATACGCGAGAAATAACGTTGCCGTTTGCCAGACCAGCGCGCTGGCCATATCACCGAGGCCATAACCTATTTTATCTTTGGTACGTAATACAGAGGAGATTGTCATTGTTATTTGCCTTTTTATCAGGTTAAAACGTATTTCAACCAGTCGCGCATCATCCCGACGGATGTACGCGGTAAGGCTCAAGTATTAGCAACGCCCTGCCCACTAACAATTGTCTAAATTAACAGATAAATTATGATATTTGGTTTTTTGCTTTATTTGTGATGGTGAGCATATTCGCAGGAAAATAAAAAAGGCGAGGACAGATCTCCTCGCCTTTTTCAGATTATGCAGGTTTTACTTGTTCAGCTCTGCCAGGCTCAGCCAGGTTTGCACCACGGTGTCCGGGTTCAGGGAGAGGCTATCAATCCCCTCATCCATCAGCCAGGCCGCAAAGTCTTCATGGTCAGAAGGACCCTGCCCGCAGATCCCGACATATTTACCCTGTTTCTTCGCCGCACGGATGGCCATGGAGAGCAGCGCTTTCACCGCCTCGTTACGCTCATCAAACAGCTCAGAGACAACGCCGGAGTCGCGGTCCAGGCCGAGCGCCAGCTGCGTCATATCATTCGAACCAATGGAGAAGCCGTCGAAGTGCTCCAGGAACTGCTCGGCCAGCAGGGCGTTGGACGGAATTTCACACATCATGATGATCTTCAGCCCGTTCTCGCCGCGCTTCAGCCCCTGACGCGCCAGCTCATCCACCACCGCTTCCGCCTGATCCACGGTACGGACGAACGGGATCATGATTTCCACGTTGGTCAGCCCCATGTCGTTGCGCACGCGTTTTACCGCTTCGCACTCCAGCGCGAAGCAGTCGCGGAAGCTTTCCGACACGTAGCGTCCGGCGCCGCGGAAGCCCAGCATCGGGTTCTCTTCTTCCGGCTCGTAGCGTTCGCCGCCCACCAGGTTGGCATATTCGTTGGACTTAAAGTCCGACAGACGCACGATCACGCGTTTCGGGTAGAAGGCCGCGCCGAGCGTGGCGATGCCTTCCGTCAGGCGGCCGACATAGAACTCTCTCGGCGAGTCGTAACCCTTCATCATCTCGCGGATTTCGTTTTGCAGCTTCGCGTCCTGGTCGTCAAACTCCAGCAGCGCGCGCGGGTGAACGCCGATCATGCGGTTGATGATGAATTCCAGACGCGCCAGGCCCACGCCTTCGTTCGGCAGGCAGGCGAAGTCAAACGCGCGATCCGGGTTACCGACGTTCATCATGATTTTCAGCGGCAGGTCCGGCATGGTATCCACGCTGGAGCTCTTCACGCTGAAGTCGAGGATATCGGCATACACGTAACCGGTATCGCCTTCGGCACAGGAGACCGTCACGTTCTGGTCGTCCTTCATGCGTTCGGTCGCGTCACCGCAGCCGACCACCGCCGGGATCCCCAGCTCACGGGCGATAATAGCCGCGTGGCAGGTACGGCCACCGCGGTTGGTGACGATAGCAGCCGCTTTCTTCATGATCGGCTCCCAGTCCGGGTCGGTCATGTCGGTCACCAGCACGTCGCCAGGCTGAATGCGATTCATCTCGCTGATGTCGTGGATCACTTTCACCGGACCGGCACCGATGCGGTGGCCGATTGCGCGGCCTTCCGCGACAATTTTGCCCTGCGCGTGCAGGGTGTAGCGCTCCATGACCTGACCGCGCGAACGGACGGTTTCCGGACGCGCCTGCACGATAAACAGCTTGCCGGTGTGTCCGTCTTTGGCCCACTCAATGTCCATCGGACGGCCATAGTGTTTTTCAATCTGCACCGCCTGCTTTGCCAGCTCTTCCACTTCGGCGTCGGTGAGCGAGAAGCGATCCCGCTGCTCCTGCGGCACATCTTCAATGGTGACCTGCTTGCCATGCTCTTGCGTCGGGGCATAGATCATGCGGATTTTTTTCGAGCCCATGGTGCGGCGAACCACTGCCGGACGGTTAGCCGCCAGCGTAGGCTTGTGCACGTAGAATTCGTCAGGGTTCACCGCCCCCTGCACCACCATCTCGCCCAGACCCCACGCGGAGGTGATAAACACCACCTGGTCGAAGCCGGATTCCGTGTCGATAGAGAACATCACGCCGGAAGAGCCCACGTCGGAGCGCACCATGCGCTGTACGCCTGCGGAGAGCGCGACGCCGCGGTGGTCATAGCCCTGATGCACGCGATAGGAGATGGCGCGGTCGTTGAACAGGGAAGCAAACACATGCTTCACCGCCACCAGTACCGCCTCGTAACCCTGGACGTTGAGGAAGGTTTCCTGCTGTCCGGCGAAAGAGGCATCCGGCATATCTTCCGCGGTAGCGGAAGAGCGCACGGCAAAGGAGGCCTGCGCGTCGTCAGCGGAGAGCTGGTTGTAGGCGTCATGGATCGCTTTTTCCAGTTCCGGCTGGAAAGGTGTGTCGATAATCCACTGGCGGATTTGCGCCCCGGCTTTGGCAAGCTCGGTGACATCATCAATATCCGTTTTATCCAGCAGGTCGTAAATGCGCTGGTTTACACCGATCTGGTCTAAAAACAGGTTAAACGCATCGGCGGTTGTGGCAAACCCGTTTGGTACGGAGACACCCATACCGGACAGATTTGTAATCATTTCACCCAGGGAGGCATTTTTGCCCCCAACTCTGTCTACATCATTCATGCCGAGTTGGTTATACCAAAGCACCAGCGGTGACGAGCCATTGTTGGACATCGAAACAATCCTTTTGTGATATTTGATCGGAGTAAGAAACACCTGACTACGTATTTATACTGGCATATTTATTTCCGCTAAAAAAACGGTGAATCGTGTAAGCAATTTAAATTTTCAACTTTTCGGACAGTTTCCCCGCACTCGCTAACCCGATGATTCCTATAGATTCCGGCAAAAACCATAGAAATAACGCCGCTAATCAGAAAATGAAATCCACTTTTCAGGAAAATCAAAAACACCATTTCATTTTAAATTCAGATAAGTTCTTTGCTGTGCAATTAACTTTTTTAATTTATGCTTTCAGGCAATTACGTACGCTATTCAGGGTGGATAAAATGGATAATGCTGTCGATCGCCACGTTTTTTATATTTCTGATGGGACGGCGATTACCGCCGAGGTGCTGGGACACGCGGTGATGTCGCAGTTTCCCGTGTCGATAAACAGCATCACGCTGCCGTTCGTGGAAAACGAGAGCCGGGCCAAAGCGGTCAAGGACCAGATCGACGCCATTTACCAGCAGACCGGTGTTCGTCCGCTGGTGTTCTATTCCATTGTGATCCCTGAGATCCGCAACATCATTCTGCAAAGCGAGGGCTTCTGTCAGGATATCGTGCAGGCGCTGGTTGCACCCTTGCAAAGCGAGCTGAAGCTCGACCCGACGCCGATCGCTCACCGTACCCACGGGCTGAACCCCGGCAACCTGACCAAATACGATGCGCGTATTGCCGCCATTGACTACACTCTGGCGCACGACGACGGGATCTCGCTGCGCAATCTGGACCAGGCGCAGGTCATTTTGCTAGGTGTGTCGCGCTGCGGTAAAACCCCCACCAGCCTTTACCTGGCAATGCAGTTTGGCATTCGCGCCGCTAACTACCCCTTTATTGCCGATGATATGGACAACCTGGTGCTGCCTGCCGCGCTCAAGCCGCTTCAGCATAAGCTATTTGGGCTGACCATCAACCCGGAACGACTGGCGGCGATCCGCGAAGAACGTCGCGAGAACAGCCGCTACGCCTCAATGCGCCAGTGCCGAATGGAAGTCTCCGAAGTCGAAGCGCTGTACCGGAAAAATCAGATCCCCTGGCTGAACAGTACCAACTATTCAGTAGAAGAAATTGCCACCAAGATCCTCGATATCATGGGACTGAATCGCCGCATGTACTAATATGCTAGTACATTAATCCAGTTTCAGTTATTATCATGCCATCCTCGGGGCGACGTGCCCCGAACTTGAAATCAGCAGGGATTGGTTTAAGGTGATGCCCATCACTTCCCGGTAGTCTGCCGATGAAGCAAAAAATTTCTGAGACATTCCATGAACAAAACCGACGAACTGCGCACCGCGCGCATTGATAGCCTGGTCACCCCGGCTGAACTGGCCCGGCTGCACCCCGTTTCCGACGAGGTGGCGGACCATGTGACGGCCTCCCGTCGCCGCATCGAAAAAATTCTCAATGGTGAAGACAAACGTCTTCTGGTAGTAATTGGCCCCTGCTCCATCCACGACCTGGACGCGGCGATGGATTATGCACAACGCCTTCAGACGCTGCGCGGCACGTATCAGGATCGCCTGGAGATCGTGATGCGTACCTACTTTGAAAAACCGCGTACTGTCGTGGGCTGGAAAGGATTGATATCCGATCCCGATCTGAACGGTAGTTACCGGGTGAATCACGGCATTGCGCTGGCGCGTAAGCTGCTGCTACAGGTTAACGAGCTGGGCGTGCCGACCGCTACCGAATTTCTGGATATGGTGACCGGACAGTTTATTGCCGACCTCATTAGCTGGGGCGCGATTGGCGCGCGTACCACCGAAAGCCAGATCCACCGTGAAATGGCGTCGGCGCTCTCTTGCCCGGTGGGCTTCAAAAACGGAACGGACGGCAATACCCGCATCGCCGTTGATGCCATCCGCGCGTCACGCGCCAGCCATATGTTCCTCTCCCCGGATAAAAACGGCCAGATGACCATCTACCAGACCAGCGGCAACCCGTTCGGACATATCATTATGCGTGGCGGTAAAAAACCGAATTACCATGCAGAAGATATTGCCGCCGCCTGCGAAACGCTGGCGGAATTTGACCTGCCGGAGCATCTGGTGGTGGATTTCAGCCACGGCAACTGCCAGAAACAGCACCGCCGCCAGCTGGACGTCTGCGATGAAGTCTGCCAGCAGATCCGCAGCGGCTCGACCGCCATTGCAGGAATTATGGCGGAGAGCTTTATCAAAGAAGGCACGCAGAAGATCGTCGCCGGACAGCAAATGGTGTACGGCCAGTCGATCACCGACCCGTGCCTGAGCTGGGAAGACAGCGAGCTGCTGCTGGAGAAGCTGGCTTCAGCCGTGGACACGCGCTTTTAAAATCCTGCCGGGTGACGCTGCGCTTACCCGGCCTACGGTACGTGCCCTTCTCCCTCTCCCCGTGGGAGAAGGTCGGGGTGAGGGCATCAGACCGCACCTCTCCCCCAAATTTGATCCCGTCACACAATTTTCATAAAAACGCTTGCCGTGAATTTGCAGTTTATTGATAATGATTATCATTGTTACATTGATTGTTATTTATAAACATTATGTCACCGACCGATAACAGCGCGGCAACGCCAGTAAAAACACACACAGCGCCGTCCCCTGCTCCCACCGATCGCCGAATCGACAGCAAAAGCCTGTTGGGTGAGGAGGGACGGGTCATTATCGAGCATGACGGCCAGCACTACCTGCTGCGCCAGACCAATGCCGGAAAACTGATCCTGACTAAATAATCCAGACAACACATTCGCCAGCCACCCAGGTGATCCCCAGGCAGCCAGCGCTTTTCAATTCTTATGGAGAGTTGCTATGCCACACCTGCAATCCGCGTCTTTACGCCCGTCTCTTCTGGCGCTGGCAATTGTCAGCACCCTGCCGGGCGTTGCGTTTGCCGCCACAGACGATATCACCGTTACCGCCACCGGCAATGCCCGCAGCGCCTTCGAAGCCCCCATGATGGTAAGCGTGATTGACGCCACCGCGCCGGAAAACCAGACCGCCAGCTCCGCCGCCGACCTGCTGCGCAAGGTGCCCGGCCTGACGCTGGACGGCACCGGGCGCACCAACGGTCAGGACGTTAACCTGCGCGGTTACGACCGACGTGGCGTGCTGGTGCTGGTGGATGGCGTACGCCAGGGCACCGATACCGGACACCTGAACAGCACGTTCCTCGATCCGGCGCTGATCAAACGTATCGAAGTGGTACGTGGCCCTTCCGCCTTGCTGTACGGCAGCGGCGCGCTGGGCGGCGTAATTTCATATGACACCGTCGACGCCAGCGATCTGCTGGACGCAGGTAAAAATAGCGGCTATCGCGTATTTGCTACCGGTGCAACGGGCGATCACAGCATCGGGATGGGCGCCAGCGCCTATGGCCGCACCGATACCCTGGACGGTGTGGTCTCCTGGTCCAGTCGCGATCGCGGCGACATTCGCCAGAGTGACGGCGCGAGGGCGCCAAACGACGAATCCATCAACAATATGCTGGCGAAAGGCAGCTGGAAAATTGATCCGGCTCAGACGCTGAGCGGCTCCCTGCGCTACTACAACAACGACGCGCAGGAGCCGAAAAACCCGCAGACCACGGATGCCAGCAGCAGTAACCCGATGACCGATCGTTCCACCATTCAGCGCGATGCCCAGCTTGGCTACCGCATTGCGCCAGCCGGAAACGACTGGCTGAACGCCGATGCGAAAATTTACTGGTCCGAAGCGCGGATCAACGCCCAGAACATCGACGCCAGCGGCGAGTTCCGTAAGCAGACCACCAAAGGCGGCAAAGTGGAAAACCGCACCCGCCTGTTCAGCGACTCCTTCGCCTCGCACCTGCTGACCTACGGCGGGGAATACTACCGTCAGGAGCAACACCCTGGCGGCGCGACCACCGGCTTCCCGGACGCTAAAATCGACTTCAGCTCCGGCTGGTTGCAGGATGAGATCACCCTGCGCGACCTGCCGGTAACGCTTCTCGGCGGGACGCGTTACGACAACTACCGCGGCAGCAGCGACGGTTACGACGACGTGGATGCGGATAAATGGTCATCACGCGCCGGGTTAACCGTGAGTCCAACCGACTGGCTGATGCTCTTCGGCTCTTACGCCCAGGCCTTCCGCGCGCCAACGATGGGGGAGATGTATAACGACTCAAAGCACTTCTCTATCGGCAGCTTCTACACTAACTACTGGGTGCCGAACCCGAACCTGCGTCCGGAGACCAACGAAACCCAGGAGTTCGGTTTTGGGCTGCGTTTTGACGATCTGCTACTCGCCAACGACGCGCTGGAGTTCAAAGCCAGCTACTTCGACACCAAAGCAAAAGATTACATCTCTACCACCGTCGATTTTGCGGCGGCCACTACCATGTCCTATAACGTACCAAATGCCAAAATCTGGGGCTGGGACATGATGGCAACCTACGCCACCAGCCTGTTCAACCTCGACGTGGCCTACAACCGCACGCGCGGGAAAGATACCGACACGGGTGAATATATCTCCAGCATCAACCCGGACACCGTCACCAGCAAGCTGGATATCCCGGTGGCGCAAAGCGGCTTCTCCGTGGGCTGGATCGGCACCTTCGTCGAACGTTCAACGCACATCAGCAGCAGCTACAGCGAGCAGCCTGGCTACGCAGTAAATGATTTCTACGTCAGCTATAAAGGCCAGCAGCAGTTCAAAGGCGTCACCACCACCCTCGTGCTGGGGAACGCCTTCGACAAAGCCTACTGGTCACCGCAGGGCATCCCGCAGGATGGCCGCAACGGCAAGATCTTCGTCAGTTATCAATGGTAATTCCCTTCGGGGCAACGATTCAGAAGGATAAGATTATGGGTCACTACACACGCTGGCTTGAGCTTAAAGAAGAACATCCGGGTAAGTACGCCCGTGATATCGCCGGATTAATGCACATCAGCGAAGCAGAGCTGGCATTTGCGCGCGTTGGACACGACGCCTGGCGGCTGCGCGGTGAAATCCGCGAGATTCTGGCAGCGCTGGAGTCCGTGGGGGAAACCAAATGCATCTGCCGTAACGAATACGCCGTTCACGAACAGGTTGGAGCGTTTACTCACCAGCACCTCGGCGGTCATGCCGGGCTGGTGCTGAATCCGCGCGCGCTGGATCTGCGTTTGTTCCTCAACCAGTGGGCGAGCGCGTTTCACATTAGCGAAACGAACTCCCGCGGCGAACGTCAGAGCATTCAGTTCTTCGATCATCAGGGCGACGCTTTACTGAAGGTCTACACCACGGATCACACCGACGTTGCCGCCTGGGGCGACGTCCTGACCCGTTTTATCATTGCCGATAACCCCGCTCTGGCGCTGAAGGCTGTCGAAGCCCCCGCGCATTCCGACGGTGCAGATGCAGGCTCGGTGGAGAAAGAGTGGCGCGCCATGACCGACGTGCATCAATTCTTTAGCTTATTGAAGCGCCATAACCTGAGCCGCCAGCAGGCGTTTCGTCTGGTGAGTGACGATCTGGCCTGTAAGGTGGATAACAGCGCGCTGGCACAACTGCTGGAGAGGGCGCAACAGGACGGAAACGAAATCATGATCTTCGTCGGCAACCGCGGTTGCGTGCAGATCTTCACCGGTGTGGTGGAAAAACTGACGCCCATGAAGGGCTGGCTGAACATCTTCAACCCAACCTTTACCCTGCATCTGCTGGAGGAGACTATCGCGGAGACGTGGGTTACGCGTAAGCCCACGGCAGACGGACACGTTACCAGCCTGGAGCTGTTTGCTGCGGATGGAACTCAGATCGCCCAGCTCTACGGGCAGCGTACCGAAGGCGAGCCGGAGCAGAGCCAGTGGCGCCGCCAGATTGACGCTCTGACGCCAGAAGGGCTGGCCGCATGAAAAACTGGTTTGCCCTGCTCTGCGCCCTGCCGCTGGTCGCCGTCGCCGCGCCGGAGAGAATTGTCGCCCTCGGCGGCGACGTGACGGAGATCGTCTACGCCCTCGGCGCGGAGTCTTCTCTGGTTGCGCGCGACAGTACCAGCCAGTGGCCGCAGGCGACAAAGGCGCTGCCTGACGTGGGGTATCTCCGCCAGCTGAATGCGGAGGGAATTCTGTCTGTACGCCCGACGTTGGTGCTGGCAAGCGACCAGGCGCAACCCTCTCTGGCGCTGAAACAGGTTGAACAGAGCCACGTCCGGGTAGTTACCGTTCCCGGCACGCCTGACCTGCGCACGATTGACGAAAAAGTGCGGGTGATAGCTCAGGCGACGCATCATGAGGTGCAAGGGGAAACCCTGCGCAACTCGCTGCGTCAGGCGCTGGCGGCTCTGCCCTCAACACCGCTCAACAAGCGGGTGCTGTTTATCCTCAGCCACGGCGGAATGACCGCAATGGCGGCCGGGCAACAGACCGGCGCGGATGCGGCAATACGCGCCGCCGGGTTGCAGAACGCCATGCAGGGCTTTACCCGCTATCAGCCGCTCTCCCAGGAGGGGGTAATGGCCAGCCAGCCGGATCTGGTGGTGATTTCGCAGGACGGCCTTAACGCGCTGGGCGGCGAACAAAATCTGTGGAAACTGCCCGGTCTGGCGCAAACGCCAGCGGGGCGAAGCAAGCAGGTGCTGGCTATTGATGACATGGCACTGCTGGGCTTCAGCGTCCGCACGCCGAAAGCCATACAACAGTTGCGTGCCAGAGCGGAGCAACTGCCCTGATGTCCCGGCGCATCACGTTATCGTTATGGCTTCTGGCGGGGTTGCTTACCGTCATGACGTTCATGGCTACCGGTTTTGGGGCGTTACGCCTGCCGGTGAACGTGCTGTGGAGCGGCAGCGATGAGACGCTACGCCAGATCTGGCTCACCATCCGTCTGCCCCGCGTGCTGCTGGCGCTGGTGATTGGCGGGTCGCTGGCGCTCGCCGGCTGCGTCATGCAGGGGCTGTTCCGCAATCCGCTGGCCGACCCGGGCCTGCTCGGGATCAGCAGCGGTGCGGCGCTGGCCGTCGCCCTGTGGGTGGTGCTCCCGCTCTCGCTGCCCGCGCTGGTGATGCTTTATGCTCCGATGCTGGCGGCATTTTTTGGGGCGCTGGCAGCCACAGGCGTGATCTTCCTGCTCAGCAAGCAGCGTGACACCTCTCTGTCACGTCTGTTGCTGGTGGGTATCGCCATCAATGCCCTGTGCGGTGCGGCAGTGGGTGTGCTTTCGTGGGTCAGCAATGACGCCCAGTTGCGTCAGCTTTCACTCTGGGGAATGGGAAGTCTCGGTCAGGCGCAGTGGTCAACGCTGCTCGCCGTGATCTCGCTGATGGTGCCTGCCGCTCTGGCGATCTGGCGTTGTGCCAGCGCGTTAAATTTACTGCAACTGGGTGAAGAGGAAGCGCATTATCTCGGCGTGGACGTTGCCCTTGTACAGCGAATATTACTGTTATGCAGCGCTCTGCTGGTCGCTGCGGCTGTCGCCGTCAGCGGCGTGATTGGCTTTGTCGGACTCGTGGTGCCGCACCTGATGCGCATGTGGCTGGGCGCCGATCACCGGGCAACCCTCCCCGGCACGGTTCTCGCGGGCGCTTTTCTGCTGCTGGTGGCGGATACGGTAGCCCGCACTCTGGTCGCCCCGGCAGAAATGCCGGTCGGGTTGCTCACCAGCATCCTTGGCGCCCCCTGGTTCTTATGGCTCATTTTTCGTCGTGGAGAACAGCATGGCTGAACGTTATACGGCTGAAAATCTGACTTTTACCCGGTCTGGCCGCACGCTGACAGATAACGTTTCGCTGTCACTGTCGCAGGGAGAGCTGGTTACATTGATCGGTCCCAACGGCGCGGGGAAATCCACGCTGCTGCGACTGCTGACCGGCTACCTGAAACCCGACAGCGGCGGCTGTTCGCTGGCGGGGAAAGCGCTGGATGAATGGCACCCGGAGACGCTGTCCCGCTATCGGGCAGTGATGCGTCAGCATACTCAGCCTGGATTTGACTGGCTGGTGGAGGAGATCGTTGGAATGGGGCGTGCGCCCTGGTCGCGTCAACCTGAACCGTCGATTGTGCGTGAGGTGATGCAGCTGACCGGTTGCCTGCCGCTGGCTGGCAGACGTTATCATTCCCTCTCGGGCGGCGAGCAGCAGCGCGTTCAGCTCGCCCGCGCGCTGGCGCAGCTGTGGCGTGAGGGTACGCCGCGCGGCTGGCTGTTTCTCGACGAACCCACTTCAGCGCTGGATCTCTACCACCAGCAGCATCTGCTGCGCCTGTTGAAATCGCTGACCCGTCTGGGTCATCTTCACGCCTGCGTGGTGCTGCACGATCTTAATCTCGCCGCGTTATGGTCGGACCGGATCCTGCTGTTACACAACGGCAGGATTGTTTCTCAGGGCATACCGGAGACGGTATTGCAGGCCGACGCGCTGGCGCGCTGGTACGGTGCGCAGGTGCACGTCGGCAGACATCCGGCGCACGCCGCGCCGCAGGTTTTTCTCGCCCCTTAGCTTGAGCAGCTCACTTCCAGTCGCTTGCCCCAGTCCGGCGGGCGGCTGACATAGTCATCCTCCCGGTCAGCAAACGGCGTGCGCAGGGCGATATGCAGCCGATGCAGCTCGGCATAATCCCCCTGCTCTGCCTGCTCAATAGCCCGCTGCGCCAGCCAGTTGCGCAACACCATCGCCGGGTTAACCGCCTTCATCCGCGCCTGGCGGGTATCGTCATCAATCTGTTCCTGCTGTAAACGCGCCCGGTAAGTGGCAAACCAGTCATCAAACGCCTGTCGATCGATGAACTCGTCACGCAGCGGTGAAGCGGCGCTCTGTTGCGCCGTCTGGCTTAGCATACGGAAGGTTCGGGTATAGTCGCTGCCTTCACGCGCCATGATGGCAAACAGCCCATTCAGCAGCGCGTTATCGCCTTTTTCCTGCGTCATCAGCCCCAGCTTGTTGCGCATTAACACACCATATTCCCGCAGCAAGACCTCCTGATAGGTGTCGAGCGCATCGTTCAGGGCATCGACGTCGATAAACGGCGACAGGCTTTGCGCAAGCCGCTGAAGGTTCCACAGCCCCACCGCAGGCTGGTTGTCGAAACGGTAACGCCCCTGATAGTCCGAATGGTTACAGATGTAACCCGGTTGATAGTCATCAAGGAAGCCGTACGGACCGTAGTCAAACGTCAGCCCTAACAGGGACATGTTGTCGGTATTCATCACCCCGTGGGCAAAGCCGACGGCCTGCCAGCGGGCAATCATTGAGGCGGTGCGCGCGACAATATCACGGAACCAGAGAACATAGCAGTCCGGTTCGTCTTGCAGGTGCGGCCAGTGACGTCGAAGGGCGTAGTCGGCAAGCTGGCGGACTTTATCCGGCTCGCGGCGATAGTAGAAGTGTTCAAAATGACCGAAACGCAGATGGCTTTCCGCCACGCGGATCAGCATCGCCCCCTGCTCTATCGTCTCACGGGCCACCGGCGTGTCGCTGGTGACAATGGACAGCGCGCGTGAGGTGGGGATCCCCAGGGCATGCATCGCCTCGGAAGCCAGACTTTCACGAATGGTTGAACGCAGCACCGCGCGGCCATCCCCCATGCGTGAGTACGGTGTTAACCCTGCCCCTTTCAGGTGCCAGTCGAGCGTTTCGCCATTCGGCAGAACCTGTTCACCCAGCAGGATGCCGCGACCATCGCCGAGCTGTCCCGCCCAGACGCCAAACTGATGTCCGCTGTAGACCTGAGCCAGAGGCTTCATGCCCGGAAGCAGCGTTTCGCCGCCCCAGACACCGGCGCCCTTTTCTGGCTGAAAAAGTGTCGAAGGGATGCCAAGCGAATCCGCTAATGCATCGTTATGCCAGATAAGACGCGCGTTCTGTAAAGGCGTGGGCTTAAGCGCGGTGTAAAAGCCGGGTAATTCATCGTGCCAGTGAGCAGTAAAAGACAGGGTCATAAGTCCTCCTGCTTTAAGTGTAGAGGGTTTCCCTTGACGTAAACACGGGAGAAGAAAGGGGTTATTGCTGAACGAGGGTCGTTACGCGTTCTGCCGGGACGGCAGGCCACAGGGTTCCCTGCATTGCGCCAAAATTGAAGGGCAGCACGCGTTGTAAGATGCCGTGATCGTCAATTCCCGAGACCATGACCGACTGACAATGCGGCGCGATCTGCCAGAGAATGGCGCGCATAAATGGCTCGAAAGAGAGCGCCGAGACGCGCTGATGAATAAAGTTTTTATCCAGAATCACCCGTTTGAACAGACCATCATAAACCGGTTTAAGGGATGCAGCCCCTGCACCAAAGTTAGCCAGCACTAAGGGGAAATGGATCGCCATTCTTGCAAGCGTCAGATCGTCTTTCCCGTTATTTAAACCTGGATAGTTCTCATTAACAGTAAACTCAAGAAACGGATAACGATCAAGGATTGAAACAGCGTTCTCATTAGTTAATAAAAACTCAACAATTGCAGGTATAATATTGATCCATGCAATTAACTGATGCTGAATAAAAAATAGCTTACAGGTATCGAGTAATTGCAGTTTTTCCTGAAACAGCACTAATTCATCTTCCTGAGAAAGATGAGGGATAACCAGTTCAGTCGGGATTCGTACGTCCGTACCCACGCCAGTAAAGTTAACCAAAATCTCTAAACCTTTAAGCAAACCTGCACTATCACGCGCCGGAAGGAGTAAAAGTTCAGACTGGTAAGCATTATCTAGCGTAATAATCATCGCCCTTGTCCTGCATTAAAGATGAGAGAGAACATCCTGGAGCAATTGCAGGCACAATTCCACTGTCTTGATTTTAATAAGATTAATTTCATTCTTTCCGTATTAATTTTCAGATTTTTCCCTGAATCTAAAATAATCTTATCCTGGTTATTGAATAATAGCCAGTTTTAGATAAAACAGGCACATGCTGACAAAAATAAGTGGGCAAAAATTTTACTTTAATCCACCCGCAAGAAAAGCCTGACGTCTATTTTCACCGCCAGGCCCTCCGCACTGCATCTTTATGCAGCGGTTAAATACGCCTGGCCTGCCAGAAATTTTTACGCCAGTAAACATTATCGAGAGAGGAGCGCATCACGCCGCGGCTGGTCGAGGCATGAATGAACTGATTATCGGTGTCATAAATGCCGACATGAAGGCCGCTTTCACCGGAACCTGTTTTAAAAAAGACCAGATCGCCGGGCAGGAGCTCGTCTTTATCAATTTCAGTGCCGATTTTCGCCTGCATACGCGTTTCACGCGGAAGCTGTAGGTCAAATTTATCGCGGAAAGTCATCAGCACAAATCCCGAGCAATCCACCCCGCCCCGGCTCATCCCGCCGTAGCGATAAGGGGTGCCGCGCCAGTTGCTGAGCTGATCGTTCAGGCTGGCAATGACCGTAATGGAATCGGAAAGCCGTGGGTTAGGCGGAGGTGCACGATGGCTGCTGCATCCTGCAAGAAATAGCGCCGCAACAAGGAGAAACCAGAATCGCATTTCAGACGAATCCTCTGCTTTTTTTGTTCTTTCGGTAATTTAGCGTGCATCTATGCGGCTGTGCAAGAAAGGTTATTCCTGCGCCGTGGAAATGAGCATCTTGTGGCCTTCAATATCCAGCCTCCGGAACGACATGTGGTAAGCATTCGCAAGATTGGGGGCCGTCAGCACGCTGTCGCGCGTTCCGCTGGCAATCAGTTTGCCACGCGCCAGCAACCACACCCGATGCGCGTGGCGCAACGTATGGTTTAAATCATGGCTGCTCATCACAATGGCGATGCCCTTGCGACACAGCGCGCTGAGCAGAGTATCCAGCGCTGCCTGCTGGGCAACGTCCAGTCCGCTCATCGGCTCGTCCAGCAGCAGCAACCGCCCGTGAGGATTTCCCACCGGATGAACCTGAAGGATGACGGCGGCCAGACGCACGCGCTGCCATTCGCCACCGGAAAGCTGGCTGGCCTGTCGGGTGAGCTTATCGTCTAACCCGAGCGCCGTAGTAACGTCATGGAGCAATGCTACCTGATTTTTATCAGGCAGGTGCAGCGTCAGGTAGTGCCAGACGGGCATTGCAAAGGGCGGAATCTGCTGCTGAACCAGATAGCTTCGACGGGAGGCAAGTGTAGAGGGTAGCCAGTTGACGAGCGATTGCCCGAGAAAGGTAATCTCCCCTTCCCCGCAAGTCAGCCCCGCCATGCGCGCCAGCAGCGTGCTTTTTCCGGCGCCGTTAGGCCCAACCAGGTGAAGGATTTCACCTGCGTTGACTGCGGCGGTAACAGGCTCAAGACGTCCCTTCCCGGCAACGCCTGTGAGCTGCATCAGCAGCGTCATTATTTCGCCAGCGCCAGTTTGATTGATTCCATCACGATAGGATCTTCAGGCGTCATGTCAGGCGAGAAACGCTGCACGACCTGACCGTCACGGCCAATCAGGAATTTTTCGAAGTTCCACAGAATATCGTCCGGATAGAGCGGCGCGCGACCTTTGCTCGCCATACGCTCATAGAAACCACTCTCTTCAGGCGCAACGGCGGTCGGCGCCGCGGCCACCAGTTTGGCATACAGCGGATGTCGATTCTCCCCGTTCACATCAATTTTGCTGAACATCGGGAACGTCACACCATAGGTTGTGCTGCAAAAGGTCTTAATCTCCTCTTCGCTGCCCGGCTCCTGGCCCAGGAACTGGTTGCACGGGAAGCCGAGTACGGTAAAGCCGTCTTTTTCCCAGGCTTTATGAATGTTTTCCAGCTGTTCATACTGCGGCGTAAGGCCACATTTCGATGCCACGTTCACGATGAGCAGTACCTTGCCCTTGTAGCCTTCCAGCGTGGTTTTCTCGCCGTCAATGGTAGTCACTTCGGTATTCAGAATATCAGACTGCATAGCATTCCCTCAGGTTGACTTACAGGTTGTGTTTTAACGTCCAGCTTTTAATAGTAGCCAGATAAAGACCGGTGCGCCCAGCGTTGCGGTCACCACGCCTATCGGCAACTCAGCGGCCGTCAGCGCAAGCCGGGCGATGATATCGGCAATCAGCAGCGTTGCCGCCCCGGCAACCGCCGAGGCCGGAAGCAGGGTTCGGTGGTCCGTAATACCGCACAGGCGCAGCATATGCGGGATCACCAGCCCAATAAAGCCAATCGCCCCCGCCAGCGCCACGCTTACGCCCACCATCCAGCCGATAGCGATAACCAGCACGTTGCGCCAGAAGCCAATCGGCATCCCAAGCTGGCGAGCAGACGTTTCGCCCAGCGCGAGAATATTTAGCGGCTGCGCCTGGAACGCCGTCCACAGGATGACCGGGATCAGGAGCACCATCAGCCACCCCTGACGCCAGTCAACGCCACCAAATCCCCCCATCATCCAGTACATTAACTGGCGCAGATCGAAAGAGGTGGAGAAGTAGACGGCCCATGTCATCAGCGCGCTACAGATGATCCCCAACGCTACCCCGGCAAGCAGCAGCCGGCTGGTGGATAAATGGCGACGAGCAAAGCGCAGAAGGATAAGGGTTATCAACAGCGCGCCAAGGATGGCGCTGAGGCTAATCCCCCAGGCGGAGAGCTCGCCTCCCCCCAGCATCACGGCGGCGATAAGCCCGACGCCTGCGCCATTCGACACCCCGAGAAGTCCGGGTTCCGCCAGAGGGTTTTCAAATAATGCCTGCATGATCGTGCCGCACAGCGCCAGCGCAGCGCCGACTAAAAGCACAGCCAGCGTCCGTGGCAGGCGGATCTGCCAGACAAAGAGCTGTCCCTCAGGCGTAAACCAGCTTTCCGGTCCCAGCCACCGATCGCCCGCACACAGGCTGACGGTGGTGGCGACAATCATCAGCACCCCGAGCAGACACAGGCGGCGGAGATCGGAGCGGTGCTGAAGACGGGCAAGATCAAGCATAGACGATAGGTTATCCGGTTGAGATATCATTGATTTTACGGCGGGTTTAGCAAATAGCGCAAAGAAAAAAGGCCGCGTGAGCGGCCTTTTTAGTTAGTTCATATTACTCTGCTTTGGGCGTTGCGTTTTCGACACGGCTTTTTAACTTCTGTCCGGGTCTGAAGGTCACCACGCGGCGGGCTGTAATGGGAATATCTTCCCCCGTCTTCGGGTTACGGCCCGGACGTTGGTTTTTGTCTCGCAAATCAAAATTGCCAAAGCCGGAGAGTTTAACCTGCTCACCATTTTCCAGAGCACGACGGATCTCTTCGAAAAACAGCTCTACCAGCTCTTTGGCATCCCGTTTGCTAAGCCCTAGCTTATCAAACAGATATTCTGACATTTCAGCTTTTGTAAGCGCCATAGGTTCAATCCCTCAATGATGCCTGGAATCGCTCTTTTAATGCCTCTACACATTTGGCGACGGTAGCGGCAATCTCCTCTTCTTCGAGTGTACGGCTGGTATCCTGAAGGATAAGGCTAATAGCGAGGCTCTTGAAACCTTCTGCTACGCCCTTGCCGCGGTACACGTCAAATAAGTTTACGCCAACTACCTGATTTACGCCAACTTTCTTACATTCGGCCAAAATATCTGCTGCGGGCACATTTTCAGCGACCACAACCGCGATATCACGGCGGTTTGCCGGGAAGCGTGAGACGTCCTTTGCCTGAGGAATGACGCGGTCTGCAACCGGGTTCCACTCCAGCTCGAATACGATGGTACGGCCATTCAGATCCAGCTTACGTTCCAGCTCCGGGTGAACAACCCCAATAAAACCAACACGTTTGCCGTCTAAATAGATCGCCGCACTCTGGCCCGGATGCAGGGCTGGAATCGCTTCTGCGCGGAATTCAATTTCGGATAATTTACCGGTCAGATCGAGAATCGCTTCCAGATCGCCCTTCATATCGTAGAAATCAACCGTCCCTTTTGCCAGGTCCCAGTGCTCTTCATAGCGGTTACCGCTGATGGCGCCGGCCAGCATGAGATCCTGACGGATGCCTAAATTGGCCTGAGTATCCGGTACAAAGCGCAAACCGCTTTCGAAAATACGCACGCGGTTCTGCTGACGGTTCTGGTTATAAACGATAGTACCCAGCAGTCCCGTCCACAGGGACAGACGCATCGCTGACATCTCGCTGGAGATCGGGCTTGGCAGGATCAGCGCTTCCTGACCCGGGTGGATCAGCTGTTGCAGCTTAGGATCAACGAAGCTGTAGGTGATCACTTCCTGGTAGCCTTTGTCGTTCAGCATGGTTTTCACACGCTTCAGTGACAGATCGGCTTCGCGATGGCTGCCCATCACCAGACCCGCCTGCACCGGCTCGTCAGGAATATTGTTGTAGCCGTACACGCGGGCCACTTCTTCCACCAGATCTTCTTCGATCTCCATGTCGAAACGCCAGGATGGCGCAACGGCTTTCCACTCATCCTGACCTTCAGTCACTTCGCAGCCCAGACGCGTCAGAATGTCGGTCACCTGCGCATCGGCAACGTGGTGACCAATCAAACGATCCAGCTTGCTGCGGCGCAGAGTAATGGTCGCACGCTTCGGCAGCGCCGCTTGGTTGGTCACATCGATAACCGGACCCGCTTCGCCGCCGCAGATGTCGATCAGCAGGCGAGTCGCACGCTCCATCGCTTTGTATTGCAGCGCAGGATCCACCCCACGCTCATAGCGGTGAGAAGCGTCAGTGTGCAGACCGTGACGGCGTGCGCGGCCGGTGATGGAGAGCGGGCTGAAGAACGCGCATTCCAGCAGGACGTTTTGCGTTTCGTCGTTGACGCCAGAGTGCTCGCCGCCGAAGATCCCGCCCATCGCCAGCGCTTTGTTGTGATCGGCAATTACCAGAGTGTCGGCGTTCAGTTTCGCTTCGCTGCCGTCCAGCAGAACCAGGGTTTCGCCCTCTTTCGCCATGCGCACAATAATACCCCCTTCGATACGATCTTTATCGAAGGCGTGCATTGGCTGGCCCTGCTCCAGCAGAACATAGTTGGTCACGTCAACCACAGCGTCGATAGAACGGATACCACAGCGACGCAGTTTCTCTTTCATCCACAGCGGGGTTGGCGCTTTAACGTTAATACCTTTCACCACACGACCGAGGTAGCGCGGGCAGGCCTCAGGCGCGTCAACCTGAATCGGCAGCACATCACTGATGGTTGCCTCAACCGGAGCGATCTCCGGCTCGTTCAGTTCGGTCTGGTTCAGCACGGCCACGTCGCGGGCTACACCGATGATACCTAAGCAGTCGGCACGGTTTGGCGTCACGCTGATTTCGATGGTGTTGTCATCAAGCTTCAGGTATTCGCGGATATCGGTACCCACTGGTGCATCCTGCGGCAGCTCGATAATCCCGGAGTGATCGTCGGAAATGCCCAGCTCGGAGAAGGAGCACAGCATGCCTTCAGACGGCTCACCGCGCAGCTTAGCCGCTTTGATTTTGAAATCGCCCGGCAGTACCGCGCCGACGGTCGCCACGGCTACCCTCAGGCCCTGTCGGCAGTTTGGCGCACCGCAGACGATATCCAGCAGACGGTCACCGCCCACATTGACTTTTGTTACGCGCAGTTTGTCGGCGTTAGGGTGCTGACCACACTCAACCACTTCACCTACCACGACGCCGGTAAAGGCGCCAGAAACAGGATCCACGCCATCAACTTCCAGACCCGCCATGGTGATCTGGTTAGAAAGCGCGTCGCTGTCCAGCGTGGTGTTAACCCATTCGCGTAACCACAGTTCACTGAATTTCATTGTTCTTTCCTGCCCTTATTTAAACTGTTTGAGGAAACGCAGATCGTTTTCGAAGAACGCACGTAAGTCGGTTACGCCGTAGCGCAGCATGGTAAGACGCTCCATGCCCATACCGAACGCAAAGCCGGAGTATACTTCCGGATCGATACCTACGTTGCGCAGTACGTTTGGATGCACCATGCCGCAGCCCAGCACTTCCAGCCATTTACCGTTTTTACCCATCACGTCAACTTCCGCAGAAGGTTCAGTGAACGGGAAGTAGGACGGACGGAAACGAACCTGCAAATCTTCCTCAAAGAAGTTGTTCAGGAAATCGTGCAGTGTGCCTTTCAGGTTGGTGAAGCTGATGTTTTTATCAACAATCAGACCTTCCATCTGGTGGAACATTGGGGTGTGGGTCTGATCGTAGTCGTTACGGTATACGCGACCCGGCGCGATGATGCGGATCGGTGGAGCCTGCTCCTTCATGGTACGGATCTGAACGCCAGAAGTCTGAGTACGCAGCAGACGGGTGGCGTCAAACCAGAAAGTGTCGTGGTCAGCGCGTGCCGGATGATGGCCAGGAATGTTAAGGGCATCGAAGTTGTGGTAGTCATCTTCAATTTCCGGGCCAGTCGCCACGGTAAAGCCGAGCTCACCGAAGAAACTTTCAATACGATCGATAGTACGGGTAACCGGATGCAGACCGCCGTTTTCGATACGGCGACCCGGCAGAGAAACGTCAATCGTTTCTGCCGCCAGACGCGCATTCAGTACTGCACTTTCCAGCTCGGCTTTACGTGCGTTCAGCGCCTGTTGTACCTGCTCTTTGGCTTCGTTAATCACCGCACCTGCTGCCGGGCGCTCCTCTGCTGGCAGTTCACGCAGGGTAGTCATCTGAAGGGTCAGATGCCCTTTCTTGCCCAGATATTCGACGCGGACATTGTCTAACGCGGCAACATCTGAGGCCTGGTTAATGGCGGCCGTTGCACTGGCAACCAGCTCTGCGAGATGTGACATGGTTTTCCTCATTATGTCGGTGCAGACACCGAATTGTTGGACGTAATCTCTCAAATTCAGGCACAAAAAAAGCCTCCATCGGGAGGCTTATCTGGCGCTGTTTTTCGTTTCATCTTTCACGCGCTAGCCTCCTGAAGTCAGGTGCTAAAGTAAAAGAAGAAGCGGAAAATAGCAGCATTCATGCTTGCGTTACCTTGTAGGGTAAAAACCGTTAAGACCTTATTGAAAAGCCTGGACGGGTAAATGTCAATCTTCTGATAAGGCGATATGAAAAGAGGGAGCAAAGCCCCCTCTTTCAACTGGCTTATGCCAGTGCTGCTTTCGCTTTTTCGACCAGAGCGGTGAACGCTACTTTGTCGAATACTGCGATGTCAGCCAGGATCTTACGGTCGATTTCAACAGAGGCTTTTTTCAGGCCGTTGATGAATTTGCTGTAAGAAATACCGTTCTGACGTGCTGCTGCGTTGATACGCGCAATCCACAGTTGACGGAACTGACGCTTACGCTGACGACGGTCACGGTAAGCGTACTGACCTGCTTTGATAACAGCCTGGAAGGCAACGCGGTATACGCGTGAACGCGCACCGTAGTAGCCTTTAGCTTGTTTCAAAATTTTCTTGTGACGTGCACGTGCAATTACACCACGTTTTACGCGAGCCATGTGTGCTCTCCTGTATCTATTCTAAGTTAAAAAAGTTAAACGTTAACGACTTATGCGTACGGCAGGCACGCGATGACCAGGCCCAGATCGCCTTTAGAAACCATGGCTTTTGGACGCAGGTGACGTTTACGCTTGGTAGCTTTCTTAGTCAGAATGTGACGCAGGTTAGCGTGCTTGTGCTTAAAACCACCTTTACCGGTTTTTTTGAAGCGCTTAGCAGCACCGCGTACGGTCTTAATTTTTGGCATTTTAATAACTTCCACTTCGCATTGTTAAATAAACGAAACATAGGCGAACAAAACCTATGGGGCCCGAAGGCTCCACAGATTTTGCTGCTTGAAGGCCTTACTGTTTCTTCTTAGGAGCGAGCACCATGATCATCTGGCGGCCTTCGATCTTCGTTGGGAAGGATTCGACTACTGCCAGTTCACTCAGATCTTCACGGACGCGGTTAAGCACTTCCATACCAATCTGTTGGTGGGCCATCTCACGACCGCGGAAACGCAGCGTGATCTTGGCCTTATCGCCATCTTCCAGAAAGCGAATCAGGCTGCGGAGTTTTACCTGATAATCGCCATCGTCGGTACCAGGACGGAATTTGATTTCCTTAACCTGGATAACTTTTTGCTTCTTCTTCTGTTCCTTAGAAGATTTACTCTTTTCATAAAGGAACTTGCCGTAGTCCATAATACGACAAACTGGCGGTTCGGCGTTAGGGCTGATTTCAACTAAATCTACTCCAGCTTCTTCAGCTTTTTCGATCGCTTCTCTCAGACTCACAATCCCCAGTGGTTCACCTTCAAGATCTGTTAAGCGAACTTCCTGGGCGCGAATCTCGCCATTGATACGATTCGGACGTGCCGTTTGAACTCGTTTTCCGCCTTTAATACCTTATTCCTCCAGTTGTTGAAGACTGCGGCTGCGAATCTCTTGTTGCAGCTTCTCAATCACTTCACTTACGTCCAGGCTCCCCAGATCTTTACCACGGCGGGTGCGAACGGCAACTTTGCCTGCTTCCACCTCTTTATCACCACAGACCAACATATACGGGACACGACGTAAAGTGTGCTCGCGGATTTTAAAGCCAATCTTCTCATTTCTCAAGTCTGCTTTTACGCGAATGCCCGCATTTTGTAGTTTCTGCGTCAATTCTTTAACGTAATCCGCCTGAGAATCGGTAATGTTCATCACAACTACCTGCACTGGCGCAAGCCAGGTTGGGAAGAAGCCCGCGAACTCTTCAGTCAGGATGCCGATGAAGCGCTCCAGTGAACCGAGAATCGCACGGTGAATCATAACCGGCACCTGACGCTCGTTGTCTTCGCCAACATAAGAGGCGCTTAAACGCTGCGGCAGGGAGAAGTCCAGCTGTACCGTTCCGCACTGCCATGCGCGATCGAGGCAGTCATACAGGGTAAATTCAATTTTTGGACCGTAGAATGCGCCCTCGCCCAGCTGGTATTCGAACGGAATACCGTTCTCTTCCAGCGCCACGGCGAGATCCGCCTCTGCGCGATCCCATGTCTCATCGCTACCGATACGTTTTTCCGGACGCGTTGAGAGTTTGACCACGATCTTCTCGAAGCCAAAGGTGCTGTACATATCGTAGACCATACGAATACAGGCGTTAACTTCATCACGTACCTGATCTTCAGTACAGAAGATATGCGCATCATCCTGAGTAAAGCCACGAACACGCATCAGACCGTGCAGCGCACCTGATGGCTCGTTACGGTGGCAGCTACCGAACTCCGCCATACGCAGCGGCAGATCGCGGTAGGATTTCAGACCCTGGTTGAAGATCTGAACGTGGCCCGGACAGTTCATTGGCTTGATGCAGTATTCACGGTTCTCAGACGAAGTGGTGAACATAGCATCTTTGTAGTTGTCCCAGTGGCCGGTTTTTTCCCACAGCACACGGTCCATCATGAACGGGCCTTTCACTTCCTGATACTGGTACTCTTTCAGCTTGGAGCGCACGAACGTTTCCAGTTCACGGAAGATTGTCCAGCCGTCGTTATGCCAGAACACCATCCCCGGCGCTTCTTCCTGCATATGATACAGGTCAAGCTGCTTACCGATTTTACGGTGGTCACGCTTAGCCGCCTCTTCCAGGCGTTGCAGGTACGCGTTCAGGGCTTTCTTATCGGCCCATGCGGTACCATAGATACGCTGCAACATTTTATTGTTGCTGTCGCCACGCCAGTAGGCGCCTGCGATTTTCATCAGTTTGAAGTGATGACAGAAGCGCATATTCGGCACGTGCGGTCCACGGCACATGTCGACATATTCTTCGTGATGGTACAAGCCAGGCTTGTCATCATGAGCGATGTTTTCATCAAGAATCGAGACTTTATAGCTCTCGCCGCGCTTCACGAAGGTTTCACGCGCTTCATGCCAGCTGACTTTCTTCTTGATGACGTCATAGTTCGTTTCGGCGAGCTCATGCATACGTTTTTCGAGCGCGTCGATATCTTCCTGTGTCAGGGTGTGGTCAAGGTCAACGTCGTAGTAGAAGCCGTTGTCGATAACCGGGCCGATCGCCATTTTGGTGTTGGGCCACAGCTGCTTAATAGCATGACCTAACAGGTGCGCACAGGAGTGACGAATGATCTCCAGACCTTCTTCGTCTTTCGCGGTGATGATCGCAAGCGTTGCATCGCTTTCAATCAGATCGGACGCGTCTACCAGCTCACCGTTTACGCGGCCTGCAATGGTTGCTTTTGCGAGTCCAGGACCGATATCCAGGGCAACATCCATTGGGCTTACAGCGTGGTCGAAATGGCGTTGGCTGCCATCAGGAAGAGTAATTACAGGCATTTTATATCCTTATTTGCAGTGATGCCCCACACATAAGAGCATATACAAAGAAAATAATCGTGATTAAACAGTAGATTACGAAACCATCTGACCAACAATCGTCAAATTGGTTCGTCATCATGCACCTGCCGATTCAGATAAATGCGGATTTACGGCAAGCAGCGTAATGGTAACACTATTAACAGGGCGAATGCACCTTCCCGCGACCGATTTGAACCGCTCATCCTTATGTCTGCGTTCATGAACTTTTGTTGACGGGGGCTCGCAATCCGAAAGTGCTGAGCTATTCTTGATCTGGTCCTTAAACATCGAAGGGGTATCACATGAATGTATCGAGCAGAACCGTTGTGATATTGAATCTACTTTCCGCTGCTGGTCTGGTATTGATACTGGCCGACAGATTCCACTGGTTTTAAGCCGAACCGCTGTTCTGACATAACCTGTTGTCCCGGGTAAAGCGCTTTCTGGCGCAGACTTTGGTAGACTAAGGGTATCAACTGACAAGGATTGGGTTATGCCAACAAAAAGATTTGCCGTTAAGCACTGGAAAATGGTCGTGGTGTTAATCGCTATTTGCGGCGCGATGTTGCTGCTGCGCTGGGCCGCGATGATCTGGGGCTAATATTATGTCAGCGAAAACGTGCCGTGAATTTACTGAATAAATCTTAACTATCTTTACGAAAATTTATGGCCCAAAACCGGTACGTCATAATCCGGTTTTCGCCAGGCTGTGACAGCGTATATATTCCATCACATGTGGCAGTTGAAATATCAGGACCACTCACCCGCCACCAGCTTGTGTACATCAAATGCATCATTCATTGACTGGCCGGTAGACTGGGAGCCAGGGGCAATGTTGGAGCCTGCTTCAACATCAGAGGCTTTAGCGATCCCGACTGGGCTGTTAACGTCACTGGCAGGTTGCGTCATATTATCAGCAGCAAATACGCCAAATGAAAGTGCGGAAAGCACCATCGCTGCTGTAGCGGTTTTGATTTTTTTCATAATTCTGTTCTCATACTTAATTAATGCAGAAATGCCTGAGGCGAGTTTTTTGCCTGTACCGTAAGTGTAGATCTGGATCACACTTTTGCCTAGTCAAATTATTTATCAAATCGTGTCAAATAAACTGAATAAGGCCTGGTCGCCTAATTATGGAGAAATTATGAAGACGAAAGCATGCCTATTATTTCAAAACGCCGTTTAATATAAATAAGCACAGTTTCAAAAAATAAAAAACAGGCCGAGAATAGTCCCGGCCCGAAGAAATTACATTTTATAACCTAAAGAAATCGTGGTTCGGCGATCGGTATGTTCCGGCGCGGAATCAGGCGGTGAAGAGTTCCAGGTTACGTTGTACGCCACCTTGAGTCCAAAGTGTTCATTGATAGCCACGTTCAACGCACTTTCAGAGTTCAGCGTTGTATCTTCAGCACCAAACACCGACACACCCTGGGTGAATTTCGCGTTGTCAGTCATTTGCCATGCGTAGGTGCCCGATGCATAACCCAGCGGCTGGGTTTCATCTTCGCCGTTGGTGTACTCGTCGTAACGGATACCCGGACCGAATTCAAAACGGAGGCTGTGCACTGGTCCATTCAGGAACTGACGACCATAACCCGCAGTCATGACATCGCGCTGGCGATAGCCGTTGTAGCGGTCAGTAAGCCAACTCGCCTGCCCAAACAGGTAGTCATAATCTGTCATGTTGTATCGGCTACGCCCACCTACCGCGTATTTCTCAGAGGAGCGTTCATCGTTAGCAGACGTGTTGCTGGCATTGCCCCACAGCGACCAGGCCGTGGTGTTGCCGTACCAGGTCAGGGTGCTGTCTGCGGTCATGGAGGAGCTTTTCGTGTTACCGGATTGCGCCAGATACCCGGCATTCACGTTACCTTCAAAGGGTTTTTTGGCAGTGGAGGGATCGTCCATGACAGTAAAAACGGTATCATCGGCGGTTGCATTCAGTGACGCAAATACGCCACCCGCCAGCATCAGTGCTGCGGGTACTGTCTTCAAAAGCTTCATTTATTTTAGGAGTCCGTACAACATAAAAAGAGACCGTCACGGTCTCGGAAACTTTCTTGCGGATCAATGACAAGGCGACCATAGAAAGGTAACAAATTATAAAAAGCCGCAAATAACATAGCAATAATTTCTTCTTTCATTTTTTGAATAAGAACGATCCCAAAACGCGATTTAATGTATATACCCGGCCAAGGTTTTTTGTCAGCATTCATTTTTAAAATCATACTGTTATTTACGTTGCCTTCCTGCCAAACGGTGCCAGGCTTAAAATAACCCATGATAAAAGGAGGTCATGATGGCTTCGATTTACACGCTGACGCTCTCCCCTTCCCTCGACTCTGCGACCATGACGCCGCAAATCTATCCAGAAGGTAAGCTGCGCTGTAGCGCGCCGGTGTTTGAGCCGGGCGGCGGCGGCATTAACGTGGCGCGCGCAATTACCCATCTCGGCGGAAAAGCAACCGCCATCTTCCCCGCTGGCGGCGCCACGGGTGAGCATCTGGTTGCGTTGCTGGCAGATGAACAGGTTGCCGTAGATACCGTTGACGCCAGAGACTGGACCCGGCAAAACCTGCATGTCCATGTTGAATCCAGCGGCGAGCAATATCGTTTTGTGATGCCAGGGGCGAAGTTGAGCGATGATGAGTTTCGTCAACTGGAAGAGAAAGTGCTGACCATTGAAAGCGGCTCATTGCTGGTGATCAGCGGTAGCCTGCCGCCGGGCGTCAAAACAGAAAAGCTGACGGCACTGGTTCAGGCGGTGCTCCAGCGCGGCATCCGCTGCATTGTCGATAGCTCAGGCGATGCCCTGAAGGCGGCGTTAGAGCCCGGACAACTTGAACTTGTCAAACCTAACCAGAAAGAGCTCAGTGCGCTTGTCAATCGCGAGCTCAACCAGCCTGATGACGTGCGTACTGCCGCAGAAGAGCTGGTACGCACGGGCAAAGCGCATCGCGTTGTAGTCTCTCTCGGTCCTCAGGGTGCGCTGGCCGTCGACAAGACGGGCTGCGTGCAGGTTGTTCCACCACCGATGAAAAGTCAGAGTACCGTGGGTGCCGGTGACAGTATGGTTGGCGCGATGGTGCTGAAGCTGGCGCAGGGCGCTTCGCTTCTGGAGATGGCACGCTATGGCGTCGCGGCAGGGAGCGCTGCCACCATCAATCAGGGAACCCGTCTGTGTTCGCTTGCGGATACCCAGAAAATTGTCGATTACCTGGCGAGAAGCTGAACGTGCTTCCCCTTCCCGTGGAGGGGGAAGTCGCCAAATATGGCTTATCGACTATGCTAAGAAAACTTTCAGGATAACAACGAGGTGAATTATGAGCAGTGGTGATATCACCCGCTACGTCGTAACCGTCAATATTCATGAAGCATCGCTGACCGAACTGAATGAACTCAACAACGCTTTCACGCGGGCGAATTTTCTGCTCACGCTGACGGACGATGAGGGCAATATTCACGATCTCGGCTCGCTGGCCTTTGGCCTGATAAGCCCGCTGAGTCAGGAGGAGGTGAAGGCGCTGGCCAGTAGCCTGGTGGAAAGCGTGACTGACAAAGCCACGGAAATTGATGTGGATAGCTGGGAAAACTGGCATAAAAAAGAACAATAAGTGCCCTGTACAAAATTAAACCGCTCAGTTGTGCGTTAGTTCCTGTTTTTTTATAGCCGTTTTGCGCTAACTTTATGATCTGGCAGACAACATGGGAGAGACATCATGTGGCAGGCTATCAGTCATCTTTTAAGTGAGCAACTGGGTGAAGGTGAAATTGAACTGCGTAACGAACTGCCAGGCGGAGAGATCCATGCCGCATGGCATTTACGTTACGCCGGGCGCGATCTCTTCGTGAAATGTGATGAGCGCGAATTGCTCCCCATTTTTACGGCCGAAGCCGATCAGCTTGAGTTGTTATCGCGCAGTAAAACAGTCAACGTTCCACAGGTTTTAGCCGTTGGCAGCGATCGTGACTACAGCTTTCTGGTGATGAACTATCTTCCGGCGCGCCCTCTGGATGCGCACAACGCCTTTATTCTCGGCCAACAGATCGCCCGTTTGCACCAGTGGAGCGATCAACCTCAGTTTGGGCTCGATTTCGATAACGACCTCTCTACCACCCCACAGCCAAACGCGTGGCAACGCCGCTGGTCGACTTTTTTCGCCGAGCAGCGCATAGGCTGGCAGCTGGAGCTGGCCGCTGAAAAGGGACTAGCGTTCGGCAACATCGACGCGATTGTTGAACACATTCAGCAGCGTCTGGCTTCGCATCAGCCTCAGGCTTCCCTTCTGCACGGTGATTTATGGTCGAACAACTGCGCGCTTGGGCCTGATGGTCCCTATATATTTGACCCGGCCTGCTACTGGGGCGACAGAGAATGTGACCTGGCGATGCTGCCGTTGCACCCTGAACAGCCGCCGCAAATTTATGATGGCTATCAGTCTGTCTCGCCGTTACCTGCGGGTTTCCTTGAACGTCAGCCGGTTTATCAGCTGTACACCTTGCTAAACCGGGCGATTTTGTTTGGCGGGAGTCATCTTTTGAATGCCCAGCGGGCGCTGGACCGTATCCTGGCGGCATAGCGGGAGGGGGCGGCAATTCGCCCCCTTTGACATTACAGGAAGCCGAGCAGCGTAAAGAAGAAATACCCGGCCACAATGATAATAACCGGCAGGATATAGAGCGGGAAAAACTGCACAAAAATGGTATGACGCGGAACGACAATGCGCGATTCGATCTGCTCGCGGCTCATCCCGTCAGGGCCTTTCGCCTTCTCAAGTATCAGCTGATCTTCTACCCCTTCGCGTAAAAAGCGGGTCTGGCGGCTCATGCGCGCGCCGGAGGCCTGCAACGCCATCGCGATAAAGATCAACGCATAGATTATCCAGAACCCGACATTCAGCTGGTGGTGAAAATCCGGGGTGGGCGAGTTGAACCAGAAGACGTTCAGGAATGGGGTGTTAAACCGCATCATCTCAATCATGACGTGGGCAAAATCGAGCATGACGGCATTAATGCCCGGCTGTTTTTCGCTGTGATCGTACATAAATTTAAGTACGGAGATCAGCGTTGAAATCAGGGCGGGAATGAAAATAACCCAACCAGCAATACGTTTTAAGACTGCGATGCGTCCAGCTTGTTGATACGTCATTAGTTCCTCTTCATAAAGACGCGTTATTTGTGCCTAAGTCTACCTGCTGTCGGTCATTTTCGCCCGATCTTTGAATGCAATATGCTAAATTGCTTGTGCTTAGCACCGTTCGTCTTACCCCCAAGATAAGGAGATGTTGTAATGTCGACACCGTGCCAGATACTTGCCGCTATTTTTGACATGGATGGATTGTTGATTGATTCCGAACCCCTGTGGGATCGGGCTGAACTGGACGTGATGGCCAGCCTCGGCGCCGATATCAGTCGTCGTAATGAGCTTCCCGATACCCTGGGGCTGCGCATCGATATGGTGGTTGACCTTTGGTATGCCCACCAGCCATGGGTTGGCCCGGATCGCGACGAAGTTACGGCGCGCATTATCAACCGTGCTATCTCCCTTGTAGAAGAGAATAAGCCTCTGTTACCGGGCGTACGCGACGCTATCGCCCTGTGCAAGGCGCAAGGGCTGAAAGTGGGGCTTGCCTCTGCCTCACCTCTGCATATGCTGGAAAAAGTGCTGACGATGTTCGGGCTGCGCGACAGCTTCGACGCGCTGGCCTCGGCCGAAAAGCTTCCTTACAGCAAGCCACATCCGCAGGTGTATATGGACTGCGCCGCGAAACTGGGGCTGGATCCGCTTACCTGTGTGGCGCTGGAAGATTCGGTTAACGGCATGGTGGCGTCCAAAGCCGCACGTATGCGCTCCATCGTTGTGCCGGCTGAAGAAGGCCGACACGATCCCCGCTTTGCCCTCGCGGATGTCAGGCTGACGTCTCTTGAAGAATTGACTGCCCGCCATCTGCGCGGAGAGTAACGCTCTTTCAGGCAGCTTCGGCTGCCTGTATCACAAAATCAAAACAACGTTTTACTTTATTTGCTTTTCTCATTCCAGACTCCTATCCTTACGTGCAGAATGACAATAACCTGACTTCTGAGGCGCGTATGATAGTGGATGCTTTTACTCTGGCAGGAAAAGTGGCGATGGTGACCGGGTGCGATACCGGTCTGGGGCAAGGCATGGCCATTGCCCTCGCCCAGGCAGGATGCGATATCGTGGGGGTAAACCGCAAGGTTCCTGACGAAACGGCAGCGCGCGTCACGGCGCTGGGACGGCGCTTTATCGCAATTCGCGCCGATCTCGGCAAGCATGAGAGTATTCAGAGCGTCGTGGATACCGCCATCACAGAGATGGGCCGCATCGATATTCTGGTTAATAATGCCGGCACCATTCGTCGGTGCGATGCGCTGGAATTTAGCGAGAAGGACTGGGACGAGGTCATCGATCTCAATCTGAAATCGGTCTTTTTCCTCTCTCAGGCAGTAGCGAAACAGTTTATCGTGCAGGGTCAGGGCGGCAAGATTATTAACATTGCCTCCATGCTCTCCTTCCAGGGCGGCATTCGGGTGCCGTCCTATACGGCTTCGAAAAGCGGCGTCCTCGGGCTCACCCGCCTGCTGGCAAACGAATGGGCGCCGCTAGGTATTAACGTGAACGCTATCGCGCCGGGTTATATGGCGACAAATAACACCCAACAACTTCGCGATGATGAGCAGCGCAGCCAGGCGATCCTCGACCGTATTCCGGCGGGCCGCTGGGGACTTCCGGAGGATTTACAGGGTCCGGTGGTGTTTCTGGCCTCGGCGGCGTCGGATTACGTTAACGGCCATACCCTTGCCGTAGACGGTGGCTGGCTGGCGCGCTAACCGCCGGTTTGTGACAAAGAGTTACACCGTCACCTCTTTCACACACTGTATAAAAACCCTATACTGTATGGATTGACAGTTTACCGGGTTTTATCATGACGGCGGAAGGCCACCTGCTTTTTTCACTTGCCTGTGCAGTGTTTGCTAAAAACGCTGAACTGACCCCTGTGCTGGCCCAGGGGGACTGGTGGCATATTGTCCCTTCTGCCGTGCTGACCTGCCTGCTGCCGGACATCGACCATCCAAAATCATTCCTTGGTCAGCGGCTGAAGTGGATTTCAAAACCCATCGCCAGAGCCTTTGGTCATCGAGGTTTTACCCACAGCCTGCTGGCCGTATTTGGCCTGCTTACACTCTTCTATTTGAAGGTTCCCGAGAGTTGGATAGTCCCGGCGGATGCCATTCAGGGCATGGTGCTCGGCTACTTAAGCCATATCCTCGCCGATATGCTGACGCCAGCGGGCGTTCCGCTGCTCTGGCCCTGCCGCTGGCGTTTCCGCCTGCCAATCCTCGTGCCGCAAAAAGGCAACCAGCTGGAGCGCGTTCTGTGCATGGCGCTGTTTGCCTATGCCGTCTGGATGCCGCAGACATTGCCCGAAAATGGTGCAGTGCGCTGGTCATCGCAGATGATCAACTCGCTGCAATTTCAGTTCAATCGTTTTATTAATCACCAGATTGAACATTAAACCGACAATATAATCACTTTTGTCATAAACCATTCCATATGGATATAAGCGCTACATCACACTTCTGATAACCTTGCGCCAACAGGTTCGGTAAAAACCGACCGTATAATAAATCAGGAGAACGGGGATGAATTTTCCACTCATCGCGAACATTGTTGTGTTCGTCGTATTGCTATTGCTTCTCGCCCAGGCTCGCCACAAACAGTGGAGCCTGGCGAAAAAGGTACTGGTTGGTCTTGTCATGGGCGTGGTGTTTGGCCTGGCCTTACACGCTATTTACGGCTCCGACAGCCCGGTACTGAAAGATTCCATTCAGTGGTTCAACATTGTCGGTAACGGCTATGTACAGCTGCTGCAAATGATCGTTATGCCGCTGGTATTCGCCTCAATTCTGAGCGCCGTAGCCCGCCTGCATAATGCTTCTCAACTGGGTAAAATCAGTTTCCTGACCATTGGCACCCTGCTCTTCACAACGCTGATTGCGGCGCTGGTGGGTGTGCTGGTTACCAATCTGTTTGGCCTGACTGCTGAAGGTCTGGTGCAGGGTAGCGCTGAAACCGCGCGTCTGACGGCGATTGAGACCAACTACGTGGGTAAAGTGGCCGATCTGACCGTTCCGCAGATGGTGCTCTCCTTCATTCCGAAAAACCCGTTTGCTGACCTGACCGGTGCAAGCCCAACCTCCATTATCAGCGTAGTGATCTTCGCTGCGTTCCTGGGCGTGGCTGCGCTGAAGCTGCTGAAGGACGATGCGCCGAAAGGCGAGCGGGTTCTGACTGCCATCGATACCCTGCAAAGCTGGGTAATGAAGCTGGTGCGTCTGGTCATGCAGCTGACGCCGTACGGTGTCCTGGCGCTGATGACCAAAGTCGTGGCAGGTTCTAACCTGCAAGACATCATCAAGCTTGGCAGCTTTGTGATTGCCTCGTACCTCGGTCTGGGCATCATGTTTGTTGTGCACGGCATCCTGCTGGCGGTGAACGGCGTTGGCCCGCTGAAATATTTCCGCAAAGTCTGGCCGGTGCTGACCTTCGCCTTCACCAGCCGTTCCAGCGCGGCATCGATTCCGCTGAACGTGGAAGCACAGACACGTCGTCTGGGCGTACCCGAGTCTATCGCCAGCTTCTCGGCCTCCTTTGGCGCCACCATCGGGCAGAACGGCTGTGCGGGTCTCTACCCGGCGATGCTGGCCGTGATGGTTGCCCCAACCGTGGGTATTAACCCGCTGGATCCGGTCTGGATTGCGACGCTGGTCGGTATCGTGACCATTAGCTCCGCCGGTGTTGCGGGCGTGGGCGGCGGCGCGACCTTCGCTGCGCTGATCGTTCTGCCTGCGCTGGGGCTGCCGGTAACGCTGGTTGCCCTGCTGATCTCTGTTGAACCACTGATCGATATGGGTCGTACCGCGTTGAACGTGAGTGGTTCAATGACCGCCGGTACCCTGACCAGCCAGTGGCTGAAGCAGACCGACAAAACGATTCTCGACAGTGAAGATGATGCCGAACTGGCACATCGTTAATAACTGCTGAAATAAAAAAACCGCCATCGGGCGGTTTTTTTATGGCTGTTATTCTTCAACCTCTTCATCCTGGCGGGTCTGCATTGCCCATCGCTGCGCCGATTCCGGCACCGTAAACGCAGGGGAGCGACGGAAGTGCTCGCCAATCAGCACGAAGGCAACGTATTTACCCCGCAGCATCCAGACATCGCGAAAACCATCCACCTTCAGGGCATGGTCTGGCGGCGCGGGCTCAACGCGGGGTACATAGCTAATAACCTGGCGGTTTTGTTGACGAAGAGGTTTCATAAGCGACGGGTTCACTAAAGCAAATTCTTAAAGCAGGAAATTTCTATCATAGCCGATTCTCCCCCCGCCCGTCGCGCCTGACGTATCGCAGATGGCTCCTTTCGCTAATCAATATCTGAAAACGCTTCGTTCGCCTGCTAATTCTTAACATTGTTCTATCCTTAATAGGGTTTTTAGGAATGAACAAAGGAGAAGCGTGCAATGTCGAACAATGATAAACCACATCAGTCACCCATTCATGGGACTGAAGAATCTCAACCGGGAATGGACTCACTTGCCCCAGCCGACGGCTCACACAAACCATCACCGGGTCCTTCCGCACCGGGTGAACAGCCTACCGCCCCGGGCAGCATGAAAGCCCCGGAAACGGAAAACGAAAAGCTGAAATCGCTCGATCCTCACCGCAAGGGCGGTGAAGGCCATGCGCTGACCACGAACCAGGGCGTTCGCATTGCCGATGATCAGAACTCCCTGCGCGCCGGAACGCGCGGCCCGACGCTGCTGGAAGATTTCATCCTGCGCGAAAAAATCACCCATTTCGACCATGAGCGTATCCCTGAGCGTATCGTCCACGCTCGCGGCTCCGCGGCGCACGGCTATTTCCAGCCGTACAAGAGCCTGAAGGAGATCACCAAAGCAGATTTCCTTTCCGATCCGAACAAAATCACACCGGTGTTTGTGCGTTTCTCTACCGTACAGGGCGGCGCGGGTTCGGCCGACACGGTGCGTGATATCCGCGGCTTCGCCACCAAATTCTATACCGAAGAGGGCATTTTCGACCTCGTCGGGAATAACACCCCGGTTTTCTTCATACAGGACGCGCATAAGTTCCCTGACTTTGTCCATGCGGTAAAACCAGAACCACACTGGGCCATACCGCAGGGACAAAGTGCGCATGACACATTCTGGGACTACGTCTCCCTGCAACCGGAAACCCTTCACAACGTGATGTGGGCGATGTCTGACCGGGGGATCCCGCGCAGCTATCGCACCATGGAAGGCTTTGGTATTCATACCTTCCGTCTGATTAACGCTGAAGGTAAAGCGACGTTTGTGCGTTTCCACTGGAAACCGGTCGCGGGGAAAGCGTCGCTGGTGTGGGATGAAGCGCAGAAGCTGACCGGACGCGATCCGGACTTCCACCGTCGCGAACTGTGGGAATCCATTGAAGCCGGTGATTTCCCGGAATACGAGCTGGGGTTACAGCTGATCCCGGAAGAAGACGAGTTCAAATTCGACTTCGACCTGCTCGACCCGACCAAGCTTATTCCTGAAGAGTTGGTGCCGGTTCAGCTGGTGGGTAAAATGGTGCTTAACCGCAACCCGGATAACTTCTTCGCGGAAAATGAGCAGGCAGCGTTCCACCCGGGCCATATTGTGCCGGGGCTGGACTTCACCAACGATCCGCTGCTGCAGGGTCGTCTGTTCTCTTACACCGATACGCAGATCAGCCGTCTTGGTGGACCTAACTTCCATGAGCTCCCAATCAACCGTCCGACCTGTCCGTACCATAACTTCCAGCGTGACGGGATGCATCGCCAGGATATCGATACCAACCCGGCGAACTACGAGCCGAACTCCATTAACGATAACTGGCCGCGTGAAACCCCGCCGGGGCCAAAACGTGGCGGATTCGAGTCGTATCAGGAGCGCGTGGACGGAACAAAAATTCGCGAGCGCAGCCCGTCATTCGGCGAATATTACGCTCAGCCTCGCCTGTTCTGGAACAGCCAGACCCCGATCGAACAGCAGCACATTATCGGCGGCTTCAGCTTCGAGCTGAGCAAAGTGGTGCGTACCTACATTCGCGAGCGCGTGGTCGACCATCTGGCGCATATTGATATCCAGCTTGCTCAGGGCGTGGCGAATAATCTCGGCATTACGCTGACTGACGAGCAATGCCATGCTGCACCGCCTAAAGACGTGAACGGGCTTAAGAAGGATCCGTCCCTGAGCCTGTACGCGGTACCTGGCGGGACGATCAAAGGCCGCGTAGTGGCTATCCTGCTGAACGATAAACCGCGCGCCAGCGACGTGCTGGGGATCATGAGGGCGCTCAAGACTCAGGGCGTACATGCCAAACTGCTTTACTCACGCATGGGTGAAGTGACGGCCGATGATGGCTCCGTCCTGCCGATTGCCGCGACCTTCGCCGGGGCACCGTCCCTGACGGTTGATGCGGTGATTATGCCGTGCGGCGACGTTGAGAGTCTGCTCGGTAACGGTGATGCCGCCTATTATCTGCTGGAAGCCTATAAGCACCTGAAGCCAATCGCCCTCGCAGGCGATGCGCGGAAGTTTAAATCGCTGCTGAAGGTACCGGATCAAGGGGAAGAAGGCATTGTCGAAGGTGATAACATTGACGATGCGTTTATGACCCGGCTGTTTGACCTGCTCGCCGCGCACCGCGTGTGGTCGCGCAGCAGCAAGATTGACCAGATACCGGCGTAAAAAAAACCGGGTGGCGCTACGCTTACCCGGCCTATATTTCGACTGATGTTGTAGGCCCGGTAAGGCGAAGCCGTCCCCGGGCTTTATTTTGCTCACAAATCCCTGAACGTCCCCAGACGATACCCACGCTCGGCAATCGCATACTTCAACGACGCCGACGTTAGCACGTCCAGTTCCGCCAGACGCGGCCAGCAGTAGGCGCTCTTACGTACGATGTTATCGACAAACGCCGGATGCGCCATTACCTCAAGCGAGCGCTCCCCTTTTGCGGCGGAGGCATCCAGCACCTTCAGGAACAGCGCTTCGTCGATATCGTCGCCATAAAATGCGCTGCTGAACCCCTCCGTTGACGTCACCGCAACGTCCGGCAGTCCGCGCACCTCCCGATCCACGCGCATCGCCACGCCTTTACGTTTGGCAAATTCTGCCACAAGCGGGAAAATCGCCGGGATCATATGCACATGATGATGACTGTCGATATGGGTGGGCTCGCGGCCAAACACATCCACAAAGCGGTTAAACTGGCAGTCCAGCTCGCGGACAATCTCATCAAGCGGCAAAGCGTCCTGCTCCGCCATTTCCCAAATCCATTTACCCAGTTGCCCGTCGCGCGTCAGCCCCGGCATCGGTGAAAGGGGCAACCCAAGCGTCAGCACAAAGTGCATGCCCACGCCCAGTTCGGGCAGCTCACGGCTTAACTGCGCCGCATGTTCCACCGCCTCACCGTTGATGAGCGCTGTTGTAGAGGTCACGACGCCCCGGCGACAGGCTTCGATAATGCCGTAGTTCTGCCCTTTTGACAGGCCGAAATCATCGGCATTGACGATCAGCAGGTTTTCCATCGCGCCTCCTCTTAACGGTGTGTGAGTTTCAGTTTCTCAACCGTTGCAGCAAAGTTTGGCAGCCATTTCTCATGCGCCAGGATCATCTCACTCGCGAGTTTTTCAGCGTCACGGTCAGAATGCACCAGCGGGCTCAGGTTCAGCGCCAGCAGCACGTCATTCAGCTCGCCGCTCAGGGCCGCATTGCTCGCCGCCACTTCAAAGCCTTTGATGGTGTGAATCAGGCCCATCACCTTATCGTCGAAGTGGGTAATGCGGGGATGCGGTTTTGCACCCTCGCGCCCAAGGATGCAGGTCATCTCCACGGCCCAGTCTGCCGGGATATTGTCGATGTGCCCATGATGCGGAACGTTCACATAGTGCTCGGCCTGCTTGTCATTGTAAATGGCGTTGATCACTTCACACGCGGCATCTGAATAGTATGCCCCACCGCGCTGCTCAAGCTCTTTCGGTTTGACGTTCAGGTTCGGATCTTTATACAAATCAAAAAGCTGCTTCTCTACTTTCTGTACAACCTGAGCGCGTGCGCCACCTTTGTAGTATTCGCCCATTTCAATCGCCAGCATCTCTTTCTGCTTGAAGTAGTAAAGCAGATACGAGCACGGCAGCAGATTCAGGGAGCGGATCAGCCCTTCGCTGAACGGCAGATCGAAGATGTTTTTCACCGAGGCCGCGGTCAGGCGACCAGAGGCAACGCCATCAAGCAGCTCCGCAAAGCGCGATTGCCCGTTCACAATCACATCTTTGATAAAGACCATGTGGTTCAGGCCGAACAGGTCAATGGACAATTCATCGTTATCGGTTAGCGCCAGCACATCGCGGATGAACATCTTCATGCCGATCGGAATATTGCAGACGCCGATAAAGCGTTTGAAACCGGTGTGACGATAGACTGCCTCGGTGACCATCCCGGCCGGGTTGGTAAAGTTAATCACCCACGCGTTCGGGCAGATCTCCTCCACGTCTTTAATGATGTCAAAAATGACCGGAATAGTACGCAGACCTTTAAACAGGCCACCTGCCCCGTTGGTTTCCTGGCCCAGATAACCGTGGCTCAGCGGAATACGCTCGTCCAGCTCACGCGCCTTCAGCTGGCCGACGCGCAGCTGGGTGGTCACGAAGTCAGCATCTTTCAGCGCCAGGCGGCGATCCAGCGTTTTATGCACGGTTAAAGGCACGCCCGCTTTTTCAACCATGCGTTTGCACAGTTCAAAAATAATATTTAGCTTCTCCTGACCTTCTTCAACATCCACCAGCCATAATTCGCTGACCGGTAATTCATGATAACGTTTCAGGAAACCTTCAAGTAATTCCGGGGTATAGCTGCTTCCGCCACCAATGGTTACGACTTTTAATTTCTTTTGCATAAACTCTCCCTTAGCTTATCAGGGTAATCGCCTGCAAGGTATAGCGTACTCTTCCCGCTATTTGGGCAAGCCATTACGTCAATATTCCTGGCGGATAAACCGCCGAAAGTTAATTAATTACCGTTAAATTTTTGCGGTAACTGTTCGGTGTGAATGAAGTCATTTTCTTAAAGGTTTTAATAAACAGGCTGGGGCTGCTGTAACCCGATTCGTAAGCGATATCGGTGACAGAGTAGTTAGTAATTTCCAGCTGTTTTTTGGCAAAATTGATGCGGATTTCATTAATAATTTGAACAGGCGTTTTACGGTAATAGCGCTGCGTGGCGCGCGTTAAATATTCCTGCGATTTACCCGACAGCGCCACCATGTTTTCCAGGGCGTTATCGCTGAACTGTCCTTTGTCGTGCATCAGCTCCACGGTACTGCGCAGCCACTGAGGAATATCATCCACCACCTGCTGTTCTTCACGGTGATGGCGAAGACGGTTCATGACGTAGAACGTCACGGTTTCAATAAATTCATCAAATTCATTGTCGCGGAAATTCAGCGAGGCGATAACCGTTTCAATCCAGGTCATAAACTCATTTTTAACGCGATACACCTGTGACGCCACAAAGCAGAACGGAACCAGCGGCAGATAGTGCTTCTCGAAGAAACGTCTGCTCACCCCTACGTTAAGAATGCGCGTCGCACCAAACTCATAAAAGCTCTGGTGATAGGACCCCATCGGCAGGAAGACGAAATCGCCACGCTCAAGCAGGACGCGCTTACCGTTAATCTCCTGATAGTAGCGGCCGGTCAGAACAATCGTGAACTCGTAGTAGTCATGCTGGTGCAGACCGCTGGCGCTCTCCGTTTTGTTGTAAATCACCACGTGAAAATTCTTGCCATTAAACAGCTGCTGCTCATGTGCGGTTTTGATTTCCATCGTGCTGACCTCCTGGTGCCTGTTCAGACTTACTGCATCTTCTCGTGAAGCTCGATGAGCTCCGCTACCATCTCGCGCGCCAGCATGGAGGTCATCAGGTGATCCTGCGCATGTACCAGCACCAGACTCACTTTCATCTTTCCTTCGCCCTGGTCGCTTTCGATGAGTTTCGTCTGCACCAGATGCGCTTCGTTTAACGCCGTACGGGACTGCTCCATCATGGTTTTCGCGGCAACAAAATCGCCCTGCTTAGCCTGCTTAAGCGCCGCATACGCCAGGCTTCGCGCCTGCCCGGAATTGATGATGAGCCCCATCACCACCTCTTCCAGATCGTTCACTGCGGTTTCTTCGGCAACGATACTCTCTAAATCTAACATCTTTAAGCTCCTTTACGCTGGCGCGGGTTGCCCCGCGCCGTGCAATTTTAGAATTTCAGTGCGAGGGCGATATCCTCTTCGCTCTCTTCTTCATCGATAACCGTTGCAGCCTTGTTCGCAATCGCCACGAACGGCATGTAGAGCAGGGTTGCAATCCCGAGGTTGAATATCGCCAGCAGGAAGGCGGCCACGCTACCGTTGGTGTTGAAGAACGCGCCCAGACCAGCTGGCATCGTCCACGGCGCAATGTTGGTCACCGGCGGGATAATGCCCAGGTAATACGCCGTCAGCGTAATCGCGGCCAGCAGCGGCTGAACCAGGATGAATGGAATGAACATCACCGGGTTCATGATAATTGGCAGACCAAACAGGATCGGCTCGTTAATCTGGAAGATGCCTGACGGCAGGGCCAGCTTCGCAACCTGACGATGGTCGGCGCGGCGAGAGACAATAAAGACCGCGATGATCAGACCCAGCGTCGCCCCGGTACCGCCCAGGAAGATATAGGAGTCAAGCATCGGCTTCGCCCACACATGGAAGGTTTTACCGGCCGCCAGCGCCGCATCGACGGAGCCGTACTGCTGGTAAAGCGCGACGTTTTCCAGTGCCCACGGGGTCATAATACCGCTGTCCAGCGCCGCCAGTGCCAGTGAACCATGCACGCCGAAGAACCACAGCAGGGAGGTAAAGATGACATACGCCCAACCGACCACGCTACCCATCGACGCCAGCGGCGTTGAGATAGAGTCCATAATGATCTGGTGGAAGTTAGTCCCCCAGTGAGAGAGCGCCCAGGCAATAATCCCCATGATGGAGAGAATAATGAAGCCCGGTATCAACGCGGAAAATGAACGAGAAACGGAGGCCGGAACGCTATCCGGCAAGCGGATAACCCAGTTGCGGCGAATAATAAAGGTGAACATTTCGGCCACCACCAGTCCGATAATAATACCGGAAATGATGTTTGCTCCACCCAGCCAGTTGGCGCCCACGGCGTAAGCGTCGCCCACGCTGTACGGCGTGACGGTCATAAACGCGGCAATGGACAGTAAGCCCGCCGCCAGCGGATCCACTTTACGCTCTTCCGCCAGCGCCATTCCAATAAAGAAAGGCGCCATTAGCGACATAATACCCAACGTACCGTTGTATACGTTGCCGCCAATGGCTTTTAAACCATTAAGGGTTTCAATAGTGGAAGCATCTAACCTAATTCCTAATGAATAAAAAAAGGAACCTTCTCCAAAGCTGAGAAAAACGTTGTTAATTAAAACGAACATTGCCCCGGCTAATGTCAACGGCATTAATTTAATAAAGCCGTTCTTAATGGCATTAACGTGAGGCTGCTTTCCTATTTTAACAGCAAAAGGAAGGAGTACCTTTTCAAGTGAAGCGATGACTTTACTCATAGGAAAATACCCTTAAATGCCGCAACGACCGTTACGGCGTATTGTGTGTGAAATAACTCTTTGACGGGAAAAATAAAAAATTAATTAGCAGCTTTTTTAATCGCCGCAACAGCAGCTTTTAATACACCTAAACCATCAATCTTGCCGTATAAAACGGAATCGATCACTTCGACCGGCTTATTAGGGAGCAAACGTTGAATTTCTGGCAGCATATAAGCGATTTGTGGCCCGAGTAAAATTACATCTGCTGTCTGGCCCTTTTCGCCCGCCAGCGTTTCCGGAAACGCCTCAATCACCACAGGGACTTCATATTTTTCGGCCTGCGCGCGCATTTTTGAAACCAGCAGCGAAGTGGACATGCCCGCAGAGCAGAACAAGTAGATATGTTTCTTTTCCATGATAATTTCCCTCTTATTGGTCTGACCGCCGTCGCGCTATCACTCGACTCGCTATCCTGGCTGACGGGCAGTGTGCTGAACATTGTTTGTCGTTGAAGTGAGTATACGCAATGGTACAGGGAGGGGATAATTCTGGATAGACTCAAATTGTCTCTCATTGACCTGGCTTGTTGACTACCTTCACATTTCAGGCAAATATTTCGCGCTAAGAAATAAGATTTACGTATGCATAAAAAAACCGGCCATCAGGCCGGTTTGTTAACACTTTCAGGCAAGCGCGGTTACTGCGCCTTAGGTGCCTGTGGATCAGTGTCGTATTCAGCGCAGGTCTGGTAACCCGAATTGATCACGTGACCGGTATCATCCAGGGCGACAAAGTAGGTTTCTGCCTTACCATTACGTTGACCCAGAATATAGGTCTGGCAGGTGCCACGCGCGTGGATCATAGTGACTTCTGAAGAAGGTTTACCGGCAATGGCTGCAACCTGGGAACGCGTCATGCCTTTTTTGACGTCTTTTACCACTGGCTGTGTGAACTGATCTGTGGTGCGATCGTAAGCTGTACACCCAGCCAGCATAGTCAGTACCGCCGCTGCGCTTAAAATTCCTGCTACGTTCTTGTTCATATTCCGTCCTCTTGTTTATCAGCGTGTTAACTAAGCATGGGATAAAAATTACTATTGTTCAACTTTGCGAGTTACGCCAGACGAATTTCGGAAAATTCTAATAAAACAACGATAAGCTGCTAAATCGCTGTAAAACAGTACACTCAAAACTGTGATCCTTGTCGTTTCCCCGACAAAGGGTTAGTTTTAACAGATCACACTTTCTGTTTGGTTCTGCATAGGGAGGGCGTAATGGCTCTGCAACAAGAAATTATTCAGGCGCTGGGCGCGAAACCTGCGATTAATGCCAATGAAGAGATCCGTCGTAGCGTTGATTTTTTGAAAGCTTACCTGTCCGCACACCCTTTCCTGAAGACGCTGGTACTGGGTATCAGCGGCGGTCAGGACTCCACTCTGGCCGGTAAACTAAGCCAGATGGCCATCACCGAGCTGCGTGACGAGACCGGTGACACCGCACTGCAATTTATTGCCGTACGTCTGCCGTATGGCGTGCAGGCCGACGAGCAGGACTGTCAGGATGCGATCGCCTTTATTCAGCCGGACCGTGTTCTTACCGTAAACATCAAAGGTTCGGTACTGGCAAGCGAGCAGGCCTTGCGTGAAGCCGGTATTGAACTGAGCGATTTTGTTCGTGGCAACGAGAAAGCCCGTGAGCGCATGAAAGCGCAGTACAGTATCGCAGGGATGACCAAAGGGGTCGTCGTCGGCACCGACCACGCCGCGGAAGCCATCACCGGTTTCTTCACCAAATACGGCGATGGCGGCACGGACATCAACCCCCTCTTCCGCCTGAACAAGCGTCAGGGTAAGCAACTGCTGGCGGCGTTGGGCTGCCCGGAGCACCTGTATAAGAAGGCGCCAACGGCAGACCTGGAAGACGATCGCCCTTCCCTGCCGGATGAAGCCGCGCTGGGTGTGACCTATGACAACATCGATGATTATCTGGAAGGCAAAACGCTCGACGAAGGTACCGCAAAAATTATTGAAGGCTGGTATCTGAAAACCGAGCACAAACGCCGTCCACCCATTACGGTGTTTGATGATTTCTGGAAAAAGTAAAAGCAAAACGGTAACTCAGTTTTGCAGGCCGGGTAAGGCGTAGCCGCCACCCGGCTCTTTTTTAACCACCAAACACCTGCTACACTGTATGCCTGAACAGTATATGGAGCAGTATGTGAGCAGGCGTCAATCCGCCCCGCGTCTTGAGTTTGAAGCGGCGGCTATCTACGAATATCCCGAGCATCTTCGCCCCTGGCTTGAGGCGCTGCCTAAACAGCCTGGCGTCTATTTCTTCCACGGCGACAGCGACACCATGCCGCTCTATATCGGCAAAAGCGTAAATATCCGCAGTCGGGTGATGTCGCACCTGCGTACGCCGGACGAAGCATCGATGCTCAGACAGTCCCGGCGGATCACCTGGATCGAGACGGCAGGTGAACTGGGCGCGCTTCTGCTCGAAGCCCGGCTCATCAAGGAACAGCAGCCGCTGTTTAACAAACGCCTGCGCCGCAACCGCCAGCTGTGTTCCTTGCAGGTTAACGCGGGAAAACCGCAGGTCGTTTATGCCCGGGAAGTGGATTTTTCGCATGAACCGAATCTTTACGGTCTGTTTGCCAACAAACGTGCCGCACTGCAAACTCTGCAATCCCTTGCTGATGAATTACAGCTTTGTTACGGCCTGTTAGGACTGGAAGCGACTACCCGCGGTCGCGCCTGTTTCCGCTCCGCGTTGAAACGCTGCGCCGGGGCGTGTTGTGGAAAAGAGAGCGTTGAAGAACATCATGCCCGGTTTATGGCTGGCCTGGCCTCAATCAGCGTCAACTGCTGGCCGTGGGAAGGCGCGGTGGCGTTGAAAGAGACCCGCGATGCGATGACGCACTATCACGTCATCCGCAACTGGCTCTGGCTTGGCGCGGTTGAAAGTCTGGATGACGCTGCCGCCCTGCTGCGCACACCTGCCGGGTTCGATCAGGATGGCTACAAAATTCTCTGTAAGCCGCTGTTAACCGGTAAATATGAGATAGTCATGCTCAATGACCCGGCAGCCAGGTAATTTCACTGAACAGCAGCGACCCCTTCGTTTCCAGTAGACGGAGGGTATGGCTGCCCTCTTGCCAGCTGGCGCCCTGATCGGCGGTCAGTAATTTATCGCCCAGTTGCCAGGCGCCGCTTAATACGAACGCCACGCCACCGCGTGATGCGAAGGTAGTGAACGTTCGGGTAGCAACGCGCACTTTTGCCTGGCAGTGCTCCCGTCGGGTCATGACATTGAAATCCATCGACATCTGCCCCTCCGTGAGCACGGCTTTCACCGTCAAATCGCCCGCAAAGCCGTAAGGCTGATGGTGTTTCAGGGTATGGCAAAACGCCCTCCCCGCATCCAGCGTCACCTCGCCGCCTTCCAGCAGCGTAATCACCCGGTCAACGCCCGGAAACGCGGAGAATTCGCCGTTACTGGCGATGGAGGCGATGCTGGCCCGCCAGGAAAAATCCCGCGTCGCGGGAGGGAAACAGCAAATCTCACGCGTCTCGCCCGCGCCGTTACGCCAGAGACTGACGGGTATTTTACGGATATCAAAGAATTCCATGACCACTCCTGAAGGACGCACCGTGCGCCAGGGCATTTTCACAGACGTATTATCGGCAACGGTAAGGCCAGACCTTAGGCATGGGGCAAAAGAAAAACCGCCGGTCCTGTCCACAGCGTTTTCGCTTGTGTAGACAGGAGCCCGGCGGTCTTAAGAGAGTGAACCGATTATTCGGCTGGTGCAGGCATTTTACCTTCCGGCGCTGCACGTTCTGTCAGACGCTTCTCAAAATTGGCATTAAATTGCTTTTTCTGTTCCGGCGTCAGAATGTTGTAAATCTTGTTCTGGGTTTCCATGTGGGCCAGCATGCGCGCTTTATGCTGCTCGGCCATTTTGTCGATCTGCGCTTCTGCTTTTGCTTTGTCGAAGCTGTCGCTGGCAATGATGTCATGCATCGCGCGGCGCTCTTCCAGCGGAGGACGTTTCATCTGGTCACGCTGACTTTTCCTGATGTCGCGGATCTGCTGCTTCTGCGCATCGGTCAGGTTCAGATCTTTAAACATCATCATCTCATGATGCATACCCGGCTTGCCTTTATGATGCATCATCATTTTGCCTTCTGCCGGCGCGGCGGTAGTGGTCGCGGTATCGGCGGCGAACGCCATGCTGGTAGCGCCCAGAGCCAGGGTAGAGGCAACAAACAGTGCAGTTAATTTACGCATAATGTCTTTCCTTACTTTCAGTTATTCTTCGGCGCTATGCCGTGTTGACGAGATTAACTTTACGGGGTTTATCGTCAATTAGTCAGAGCAACGGTAAAACAATGAAAGTATAAAAAACACGTTTTCGCCAATTATGGAGAAATTAAGGAAAAAGCGTGGAGAGATGAAACAAAAATATTCAACAGGATGATTTTAAAGAGATTGTGGAGGAGTATAGCGAAGTGCCGTTTAATAATAAAGCAATTCTCCAGGAATATTCCGCAAACACTTCCAGAGCGCTTTTAACGTTAAGAAATTAATTCTTCGTTTCCCCTCCGGTCTGCGCGAGGGGAGACGATCAGGGCATTTTTTCCAGCATCAACCCGGCTCGTAAACCAAACGCGACTGACGGGTTAGGAAATAAAACATATTCCGTGGGGTTCTGTACCGCATAGCGCGTCTCACCATCTTCCGCCAGCAGGACGCCCTGGCGAAACGGCGTGAAGTTCAGCGTATGGGGCGCCATATGAAGCTGGAAAGCTTCACTTTGACGCGTGATCTGCTGTACGACCCGATAGCGCACGACAGGTTCCCGGGTGGGTTCCGGCGCAACCCCTGCGAGCAACGCCCGAAGCGCCTGATGCGTAGGGGCAAAACGCGTCAGGTCGTTTTGCCCGAACGGCAGCGCTTTTCCCAGCTCCAGCGTGCAGGACAGCGCGCCGAAATTCTCGCAGGTGAAGTGGGTAAACGTGCCGCCCGGCGTCTGGTGGAAAACCAGCGCTTCCAGTCCCGCGTCGCCAAGCCAGGTCAGAAACGCCTCATCCCACGGCTGATGGCGCTGCGGTAACACGCCAAAACGTACGTGGTACGAGGCGCGGATGGCGGTATGCAGATCGAGGTGCCAGCGCGTCTCCCCCGCCCCGGCAAAAAACGCCGTGACCACCTTCTCCAGCCATTGCGCACGTGTCGTTTCATCACTCTGTGGAAATTGCGCCCAGCGGCCACCAAACATTCGGTTGATGTCGCTCACGAGATACCGTTTGTTTTGCGCCAGCGCAGGCGGATTTCCCAGTACCACCAGCAGACGGCAGTGCAGCGTGATCTCTGCGCGATACAGCGCGCGCAGCAACAGATCGACAATCTCCACGGGCGCGGTTTCATTCCCGTGAATGCCGGTAGAAAGCAGCAGCGACAGGTTATATTGCCACGTCGGCGTCAGTTCAAGCACGCCCGGCCCCAGCCATCGCCAGTGGAACGAAGGGCCTTCCCCCTCGTGCCGCTCCGGTGTCTCTTCAGCCAGCGTCAGCGCCAGAAAGTTTTCCATATCGTCTCCTTAGCGCTGGAACGGATAAACCGATCCCAGTTGCAGGATGGTCGATAATGCATCCAGCGCCTCGCGGCCTTCGCGCAGCAGCTGCGGATCAACCAGATCGGCCTGAACCAGACGGTCACGATAGTAGCGGTCCACCCAGTCATTGAGGGTATTGAACAGCGTGTCGTTCATCATCACCGACGGATTCACGGCCTGCATTTCCTCCGGCGTTAACACCACGCGCAGTCGCAGGCACGCCGGTCCCCCGCCGTTGGCCATACTTTCCCGCAGATCAAACACGCGCAGTTCATCAATCGGGTTATCCGCCTGCACCAGTTCGCTGAGATAGCGCCAGACGCCCTGATGGTTGCGGGACTCCTGCGGCAGCACCAGCATCATGCTGCCGTCATCCCGGCTCAGCAGCTGGCTGTTGAACAGATACGTTTCGACCGCATCCTGCACGCTTACCGCCTGCGTGGGCACCTGAATCGGCATAAATCCCGGCACGCGTTCGCGCAGCGTGGCCAGCAACTTTTCCTGATGGGCAAACGCCTGCTCGTGGCAGAACAGCACCTGACGGTTGGAAACGGCAATCACGTCGTTATGAAAAACGCCCTGGTCGATCACCTGCGGATTTTGCTGGGCAATAATCACCTGAGTAGGATTAACCTGGTTCAGCCGTGCAACCGCCTGGCTTGCGGCTAAGGTTTGTCTCGCCGGATAACGAACCGGCGCGGCGTGGCCGCCCTCTTCCCGTCCATAGATAAACAGCTGCAAACCCGGATCGCCGTAATCGCCACCCAGACGGTTGTGGTTTGCCGCCCCTTCGTCGCCAAACATCGCGACCTGCGGCAGCGCCGAATGCACCTCAAAATGCGCATCATGATTAAAAATGGCGCGCAGCACGCGCCCGGTGGTCTCCGCTTCGCTGGCGCGGTGGAATTTGTTGTTCAGGTTAGCGACAGTCAGATGCACTTTGCCGTCCAGCGTATCCGCCGACGGCGCGACGGTGGCGGCATTCGCTACCCACATTGAAGAGGCTGAACTGGCCGCGGAAAGCAGCTGTGGGGACTGCGTACCGGCTTTTTCAACCACCTGTTCATCCGTACCGCTGAAGCCCAGCTGGCGCAGCACGGCCACGTTCGGCCGCTCCTGCGGCGGGATCACCGCCTGCGGGAAACCGGCATCGGACAGCGCCTTCATTTTCAATAGCCCCTGCTTGGCCGCCAGCTTCGGGTTCGAGACCTGGAAACGGTGCTTCGTCGAAGCTTCATTGCCGAACGACAGCCCGGCATAGTGGTGCGTCAGCCCCACCAGTCCGTCAAAGTTAACCTCACGCGCTTTCATGGGCGTCACCCTCTGTAAAATCCAGCCCCGGATTCAACGTCTCCGGCAGCGTCAGCGCCGGGGTTTCCAGGCTTGCCATCGGCCACGCGCAGTAATCGGCGGCATACCAGGCGCTGGCGCGATGGTTGCCCGATGCCCCTACGCCACCAAACGGCGCGGTGCTCGCCGCGCCGGTCAGCGGTTTGTTCCAGTTCACGATCCCGGCGCGCGCTTCCAGCAGCAGCTGGTCGAATTTCTCGCGATGCGGGGATATCAGGCCGCTCGACAGGCCATAGCGGGTGTTGTTGGCCATCTCGATCGCCGATGCAAAATCGTCATAGCGCCAGACGCACAGCAGCGGGCCAAAGACCTCTTCATCCGGCACGTTGCTCGTCGCACTCATCTCAATAATCCCCGGCGTCAGCAGCGATGTGCCCGGCAGAACCAGCTTCGGCTCCAGCAGGGTTTTCGCCCCGCGCGCCACGTGCTCCTGCCACGCTTTCAGCACGTTCAGCGCCGCCTGCCCGGAGATCAGCCCGCCGATAAACGGCTGCGGCTCGGTATCCCATTTCGCGGGAACCAGACGCCCGCTCACCTCCACCAGACGCTTAAGAAACGCATCCCCCTGCGCGCCGCGTTTAACCAGCAGGCGGCGGGCGCAGGTGCAGCGCTGTCCGGCGGTAATGAATGCCGACTGAATGGTCAGGTGGACCGCAGCATCGATATCATCCGGATCTTCCACAATCAGCGGGTTGTTGCCACCCATCTCCAGCGCCAGAATTTTTTCCGGCTGCCCCGCCAGCTGACGATGCAGCTGATAACCCGTTCCGGCACTGCCGGTAAACAGCAGACCGTCAATGTCGCTCAGCGCACTCAGCGCCTGACCGGTTTCACGCCCGCCCTGCACCAGATTCAGCACGCCCGGCGGCAGCCCCGCCTGCTCCCAGAGTTTTACCACCGCTTCTCCGGTTAAGGGGGTTAACTCACTCGGCTTGAAGATGACGGTATTTCCCGCCAGCAGCGCAGGCACAATATGCCCGTTCGGCAGATGCCCGGGGAAGTTGTACGGGCCAAACACCGCCAACACCCCGTGCGGACGGTGGCGCAGCGTGGCGGCGCCGTCCGGCATCCCGGTATGCTGCTCACCGGTGCGGGCATGGTACGCCTTCACCGATATACCGATTTTATTGATCATCGCCGTCACTTCGGTTGTTGCCTCCCAGCGCGGCTTGCTGGTTTCGCAGGCAATGATGCGGGTCAGCTCTGCTTTATTGGCCTCCAGCAGCGCAGCAAATTTCTCAACCAGCGCCTGGCGCTCGGAGAATGGCCGTTTCGCCCATGCCGGAAACGCGCGGCGTGCAGCCTGGTAGGCCTGCTTAACCTGCCCGGCGCTGGCGTCGCTCCCCGACCAGAGCACCTCCTGGCCGACCGGGTTAGTTTTTGTCCGCGCATCACCTTCGCCCGTTACCCAGTCACCGTTAATCCATAGAGTCATGCTGTTTTCTCCTCAGGGCAGAGCCGCACCAGGCGAACCGTGTCGCCAGCGTTACATTTCAGGGCATCCAGTTGCGCAGCCGTCAGTACCAGACGCTCGCATGTTGGGTTGGTTCGCACCAGCATGGCGCGGAAGTTGGCGTAATTCTCGTTCGAGACCAGGCAGGCTGGCCACTCGCCCGGCGCGGGCTGGCCTTCTGAAACCTCAACCAGGCGGCTTTTTCGGATGGCGCGTACGCGGTCAATGTCGCATTCCAGCGTCGGACCGCCGTCAAAGATGTCGACGTAATTACGGTAGCGAAATCCCTCTTTCTCCAGCACTGCACGGGCCGGAGCGGTTTGCGGGTGAACTTCGCCGATCACCGCCTGCGCTTCCGGCGTTAAGAAATGGGTATAAATAGGATGCTTCGGCATTAACTCGGCGATAAACGCCTTCTGACCGGTACCGCACAGGTAATCCGCCCGGCTGAATTCCATGGAGAAGAAGCGTTCGCCCAGGCTCTCCCAGAACGGCGAGTAGCCCGTCTCATCAATTACGCCGCGCATCTCCGCGACCACTTTTTCGTTGAAGCGGTCGCGAAAGGCGGCCATAAACATGAAGCGCGATTTGGAGAGCAGATAACCGTTACCCTCTTTGCGCCAGTCCGGATCGAGAAACAGGGTGCAGAGTTCGCTGGCGCCGGTATGGTCATTACAGAGAAAGAGCGTCGGCAGCGCGTTGTAGACGTTCAGCTCTTTCGAGGCGTGGACCATCGTGCCGACGCGGTAGTTGTACCACGGATCGTTGAGCCCGACGGCCACCTCAATGGCGCAAATCCCCGCCACGGTTCCCGTGTCGGTCTCTTCCAGCACGAACACATAGCCCTGTTCGCTTTTTGGCAACGTCCCCTGCCAGGTTTGCAGGGCGCGCTCAATGCGCGCCGACAGCGTTTTTTCATCGGCAGGCAGCGAGGTCAGCCCGCCCCCTGTCTTACCGGCAAGCTGCATAAGCCCGGCGAGATCGCCGTGCGCAACGGGACGGATGACCATCATGATGACACCCCGGACTTCACCTGTTCGCAGGCCAGCGCAAAACGATCTAACCCGGTTCTGACCTCTTCCTCACTGACGATCAGCGCAGGGGCAAACCGCACCACGTTAGCGCCGGCAATCAACACCATCACGCCCTGCTTTGCCGCTTCCTGTGAAATCAGCTTCGCTTTGCCAGCAAACTCAGGGGCAAGCTCACAGCCTATCAACAGCCCCAGACCGCGGATCTCTTTGAACATGCCGGTCTGGTTATTGATGGCGGTAAGACGCTCAACAAACCACTGGTGACGCTGCTTCACGCCGCTAAGCACCTCAGGAGTGTTGATGATATCCAGCACCTGTCCGGCGACAGCGGTTGCCAGCGGGTTACCGCCGTAAGTGGTGCCATGGGTGCCCACGGTCATCACGCTGGCGAATGTATCGGTGGTCAGCATCGCCCCCACCGGGAAGCCGCCGCCGAGCGCTTTGGCTGTTGAAAGCACATCCGGGGTCACGCCATAGTGCATGTAGGCGTACAGCTCACCCGTGCGGCCCACGCCGGTCTGGACTTCGTCAAAAATCAGGACCGCGTTATGCCGATCGCACAGCTCGCGCAGCCCTTGCAGGAACGCTTTCTGGGCGGGCATGACGCCGCCTTCCCCCTGCATGGGCTCGACAATCACCGCACAGGTGGTGTCGTCAATCAGCTCGCTGGCAGAGTGTAAATCGTTATACGCCGCATGACGGATATCCGGCGGCAGCGGCGCAAAATCCTGAGAATATGAGGGCTGACCACCCGCACTGACGGTAAACAGCGTGCGGCCATGGAAGGCATTTTTAAAGGCTACGATGCCGCTCTTGTGCGGGCCGAATTTATCGTGCGCATATTTGCGCGCCAGCTTCAGCGCCGCTTCGTTCGCTTCCGCGCCGGAGTTACAGAAAAAGACTTTTTCTGCGAAAGTGGCGTCGATCAGCTTCTTCGCCAGACGCAACGCCGGTTCGTTGGTATAACCGTTGCCGGTATGCCAGAATTTCGCCGCCTGATCATTCAGCGCCTGCCGCAGCGCCGGGTTTGCATGCCCCAGCGCATTCACCGCAATCCCACCCGCAAAGTCGATATACTCTTTGCCCTGCTGATCCCACAGGCGAGAGCCTTCCCCACGTACCGGAATAAAAGCCGCCGGAGCGTATACCGGCATCATCCATTCATCAAAATTTTCACGCGTAACTGACAGAGACATAGCGACCTCATCCGGTAAATAAAAGGTTGTTTAAATGTTAAATAATTGAGTGTTTGCACTGTGAATGTAGATTGCAGCGTTCGTGCCAGCCAGCGATAAAAATGCATAAACGGATTTGGGTAACAGAATATCAATGAGTTACAATATGGAGTTATTCACTATTAATGCATAAATAGTGAATATTTTTACAGCAAGCGGCGCTTTGCCGCACGAAAACAAGAAAGAGTATGCACATGCCAAATATAATTCTGGAATTGTGATCGCTCGCGAAATTTATCGGTCCTTTACGCCCTGTTCGAGGGCAAAACGCGTCGAAATGGTGCAAATATTGCACCGTCGGCATTATCTGTCGCAGTAATTGGGCGAAGCGGATAACAGACGACGTAAATTCTGCTACCATCCTTGCACTATTCACCTTGCATTGGCAGCGACTATGAAATTTGTCTCTTTTAATATCAACGGCCTGCGTGCCCGCCCTCACCAGCTCGAAGCGATTGTTGAGCAACATCAGCCAGATGTGATCGGCTTGCAGGAGACAAAAGTTCACGACGATATGTTCCCGCTCGAAGAGGTAGCGAAGCTGGGCTATAACGTTTTTTACCACGGTCAGAAAGGCCACTACGGCGTTGCGCTGCTGACCAAAGATACGCCGGTGTCGGTGCGTCGTGGCTTTCCGGGTGACGGTGAAGAAGCACAGCGTCGTCTCATCATGGCTGAGCTGCCTTCCCCGCTGGGTAACATCACAGTGATTAATGGTTACTTCCCGCAGGGTGAAAGCCGCGACCACCCGACCAAATTCCCGGCCAAAGCCAAATTTTATCAGGATCTGCAAAACTACCTTACGACCGAACTCAACAAAGATAATCCGGTGCTGATCATGGGGGATGTGAATATCAGCCCGACTGATCTGGACATTGGCATTGGCGAAGACAGCCGCAAGCGCTGGCTGCGCACCGGGAAATGTTCCTTCCTGCCGGAAGAGCGCGAGTGGATGCAGCGCTTGCTTGACTGGGGGCTGGTGGATACCTTCCGCACCGCTAACCCGGAGACGCAGGATCGCTTCTCGTGGTTTGACTACCGCTCTAAAGGCTTCGATGACAACCGGGGCCTGCGTATTGATCTGCTGCTGGCGAGCGCCCCCCTGGCCGAACGCTGCATCGAAACCGGTATCGACTATGATATTCGCAGCATGGAAAAACCGTCCGACCATGCGCCGGTATGGGCAACGTTCAAGCTGTAATCCTCAGTGAATATAAAAAAAATCAGTCTCCTGTGCGCCCTTCTGGGCGCATTTGTTTTAATCGTTGTTTTGCTTCCTCCGGGCATGCTCTCCCTCGACACGCTAAAAATACACCAGCAAACGTTGCTCGATCGTGTGGAGCAGGCGCCCCTTCAGAGCGCGCTGATCTATTTTGCGGTTTACGTTCTGGTCTCTGCGCTGTCGATACCCGGGGCTGCGCTTCTGACGCTGCTCGGCGGGGCGATTTTCAACCTGTGGGAGGCGACGCTGTTGGTGTCATTGGCCTCGACGCTCGGCGCCACGCTTGCCATGCTCGTCAGCCGTTATCTGCTGCGTGACTGGGTGCAACGGCGCTTTGCCGCACAGATGAACACGATCGATGTGGGGATGGTTCGCGATGGCGCGCGCTACCTTTTTGCCCTGCGCCTGATGCCGTTGTTTCCGTTCTTTCTGGTCAATTTGCTGATGGGGCTAACCCGTATCCAGGTGCGTCACTACTGGTGGGTCAGCCAGCTTGCGATGCTACCTGCCACCGTCATTTATCTGAACGCCGGACGCGAGCTGGGAAAACTCACCACGCTGCGCGATATTCTGTCGCCGGGACTGCTGTTCGCCTTTACACTATTAGGGTTATTACCGCTGGTCACTCGCTGGCTGTTTTCCCGTTACATCCCTTCGATTAAAAAGTGAGGCATTATGCGCCGGGTGCGTTTTTGCGCGTTTCTGACGAGTCTGCTGCTGGCAACCTCTGCCTTCGCCGCAGAAAGCTGGCAATCCATTCAGCAACAGGCCACCGGGCAGACCGTCTGGTTTAACGCCTGGGGCGGTGACGAGGCCGTTAACCGCTACCTCGACTGGGTGAGCGGCGAGATGAAAACGCACTACGCCATTAACCTGAAGATCGTTCATCTGGCCGATGCCGCCGATGCGGTGAAGCGGATCCAGACGGAACAGGCCGCAGGACGTAGCAGTAACGGGTCGGTGGATCTACTCTGGGTAAACGGGGAAAACTTCCGCACGCTGAAGGAGGCAAACCTGCTGCTCACCGGCTGGGCGCAAACCCTGCCCAACTGGCATTACGTCGATACCCGTAAACCGGTCACGGAAGATTTTGCCATCCCGACCGATGGGGCGGAATCCCCATGGGGCGGCGCGCAATTAACCTTCATCGCCCGTAAAGCGAGTATGCCGATGCCTCCGGCAGATCCCCACGCGCTGCTGGCTTACGCTCAGCAGCACCCTGGCAAGGTGAGCTATCCGCGACCGCCGGATTTTACCGGCACGGCGTTTCTTGAACAGCTTCTGCTGGCATTGACCGCCCATCCGGAGGCGTTAAAAAACGCGCCGGACGGCACCTTTGCAGAGATCACCGCGCCGCTGTGGGACTATCTTGATACGCTGCATCCCCTGCTGTGGCGCGAAGGGAACGATTTTCCTCCGTCGCCTGCGCGCATGGATACGCTGCTGGCCAGCGGCAGCCTGAACCTGTCGCTCACCTTTAACCCCGCTCATGCGATGCAAAAGGTGGCGAGCGGTGAACTGCCTGCCGACAGCTACAGTTTCGGCTTTCTCAAAGGCATGATCGGCAACGTCCATTTTGTCGCTATCCCGGCAAATGCCAGTGCGAGCGCAGGGGCGAAAGTGGTGGCAAATTTCCTGCTGTCACCGCAGGCGCAGATCCGCAAAGCCGATCCTGCCGTCTGGGGTGACCCGAGCGTGCTGGATGGTGCCAAACTACCTGCGAAAGCGGCAAAACAGCTTCATGCCTTTACCCCTTCAGGCACGCCTGATGTGCTTCCCGAACCGCACGCCGCCTGGGTTAACGCCCTGGAGCAGGAATGGCTTCGCCGCTACGGAACCCACTAAGCGGGCTGGTCTGGGCGGCAATGGCGGTCATCTATCTGCCACTGCTTCCCGCCAGCGGCATGCTGCTGGCCCCGGCGTTTTCTCTCAGTAACTGGGCGGCGCTGTTTGCCGACCCGCAGCTGCCGCAGGCGCTGGCCGCTACGCTGGTATCAACCCTCATCGCGACGCTGGGTTCACTGTTTATCGCCCTGAGCCTGCTTGCGCTTCTCTGGCCGGGTGATGGCTGGCAGCGCCTGAGCACCCGTCTGCCGTGGCTGTTAGCCGTGCCGCACGTCGCCTTCGCCACCAGCGCGCTGCTGCTGTTTGCGGAAGGCGGTCAGTTTTACCGGATCTGTACAGTCTGTTCGCCGCAGCTTGACCGCTACGGTATCGGGCTTGGCCTGACGCTTGCGGTCAAAGAGAGCGCGTTCGTTCTGTGGGCAATCTACGCCGCGCTGCCTGAAAAGCGCCTCGCACAGCAGAAAATTGTCCTGCATACCTTCGGCTACGGACGAATGCAGGCGCTCAACTGGCTCGTCCTCCCGGCTATCGCCCCCGCGCTGGGCGCCGTGATGCTGGCGGTGCTCGCCTGGTCGCTTTCCGTGGTGGATGTGGCGATCGTGCTCGGGCCGGGCAACCCACCTACGCTGGCGGTGCTGGCCTGGCAGTGGCTCACCCAGGGCGATGCGCAGCAGCAGACAAAAGGAACGTTGCTGTGTCTGGTGTTGCTCCTGCTGCTGGCCGCACTTGCCGCGGTGGGATACAGCCTCTGGACGGCTTGGCGGCGCGCCCAGCCTGACGTCTCGGGGGTACGTCGCGCTTCGCATACCGCGTTGCCCGCACGGACGCTGGGCGGGTTACTGCCGCTGTGCGGCGTGCTCTGTGCGCTGGTTCTGCTGATGCTGGCACGCCGGGGCGACATCGGCCCCGTCAGCGACAGCCTTTCACTGGGACTGCTGTCCAGCCTGACAGCGCTGGCCATCCTCATGATCTGGCTTGAGTGGGGACCCCAGCGCGGCGCGGTGTGGATCTGGCTGCCGCTTGCCCTCCCGGCGCTGCCCCTCGTGTCCGGGCAGTATGCCGTGGCGCTGTGGCTGGGCATCGACGGCCAGTACGCTGCGGTGCTCTGGAGCCATATGCTCTGGGTTCTCCCGTGGATGCTCCTGGTGCTGCAACCGGCCTGGCGCAGGCTCGATCCCCGGCTTATCCTCACCGCCAGAACGCTGGGCTGGCGACAGGCGAAAATTTTCTGGTTAGTGAAATGTCCCCTGATGGTTCGTCCGGCCCTGCTGGCCTTTGCGACCGGCTTTTCCGTGAGCATGGCCCAGTACATGCCCACCCTCTGGCTGGGAGCGGGTCGTTTTACTACTCTGACGACGGAGGCGGTCGCCCTCAGCAGCGGCGGCAGCGTTCCGATCCTCGCCAGCCGGGCGCTGGGTCTGTTGCTGTTGACCAGCAGCGTATTTGCCCTTGCCGCGCTGCTCGCCCGGTTCGTGGGCCGTCACAGACAAGGATTACGTTAATGCTGAACGTGAAAAATCTCACCATTGCGCCACTCTTACGTGAGGTCAACTTCCGCGTCCCGGCAGGGGAGATTCTCACGCTGATGGGACCCTCCGGGAGCGGGAAATCGACCCTTTTCGCCTGGATGGTGGGCGCGTTATCCGCTGATTTTAAGGCGCACGGCGAGCTGTGGCTGAACGATCGTCGCTGCGATATGCTCCCCGTGGAAACGCGCGGGATCGGCATTCTGTTTCAGGATGCCCTGCTGTTTGACGCCTTCAGCGTGGGGCAAAACCTGATGCTGGCGTTGCCGGCGCACATTGCCGGACGCGCGCGGCGCGACGCGGTAGAGCAGGCTCTTGAATCTGCCGGGCTGGAAAACCTCTACGCCAGCGATCCGGCGACCCTTTCCGGCGGCGAGCGCGCCCGGGTCAGCCTGCTGCGCGCCCTTCTCGCCCAGCCGCAGGCATTGCTGCTCGACGAACCGTTCAGCCGACTGGATAAAACGCTCCGCGCTTCATTCCGGGCGTGGGTATTCGAAACCACTCGCCAGCGCAAGATCCCGGTGGTGCTGGTCACGCATGATGAGGAAGATATCCCGCCCGGCGGAGAGGTGTTTGAGATTTCTCGCTGGCAATAATGTGCTAACGCAATGTTTTTGGCTTCAGGAGAGACGACAATGCCACCCTCTTTTAATGACGTCAGGTTTTTCGATGAAACGTGTTTCTCAACTGACCGCGCTGGCTCTGATCTGCGGCCTCGCCTCACTCTCCTCCATGGCGGCTGATATGCCCCACTCCCTCACGCTGGACCAGCTCCAGGCGCAAAACGGCGCGGTAATTGATACGCGCGTCAGTGCGTTCTTTAACGGCTGGCCGCAGACGCTGCGCGGAACGTCCGGGCATGAACCCGCCGCGCTTAATCTCTCTGCAGGCTGGCTTGGGGCAATGAGCGATGAACAGCTCAGCGGCTGGGCAAAACAGCATCGGATTACGCCCGACATGCCGGTTGCGCTCTATGGCAACGATGATGACAACAAGACCGTCAAAACGCGGCTGGAAAAAGCGGGTTTTACCCACGTTTCCATCCTGAGCGATGCCCTGCAACAATCCGACCGTTTGCAACGTCTGGCACATTTTGAACAGCTGGTTTATCCGCAGTGGATCCACCTGTTGCAGCAGGGCAAACCCGTTACCGCCGCACCAGCCGGAGAGTGGAAGGTGATCGAGGCTGGCTGGGGTGCGCCGAAGCTTTATCTCCTGAGCCACATTCCCGGCGCGGGCTACATCGACACCAATGAAGTGGAAAGCGAACCGCTGTGGAATAAGGTCGCTGACGAAAAGTTGAAAGCGATGCTGGCGAAGCACGGGATCCGTCACGATACCACCGTCATTCTGTACGGTCGCGACGTATATGCCGCCGCGCGCGTGGCGCAGATCATGCTCTACGCGGGCGTGAAGGATGTGCGTATTCTGGACGGCGGCTGGAAGGCATGGTCAGACGCCAGCCTGCCCGTTGAGCGCGGAACGCCTGAGAACGTGAAGCCAGCCCCTGATTTTGGCGCGCCGATCCCGGGCCAGCCCCGGCTGATGGTGGATATGGAACAGGCCCGGGGAATGCTGCACCGTCAGGATGCATCCCTGGTGAGCATTCGTTCCTGGCCAGAGTTTATCGGTGAAACCAGCGGCTACAGCTATATCAAGCCAAAAGGTGACATTGCCGGTGCGCGCTGGGGCCATGCGGGTAGCGACGCGACCCACATGGAAGATTTCCACAATCCGGATGGCACCATGCGCAGCGCCGATGATATTGCCGCCATGTGGAAGACGTGGAATATCCTGCCGGAGCAGCACGTTGCGTTCTACTGTGGTACCGGCTGGCGCGCGTCTGAAGCCTTTATGTACGCCCGCGCCATGGGCTGGCAAAACGTTGCCGTCTACGACGGCGGCTGGTACGAATGGAGCAGCCATCCGCAGAACCCGGTCTCCACCGGGGAGCGTGGACCGGAGAGCGCACGCTAGCGGGGGAGTGACTTTAGCGTCACGTAACCGCTCCAGATGCGCGTTGTGGTGGTCAGCCAGCACAACGCGCCAAACGCCCAGGCGAACAGCGTGAAGTGTGCCGGAAACAGGCAGCACAGCACAAACAGCGCGATGGTCTCCGTTCCTTCCGTTAATCCTCCAATGTAATAAAGCGACTTGTGCGCGTAGCCGGCGTTGTCGATATTATGCTTCCCCGCCAGCGCGGCAAAGGCCAGGAAACTGCTGCCCGTCCCCATAAACGCGAACAGCAGCCAGGCGGCGGCGATCGCATTGTCAGCCGGAGCGGCCAGCGCGAAGCCAAACGGTACCAGCGCGTAAAACAGGAAGTCGAGGGCGATATCAAGAAATCCTCCCGCGTCCGTCAGGCCACGGCGACGCGCCAGCGCACCGTCCAGACCATCCAGCAGCCGGTTCAGCACAATGGCGACCAGCGCCGCCAGATACCAGCCCAACGCCAGAAACGGTAACGCCAGTACGCCAATCGCAAACCCGGCGAGCGTTAACCCATCAGGCGTAATAAACGGTTTATCCAGCGCGGCGGCCAGCTGATTTAACCCGGGCTTCAGCCGTGGATGCAGATGTTTATCCAGCATGCGGTTCACCTTTAAACGTGGCACACAGGCCCTGAGCCGGGATATCCAGCGCGGCGTTAAAGCGGGCGGAAAGGTTCTGAAAGGCAATCAGAGCCGTCATTTCGGTGATAGTCTCTTCGCTAAAGTGGCGCTTCAGCTGGTTTTTGATATTTTCATCCACCTGAGGCGGCGTGGCGGTGACCGCTTCCGCATAGGCCAGCGCCGCGCGCTCCTCTTCGCTGAACAGGGTGGAATTTTGCCAGTCGTTGACGGCCTGCACTTTATCCAGCGCCCCGCTCCGCTCGGCCAGACGCAGGCTGTTGGCATCAATACAAAATGCGCAGTGGCAGATCTGCGAGACCCGCGTCATTAGTAACGAACGCAGAACCGGCGTCAAACGCGCCTTGCGCCGCTCCAGATAGCCAACAAATAGCGCTACCAGCCAGAAAAGACGCGGCATACGCCCCCACCAGCGCGTGGGGTTCAGCACCGCGCCGAAGTGTTTTTTCTGCATGGCAGCAATGGGCTTGAGGCTGACGGGAAGGGTTTCCATGGGCGCAACCCAGGCGGCTGTCTCTTTCACCTGATTCTCCTGATGACTGGACTCTTTGGCAGGGCACGATAATATGTCGTTTTTCGCTATTAATTATTGACGAACATGCTGAAAACACTCGATGTTGTTGCGGCCATCCTCGAAAAAGAGGGCAAGATCTTGCTGGCGCAGCGTCCCGAACATGCCGATCAGCCAGGAATGTGGGAATTTGCGGGCGGAAAGGTTGAAGCCGGTGAGACCCAGCAGGAAGCGCTGATCCGCGAACTACGCGAAGAGCTCGGCATTGAAGCCGTGCCCGCGCGGTATGTGGCAAGCCACCAGCGGGAAGTGTCGCAGCGGCTGATCCACCTCCACGCCTGGCACGTGCCGGAATTTAGCGGCGAGCTGAAGGCGCACTACCACTCGGCGCTGGTGTGGTGCACGCCAGAAGACGCGTTCACGTATGATTTAGCCCCGGCGGATATACCGCTCCTGGAAGCGTTTATTCTTTTACGCGACGCCAGACCAGCGGGTTTGTACTGAGGGTGCGCTCATCACGCTGGCACTGCAACAGCACGCCATCCGCCCTGACCACTGCGCCTTCGGAATAGTTTTGATCCTGATAGATACAGCACTGATTACACGGCTGCGCACGCTGGCCGCCAGCGCTAAAAACCTCTGGCGGTACGTTAACTTCGACATCCGGGCGAATACGATCAGCCTGTGCCCCGGCGGACACCATCAAACATAACGCGGCCATTGCGAAACGGTTCATAGACTTAATTTCCTTTGCATCGTTTATATCTATAACGGTAGATCCTGGCGGGATCTTTAATTTATCTCGTCATCGCTTTTGGTTATGACGCGCGGCTTGTCATTAATTTCCCTTTCGGCCTAAATTTCTGCTTGCCTCTCAAAGCGGTGCGGGTGGTATAGTCAAAAAAACGACACAAAACATCTCCGCCACACGCACAAATTATTATAAGAGGTTCTTATATCTATGGATCAGACACGCTCTCTGGAAAGCTTTCTTGCCCATGTTCAGCAGCGCGACCCGCACCAAAGCGAGTTTGCCCAGGCCGTTCGTGAAGTCATGACCACCCTGTGGCCCTTCCTTGAGGAAAATCCGCGCTACCGCCAGATGGCGCTGCTTGAACGTCTGGTGGAGCCGGAGCGCGTCATCCAGTTCCGCGTGGCGTGGGTGGACGATCGCAATCAGGTACAGGTCAACCGCGCGTGGCGCGTGCAGTTTAACTCCGCCATTGGGCCGTTTAAGGGCGGGATGCGCTTCCATCCCTCGGTGAACCTGTCGATTCTGAAATTCCTCGGCTTCGAGCAGACCTTTAAAAATGCGCTCACTACCCTGCCGATGGGCGGCGGTAAAGGCGGGAGTGATTTCGATCCGAAAGGCAAGAGCGAAGGCGAAGTGATGCGCTTCTGCCAGGCGCTGGTCACTGAGCTCTATCGCCACCTTGGGCCGGACACCGACGTTCCTGCCGGGGATATCGGCGTGGGTGGTCGTGAAGTGGGCTTTATGGCCGGGATGATGAAAAAGCTCTCCAACAACAGCGCCTGCGTCTTTACCGGCAAAGGTCTGTCGTTTGGCGGCAGCCTGATTCGTCCGGAAGCGACGGGTTACGGTCTGGTCTATTTCACTGAAGCGATGCTTAAGCGTCACGGGCTGAGCTTCGAGGGGATGCGCGTGGCGGTCTCCGGCTCCGGCAACGTGGCGCAGTACGCTATCGAGAAAGCGATGGCGTTTGGCGCGCGCGTAGTGACCGCCTCCGACTCCAGCGGCACCGTGGTGGATGAAGCTGGCTTCACAGCAGAAAAACTGGCGCGTCTGTGCGAAATCAAAGCCAGCCGTGACGGCCGCGTGGCGGATTATGCCCGAGAGTTTAGCCTGACCTATCTGGAAGGTAAACAGCCGTGGGGTGTGCCGGTGGATATCGCCCTGCCGTGCGCGACGCAAAACGAGCTGGATGTGGATGCCGCCCGGACGCTGATTAGCAATGGCGTGAAGGCGGTAGCGGAAGGGGCAAATATGCCCACCACCATTGAAGCGACCGATCTGTTCCTGGACGCGGGCGTACTCTTTGCGCCAGGCAAGGCGGCGAACGCGGGCGGGGTGGCAACATCCGGTCTGGAAATGGCACAAAACGCCGCGAGAATGGGCTGGAAGGCGGAGAAAGTGGATGCCCGTCTGCACCACATTATGCTTGATATTCACCATGCCTGCGTGGAGTACGGCGGTGAGGCTTCACAGACCAACTACGTGCGCGGCGCCAACATCGCCGGGTTCGTGAAGGTGGCCGATGCGATGATCGGGCAGGGTGTGATTTAGTTTCGCTGCATTCTCGCCCTTGCAGGCCCGGTAAGCGTTAGCGCCACCGGGCTTTTTTCAGGCCGCAGAGCTGCTTTTTGCCGGGTGGCGGCTTCGCCTTACCCGGCCTACGGTTTAAGCGGTGGTATTTTTGGCTGCGCTTTTTTTCTTTTTGAACGGTTTCTTCGCCCCGCCACCCGGGGCAACCATCCCCCGGAATCGCTTCACTGGCGTGCTGCGCGCCTGATCAATCAGCTGATAAAGCGTCCCCACCAGCGGCTGCATAAAGTCCTGGTAACGGCACTGCTTTTCGCTGATCTGCGTCAGCACCGACTCCCAGTGCGCGGTCATGTCCGGTCTGGCGGCCAGCTCTGGCAAGGAGTGAATCAGTGCCCGGCCCGGCTCTGTCGAATGGATATAGCGCCCTTTTTTCTCGAGAAAACCACGCTTAAACAGCAACTCGATAATCCCCGCGCGGGTTGCTTCCGTACCCAGACCGTCGGTGGCGCGGAGGATCTTCTTCAGATCTTTATTCTGCACAAAACGGGCGATCCCGGTCATGGCCGAAAGCAGCGTCGCATCGGTGAAGTGGCGCGGCGGCTGGGTCTGACGTTCAACCACTTCGCCTTTTTCGCACAGCAGTTCATCGCCTTTGGCTACGACCGGCAGCGGCGTGCCGTCGTTCTCTTCGTCACGCTCTTTGTTGCCGAGCAGCGTGCGCCAGCCCGCTTCCGCGAGGAAACGCGCTTTGGCGATAAATTTGCCTTTGGCAATTTCCAGCTCAATAACGCACTTGCGGAAAACCGCGTCCGGGCAGAACTGCATCAGATACTGACGCGCGATCAGGTTATAGACCTTTGCTTCGTTGTCGTTCAGGTTGACGTTGCTGGTGCGCGCCGTCGGGATTATCGCGTGGTGGGCATCGACTTTTTTATCGTCCCAGCAGCGGTTATGGGTATCCGGGTTTACCGCCGGCTGCGGCAACAGATCCGGCGCATGGACACCAATGGCATTCATCACCGAGTGGCGTCCGGCGAAGTGTTCCTCCGGCAGATAGCGGCTGTCCGAACGCGGATAGGTGATCAGCTTGTGGGTTTCATAGAGCTTCTGGCAGATATCGAGCACGTTCTGCGCGCTCAGGCCAAACTTTTTCGCGGCCTCGATCTGCAACGCCGAAAGGGAGAACGGCAGCGGTGCGGGCTCTGATTCCCGTTTGTCGTTATAGCTGGTAACGATCGCGGGCTGGCCGGTAATGCGGTTAACCACGTGCTCCGCCAGCGGACGATGCAGCAGCCGTCCCTCTTCGTCCTGATATGACTCACAGGCATCGCTCGGCTGCCAGACGGCGGTAAAGCGTTCGTCTTTCGGCGTGACGATATGCGCTTTGACTTCGAAGAAGTCTTTGGCGACGAAATTTTCGATCTCTTCGTCGCGACGCACCACCAGCCCCAGCACCGGGGTTTGAACACGCCCAACAGAGAGTACGCCCTGATAGCCCGCATTGCGTCCCAGGATGGTGTAGGCGCGGGTCATGTTGATCCCGTACAGCCAGTCGGCACGCGCACGCGCCAGCGCGGAGACACACAGGGGAATAAATTCGCTGTTGGCGCGCAGGCGCGAAATCGCGCGCTCCACCGCCTGCGGGTTGAGGTCGTTAATTAAACAGCGCTGCACCTGCTGGCGCTTTTCCGGTGCCAACTCCAGGTAGTCGAGCACTTCGTCGACAAGCAGTTGCCCTTCCCTGTCCGGGTCACCCGCGTGGACCACTTCCGTCGCCTCATGCAGGAAACGCTTAATGACGTTGAGCTGTTTGGTGACGGAAGGACGCGGTTGCAGACGCCACTTTTCCGGCACGATCGGCAGATCGTTGAGGTTCCAGCGGGCGTAGCGGTTGTCGTAGACATCCGGCTGCGCCTGTTCAAGCAGGTGACCGATACACCAGGTGACCACCTGCCCGTTACCGCATTCGATAAAGCCATCACCTTTGCGATGCGGCTTGGGCAGCACGTCGGCGATGGCTCGCGCCAGACTCGGCTTTTCGGCAATAAACAACCGCATCGAATTAACGGATCTCAATCATCGGGCGGCCACCGCGGGCGGTCACCAGCTCGCCAATGGCCGTCAGGGTGATGCCAAACTCGGCCGCCGTTGCCTGAACGTCAGCTTCTGCTTCCGGCGTCACCGCCAGCAGCAGGCCGCCGGAGGTTTGCGGATCGCACAGCAGATTGCGCCACGCTTCCGGCATTTCGCCCATTAAATGGCCGTAGCTGGCGAAGTTGCGCTGCGTCCCGCCCGGAACGGCGCCCTGAGCAATGTACTCTTCCACGCCCGGCAGCTTCGGCACATCCTGATACCAGACCTGCGCCTGCACGCCCGCGCCCTGACAGACTTCAGAGAGGTGTCCCAGCAGACCAAAGCCGGTCACGTCGGTCATGGCCTTCACGCCGTCGATACTGGCGAATGCCGCACCGGCAAGGTTCATCTGGCACATCACTTCCGTTGCCAGACCAATATGCTCGGGCTTCAGCAGGGATTTTTTCTCGGCGGTTGTCAGTACGCCAATGCCCAGCGGCTTGGTGAGGAACAGCTTGCAGCCCGCCTGCGCGGTGCTGTTGCGCTTCACGCGTTCGGTCGGCACCACGCCGGTGACGGCCAGGCCGAAGATCGGCTCCGGCGCATCGATAGAGTGACCACCGGCCAGGGCAATACCCGCCTGCTGGCAGGCAAAGCGTCCGCCTTCGATGACATCGCGGGCAATCTCCGGCGGGAGGGTGTTAATCGGCCAGCCCAGAATGGCGATCGCCATAATCGGCTTACCGCCCATCGCGAAGATATCGCTGATGGCGTTGGTGGCCGCAATGCGTCCGAAGTCGAACGGGTTGTCGACAATCGGCATAAAGAAGTCAGTGGTGCTGATAATGCTGGTGCCGTTACCTAAGTCATAAACCGCTGCATCGTCACGCGTTTCGTTACCGACAAGCAGGTTCGGGTCGACAAACTTCGCCTGTTCACTGTGCAGGATGGTCTCCAGCACTTTCGGGGAAATTTTACAACCGCAACCGGCTCCGTGGCTGTATTGCGTTAAACGAATGGTTTGCTCGCTCATGGACGTCTCCTGTCATCTCAATCGCGCTATGGTAGCGCTCATTCCATAAAGAGGTAAGTATGACTGTCTGAATTCTGCGGCGGATGCTCAGAATCCAGACAGTTTAGCGCGTGTAATTAAAAACGGCTGACGAAAGGCGTGGTGTCCGGCACGCTAATGGTGCTGGAGGCTTTAAGCTGTGGGGTGCCGAGATAGAGGAAGCCGACAATTTTATCGTGTTCACCGCAGGAGAAGCCTTCCCGCACGGCGGCGCTCCCGGTCAACGGCCCGGTACGCCAGATGCCGTTAAAGCCCTGCGCGACGGCGGCCATCTGCATTGCCATTACCGCGCAACCGGCAGACATCTCCTGCTCCCAGACCGGCACTTTATGGTCGGCCTGGCATTTTGCGACTACCGCGATGATCATCGGCGCACGGAACGGCGCGTTGCGGGCTTTATCAATCCCCTTCTCATCCTGGCCTGCGGCAACCGCCCCCTGCTCCAGCAGCTGGCTGAAGCGGTCGCGCCCTTCGCCTTCAATAATAAAGAAGTGCCACGGCTGCAATGTGCCATGGTCCGGCGCACGCATTCCGGCACGCAGAATGTTTTCCAGCTGTTCGCCGACGGGGGCCGGGTCGGCCAGGCGGGAAGCGCTACGACGGTTAACAAGCAGTTCAAGTGCGTCCATTGGTTAACTCCTTTCGTGAAATTTACTCACAAAATTAACACGACAGCAGAATTTGTTACAGCGTGGCAGGCGATTCCTGCTGACAAGTGGCGGTTGGGTCATTACGATAACCGCACATTACCGTCCTGTGGCGACGGAAACAGTCCTTTTCTGGTTAGGGAGAATACATGCGAACCCTTTGGCGAATCTTTGCCGGTTTCTTTAAATGGACGTGGCGACTGCTCAACTTCGTCCGCAACCTGGTGATGAATATCTTCTTCATCTTCCTGGTCCTGGTATGCGCAGGTATCTGGATGCATCTCAGCAGCGCCAACCAGGCGCAGAATTCGACGCGCGGCGCACTGCTCCTCGATATCACCGGGGTGATTGTTGATAAGCCATCGACCAGCAATCGTCTGGGCGTGATTGGCCGCCAGCTGTTCGGCGCGACTTCAGACCGCCTGCAGGAAAACTCCCTGTTTGATATCGTCGACACGATCCGTCAGGCCAAAGACGATCGCAACATTACCGGTATCGTGCTGGATCTGAAAGATTTTGCCGGAGCCGATCAGCCTTCGATGCAGTACATCGGGAAAGCGCTGCGGGAATTCCGCGACAGCGGTAAACCGGTCATTGCCGTCGGCGACAGCTACACCCAGGGGCAATATTATCTGGCGAGCTTTGCTAACAAAATCTGGCTCTCTCCGCAGGGCACGGTCGATCTGCATGGCTTCGCCACAAATGGTCTGTACTACAAATCGCTGCTCGACAAGCTGAAGGTCACTACCCACGTCTTCCGCGTCGGGACCTATAAATCTGCCGTGGAGCCGTTTATCCGTGATGATATGTCCCCTGCCGCCCGTGAAGCGGACAGCCGCTGGATTGGCGAGCTGTGGCAGAACTATCTCGGCACCATTGCCGCTAACCGTCAAATGACCGCTGAGCAGGTCTTCCCGGGCGCGCGCGGTGTGCTGGAGGGCCTGCGCAAAGTGGACGGCGATACAGCGAAATACGCGCTTGATAACAAACTGGTCGATCGGCTGGGTTCCAGCGCTGAAATCGAAAAAGCGCTGACCAAACAGTTCGGCTGGAGTAAAGAGGACAAGAACTACAGCGCCATCAGCATGTATGACTACGCCGCGAAAAAGCCGGATGACAGCGGTGACAGCATCGCCGTGGTGTTTGCTAACGGGGCCATTATGGACGGTGAAGAAACGCCGGGGAACGTCGGCGGGGACACCACCGCGTCGCAGATCCGCGATGCGCGTCTGGATCCGCAAGTGAAGGCGATTGTCCTGCGGGTGAACAGCCCTGGCGGCAGCGTCAGCGCCTCCGAGGTGATCCGTGCTGAGCTGGCCGCCGCGCGTGCCGCGGGCAAGCCGGTCGTGGTCTCGATGGGGGGCATGGCGGCTTCAGGGGGGTACTGGATCTCGACGCCAGCCAACTACATTGTGGCTAACCCAAGCACGCTGACCGGTTCGATTGGCATCTTCGGCGTGATCAACACCGTAGAGAACAGCCTGGATTATCTCGGCGTTCATACCGACGGCGTTTCCACCTCGCCGCTGGCGGATGTGTCCGTGACTAAATCTCTGCCGCCTGAGGTGTCCGAGATGATGCAGCTCAGCATTGAGAGTGGCTATAAGCGCTTCATCACGCTGGTGGCGGATTCCCGTAAAAAGACGCCAGACCAGATTGACCAGATCGCGCAGGGCCACGTCTGGACCGGCCAGGATGCGAAGAGCAACGGTCTGGTAGACAGCCTGGGTGACTTCGACGATGCCGTGAAGAAAGCGGCGGAACTGGCGAAGCTCAAGCAGTGGCACGTTGACTATTATCAGGACGAACCGACGTTCTTCGATATGGTCATGGACAGCATGTCCGGCTCCGTCCGCGCCATGCTGCCGGAAGCGCTTCAGGCGTATCTGCCGGCGCCGGTGGCGACGGCGGCTAAAGCCATGAAAGCGGAGAGCGATAAGCTCGCGACTTTCAACGATCCGCAAAGCCGTTACGCGTTTTGCCTGACCTGTGCGAACGTGCGTTAAAAACCGTCCCCTCTTCCCGTGAAGAGGGGATTTTTTCTTTTGAAGAACAAGAACTCATTACCATGCAGAAGAAATCAATATATGTCGCCTATACCGGCGGTACCATCGGTATGCAGCGCTCAGAAAATGGCTATATCCCGGTTTCTGGCCACTTGCAGCGCCAGCTGGCGCTGATGCCTGAATTCCACCGTCCGGAAATGCCGGACTTTACCATCCACGAATATGAGCCGCTGATGGACTCCTCCGACATGACGCCGGAAGACTGGCAGCATATTGCGGACGATATTAAAGCCCATTACGACCAGTACGACGGCTTCGTGATCCTGCACGGCACCGACACCATGGCGTTCACCGCCTCGGCGCTCTCCTTCATGCTGGAGAACCTGGGCAAGCCCGTCATCGTGACCGGTTCGCAGATCCCGCTGGCGGAACTGCGTTCAGACGGGCAGATCAACCTGCTTAACTCCCTGTACGTGGCCGCTAATTACCCGATCAACGAGGTAACGCTGTTCTTCAACAACCGACTGTACCGCGGGAACCGTACCACTAAAGCGCACGCTGACGGCTTTGACGCGTTTGCCTCACCTAACCTGCAACCGCTGCTGGAAGCGGGGATCCATATCCGTCGTCTGGGCACGCCGCCCGCGCCAAATACTGCAGGCGAGCTGATCGTTCACCCGATCACCCCGCAGCCGATTGGCGTGGTGACGATTTATCCGGGTATTTCCGCCGACGTGGTGCGCAACTTCCTGCGCCAGCCGGTGAAGGCGCTGATCCTGCGCTCCTATGGTGTGGGTAACGCCCCGCAGAACGGTGAGTTCCTGAAAGAGCTTCAGGAGGCGAGCGATCGCGGGATTGTGGTGGTCAACCTCACCCAGTGTATGTCCGGTAAGGTCAATATGGGCGGCTACGCCACCGGCAACGCCCTGGCGCACGCTGGCGTGATCAGTGGTTTCGATATGACCGTTGAGGCAACGCTGACTAAACTTCACTATTTACTGAGTCAGGATCTGGATATTGATTCCATTCGCCGCGCCATGATGCAAAACCTGCGCGGTGAACTGACGCCGGACGAATAAGGAGTTCCCATGAAGCAACGCGCCCTGTTACTGGTTGATTTGCAAAATGATTTCTGTGCGGGCGGTGCGCTGGCCGTCGCGGAAGGCGACAGCACCGTAGACGTCGCGAATTCGTTGATTGAGTGGTGTAAGGCTCGTGGTGAAGCGGTGGTGGCGAGTCAGGACTGGCATCCGGCAAACCACGGCAGCTTTGCCAGCCAGCACAACGTTGAGCCTTACAGCCAGGGCGAACTGGACGGACTGGCGCAAACCTTCTGGCCCGATCACTGCGTGCAGCAGACGGAAGGCGCTAAGCTGCATCCGCTACTGAACCAGAAGGCCATCGACGCGGTGTTCCACAAAGGTGAAAACCCAACCATCGACAGCTACAGCGCATTCTTCGATAACGGTCACCGCCAGAAGACGGCGCTTGACGCATGGTTACGCCATCATGAGATCACCGAGCTGATTGTGCTGGGCCTGGCGACGGATTACTGCGTGAAGTTCACCGTGCTGGATGCGCTCCAGTTGGGCTATACCGTGAATGTCATTACCGACGGCTGTCGCGGGGTGAATATTCAGCCGCATGACAGCGCCCAGGCGTTTATGGATATGGCCGCAGAAGGCGCAACGCTGTATACGCTGGCTGACTGGATGGAGACGCAGGCGTAAGCTTTTTTAGCCGTGTGGCGGCTTCGCCTTACCCGGCCTACTTTCTCTGGTTTTGTAGGCCGGGTAAGCATCAGCGCCACCCGGCAAAACCCCTCCCCGATCTCCCGTAAAGTGAACTCCCTCGCATCACAAGCGAGGCGGCGATGGTATTCTCTTCAGGCTGTTTTTTCGCCACGCCTTTTCTGTGGCGTGGTTATTTTTATTCAGTCAAAGAGGAACTTATATGAAACGTTTGCCCTTGCTGGCAGCATTACCCTTGCTTTGTGCGTCACTGGCTTCCGCCGCGCCCCTGATGTCCGTGGGCTACTTCAATGGCGGTGGCGATGTTACCGCCGGACCGGGTGGCGATATCAATAAACTCGATGTCCGCCAGATCACACACCTCAACTACTCGTTTGGTCTGGTCTATAACAACGAGAAAGACGAGACCAACCCTGCACTGAAAGATCCGGCAAAACTGCATCAAATCTGGTTATCACCCAAGGTGGCATCCGACCTGGCGTTACTTCCTCAGCTTCGTAAACAAAACCCGAATTTAAAAGTGCTGCTTTCCGTTGGCGGCTGGGGCGCACGTGGTTTTTCTGGCGCAGCGGCTACCAAAGAGAGCCGCGCGGTGTTTATTCGCTCCGCGCAGCAGATCGTCAGTCAATACGGCCTGGACGGGATCGATCTCGACTGGGAGTTCCCGGTCAACGGCGCGTGGGGACTGGTCGAGAGCACCCCAGCCGACAGGGATAATTTCACCGCGCTGTTAAAAGAGATGCGTGACGCGTTTGGTAAGAAAAAACTTGTCACGATTGCGGTGGGCGCAAATGCAGAAAGTCCGAAAAGCTGGGTGGATGTGAAGGCCATTGCCCCCCTGCTCGATTACATCAACCTGATGACCTACGACATGGCGTACGGGACGCAGTATTTTAACGCGAATCTGTATGACTCCAGCGCCTGGCCAACGGTGGCTGCCGCAGACAAATACAGCGTTGATTTTGTGGTGAATAACTATCTGGCCGCCGGCCTAAAGCCGCAGCAAATGAACCTCGGAATCGGTTTTTACGGTCGTGTACCGAAGCGCGCCGTTGAACCGGGTATCGACTGGAGTAAACCGGACGCGCAAAACAATCCGGTCACCCAGCCCTACTTCGGGCCGCAGGAACTGGGCCTGTTCAAATCGCTTGGCTATGACCTGACCAAAGATACCTACGTGAAATACAACGATATCGTCCGCAAACTGCTAAACGATCCGCAGAAACGCTTTACCGAGCACTGGGACGAACAGGCGAAGGTGCCGTGGCTGTCGGTAAAATCCGGCGACGGGAAGGCGCTGTTTGCGATCTCCTATGAGAACCCGCGTTCCGTGGCGATTAAAGCAGATTACATCAAGGAGAAAGGTCTCGCCGGGGCGATGTTCTGGGAGTATGGCGCGGATGACAACAACCAGTTAGCGAAGCAGCTGGCGGAGTCGCTTGGGATCCCGCACTAAGGTGTAGTGTGCCGGGTGGCGGCTTCGCCTTACCCGGCCTACATGGGAGATTTATTTGAAGGTTGCAATCGGCTTCGGCGTGATGCCGAAGTCTTCTTTCAGTTCGCGCTTACTTTTCATCACCATCTGACCGTTAGTGTCGATGGTCATGTGCTGGGCGTTGGTATTGTGACGCGCCTGCCACAGCATCACCAGCTGCAAGCTGTTCTCTTTTTGCTCAGGTGTGAGCGCCACACCGTCCGGCCATTTTCCCAGCTCAACGGCCGTCACCAGGCGCTGATAAACCTCCGGGGTCATGCCTGCAATCATGTCATCAATATTCACGATCTCTCCCTTTCAAAGGAATAATTTGCTGAATCGTTTTTTCAACCCTTGGTCTGGTCGCCGTTTTCGTCATCGGTAAAGCTCATCGAAGCCGAATTTACGCAGAAACGCTCCCCCGTCGGCTGCGGGCCATCCGGGAAGACATGCCCGAGATGGGCGTCGCAATTCCCACAACGAATTTCGGTGCGCACCATGCCGTGCGAGGAGTCCGTCAGATAGCGGATCGCATCATCGCTGACAGGCTCGTAAAAGCTTGGCCAGCCGCAGCCAGAATCGTACTTAGTCTGGGAGTTAAACAGCGGTGCATCACACACCAGGCAGTGGTAGACGCCTTCCCGTTTATTGTGCAGCAAACGCCCGGTAAACGGCGGTTCCGTGCCGTGATTTTGCGTTACGTAAAACTGCATCTCTGTAAGGTTTTTTTTCAAATCGTCGGGGTTATGTTGGTTCGACATATGCTTACATCTCGCTGTTGAAACAGACATCTTTTAACCCAGATTCTAACAAAACATTAACACCCGCGCGTGCACTTTTGATCTAAACTTATGTGTCGCGAAAAGGCGGTCAGGCAATTGTGATCAATTTCACATTTTAATCCTGCGAGGCCTTTAAAATTCCGGGCGCAGCCCCCATGTGGTTGCTAGCTCAAAGGGAAAGTGAGGCGAGTCAGTCGCACAAACGTTAGTCACAGGATTGATTTGTCGCAATGATTGACACGATTCCGCTTGACGCTGCGTAAGGTTTTTGTAATTTTACAGGCAACCTTTTATTCACTAACAAATAGCTGGTGGAATATATGACTATCAAAGTAGGTATCAACGGTTTTGGCCGTATCGGCCGTATTGTTTTCCGTGCTGCTCAGAAACGTTCTGACATCGAAATCGTTGGTATCAACGATCTCCTGGACGCTGAATACATGGCGTACATGCTGAAGTACGACTCAACTCACGGTCGTTTCGACGGCACCGTTGAAGTGAAAGACGGCCACCTGGTTGTTAACGGCAAAACCATCCGCGTTACTGCTGAGAAAGACCCAGCTAACCTGAAATGGAACGAAATCGGTGTTGACGTTGTAGCTGAAGCTACCGGTATCTTCCTGACCGACGAAACTGCACGTAAACACATCACTGCGGGTGCGAAGAAAGTTGTTCTGACTGGTCCTTCCAAAGACAACACCCCAATGTTCGTTCGCGGTGCAAACTTCGAAACTTACGCTGGCCAGGACATCGTTTCCAACGCATCCTGCACCACCAACTGCCTGGCACCGCTGGCTAAAGTTATCAACGACAACTTCGGCATCATCGAAGGTCTGATGACTACCGTTCACGCTACCACCGCTACTCAGAAAACCGTTGATGGCCCGTCTCACAAAGACTGGCGCGGCGGCCGTGGCGCGGCTCAGAACATCATCCCATCTTCTACCGGTGCTGCTAAAGCAGTAGGTAAAGTACTGCCAGAACTGAATGGCAAACTGACTGGTATGGCGTTCCGCGTTCCAACTCCTAACGTATCCGTTGTTGACCTGACCGTTCGTCTGGAAAAAGCTGCTTCTTACGAAGAAATTAAGAAAGCAATCAAAGCTGCTTCCGAAGGCCCAATGAAAGGCGTTCTGGGTTACACCGAAGACGACGTTGTTTCTACCGATTTCAACGGCGAAGTGTGCACTTCCGTGTTCGATGCTAAAGCAGGTATCGCACTGAACGACAACTTCGTGAAACTGGTTTCCTGGTACGACAACGAAACTGGCTACTCTAACAAAGTACTGGACCTGATCGCTCACATCTCCAAATAAGTTGAGATGAGTGCTTGATCCTAAAAGGCGACTTCGGTCGCCTTTTTTATTGTTTTTAGACAGAGGATTGCTTAATGATTAATAAAATTTTTGCACTTCCGGTAGTCGAACAACTTACCCCTGTGCTCTCCCGCCGTCAGAGTGACGGCGCCGATATCATCGTCGTCGATCATCCGCGCGTTAAAGCCTCCGTAGCGCTCAATGGCGCCCACCTGCTCTCCTGGAAACCAGAAGGCGAAGAAGAAGGCCTGTGGCTGAGCGAGGCCACCTCGTTCAAAAAAGGGGCGGCGATCCGTGGCGGCGTACCGATCTGCTGGCCATGGTTTGGTCCGTCAGCGCAGCAGGGATTGCCGTCTCACGGTTTCGCCCGTAACCAGCAGTGGACGCTGAAAGCCCACAACGAAGATGATAACGGCGCGGTGTTGACCTTTGAACTTCAGGCAAATGATGAAACGCGCGCCCTGTGGCCACATGAATTCACCCTCTATGCCCGCTTCAAGCTGGGTAAAACCTGCGAGATTGAACTGGAAGCGCACGGCGAATTCGAAACAACGTCCGCCCTGCACACCTATTTCAACGTAGGCGACATTCAGGCCGTTAAGGTGAGCGGACTTGGCGATACCTTTATCGACAAAGTGGACAACGCGAAAGAAGGCAGGCTGGACGACGGCGTTCAGAGCTTCCCGGACCGTACCGACCGCGTGTATCTGCACCCGGAAGCCTGTAGCGTCATCCACGACAGCGCGTTGAACCGCGGCATTGACGTGGTTCACCACCACCATAGCAACGTGGTGGGCTGGAACCCGGGCCCTGCCCTTTCCGTCAGCATGGCAGATATCCCTGATGACGGTTACAAGACCTTCGTGTGTGTGGAAACCGCGTGCGTGACCGCCCCGCAGAAAACCAGCGAAGAAAAACCGTCCCGCTTAGGCCAAACGATCAAGATTGTGAAGCGCTAATATTTATCAGGCACCATAAAAAACAAACGGGGCGCAAGCGCCCCGTTTTAATACATCACGTTCTGGTCAGAACTTGTAGGTCACACCCACGGAGAAGATGCCGGACCAGGACTTGTCGACCATCGGACTGTCCTTCACTTCGTCGCTCAGACGGGTATAACGGCCAGTACCGTACACGTTCCAGTCACCGAGGAAGTTATACGAGGCGGTGAGTTCCAGGTACGGATCCCAGCCATCATCAGCGCTGTAGCTCTTCAGACCACTGCGGCGAGACTCAGCCTTAGACACGCCATAGTAGTAGTCATTGTAATTCTCGCTGCTGTACTGCACACCGATACCCGGCGTCAGGGTCACCGCGCCGTTGGTATAGCGATAAAGCCACGCCAGATCCCAGATGAAGCCATTGCTGTTGTCCAGGGTATCGCCCGCCAGCGCCGTGCGCAGGAAGCCATACTGGGTGTTATGCACATATGAAAGCCCCGCCATCAGCGAGCTTCTGCGCTTGTCCAGCTGACGAAGCGCATTGCTGTCGCTGTCGCCTGGTTTAAAGTACGTTGGGTCGTAATAGGCCATGATGGAGAGCTTATCGGCCGTATCGTTCCACAGATAGTAGCCGCCGCCCAATCCACGGAACCAGAAGTTATCGCCTTCATAGGTGACAACGGGGACAGGATAAACGTCGCGGTCATACTGCTTGTACGGGCTGTTGATCACGCCAGCACCCGCGCCAACAGTCCACTGGCTCTCAGCCTGTACGGTGCTCGCTGCGGTAGCGGCAAGGATGCCCAATGCCAGAAGTTTGAGTTTGGTCACAATCCATTCTTTCCTGTAGTCAAATAATCAGCGGGTGAAGTGTAACCGCCATTCCCGTACATCCCAAAATTTTTTGCGCGCGAATCCATTTGATTAACCCGTTATTTTTCATTTTTCAGATGACATCCCGCTTTCATTTATGTGACCGATAAATGAAAAACCCCCTTTTCGCTTATAACCGCAGTGGAAATTTTTGGATGAGTTATTGATATGTCATTGAAAGTAGATTTTATCCGTATGCAAGTTTTGCAATTGCCATCTACGCTTTAATTTAAGAAGAGGTTTTGCTGAACACCCTGCGGTTCATAGCCTTCGACCTGGCACACAGGTTGCTGCTCTGGCAGTGAGGTGCGAAAGATTCTCTTCCGGGAGCCTCCACTACTCATACGAACGGCTCTTATCCTGTGCTAAAAAACGAAAGGACGGCATGCCATGAATATATTCGATCACTATCGCCAGCGCTACGAAGCTGCCAAGGACGAAGAGTTCACACTGCAGGAGTTTCTTACCATTTGTCGGCAAGATCGCAGTGCCTATGCCAATGCGGCAGAACGGCTATTGATGGCTATCGGTGAGCCAAACATGGTTGATACTGCCCTGGAGCCACGGCTTTCCCGTCTTTTTTCGAATCGGGTAGTCGCCCGATACCCGGCGTTTGAAGAGTTCTATGGTATGGAAGATGCCATTGAGCAGATCGTCTCCTACCTGAAGCATGCCGCTCAGGGGCTGGAAGAGAAGAAACAGATCCTTTACCTGCTGGGTCCCGTCGGCGGGGGTAAATCCTCCCTGGCTGAACGGCTGAAAGCGCTGATGCAGCGCGTGCCGATCTATGTGCTGAGCGCCAACGGCGAGCGCAGCCCGGTCAATGACCATCCGCTGTGCCTGTTTAATCCGCAAGAGGATGCGCAAATTCTGGAAAAAGAGTTTGGCATTCCGCATCGCTATCTCGGTACGATCATGTCGCCGTGGGCGGCAAAACGCCTGCACGAGTTTGGTGGGGACATCACCAAATTCCGCGTCGTGAAAGTGTGGCCGTCTATCCTCGAGCAGATCGCCATTGCTAAAACTGAACCCGGTGACGAGAACAACCAGGACATCTCGGCGCTGGTGGGTAAAGTCGATATCCGTAAGCTGGAACATCACGCGCAAAACGACCCGGATGCCTACGGCTATTCCGGTGCGCTATGCCGCGCCAACCAGGGGATTATGGAATTCGTCGAGATGTTTAAAGCACCGATCAAAGTGCTGCATCCGCTGCTGACCGCCACCCAGGAGGGGAACTACAACGGGACGGAAGGTATTTCCGCCCTGCCGTTTAACGGGATTATCCTCGCCCACTCGAACGAATCTGAATGGGTGACCTTCCGTAACAACAAAAACAATGAGGCGTTCCTTGACCGTGTGTACATCGTCAAAGTGCCTTATTGCCTGCGGATCTCCGAGGAGATCAAGATTTACGAAAAACTGCTCAACCACAGTGAGCTGGTCCATGCCCCTTGCGCACCGGGAACGCTGGAAACGCTGTCGCGCTTCTCGATTCTGTCGCGCCTGAAAGAGCCGGAAAACTCCAGCATTTACTCCAAAATGCGCGTGTATGACGGCGAAAGCCTGAAGGATACCGACCCGAAAGCCAAATCGTACCAGGAATACCGCGATTACGCCGGGGTCGAGGAAGGGATGAACGGCCTGTCGACACGTTTCGCGTTTAAGATCCTCTCCCGCGTCTTTAACTTCGACCACGCAGAGGTGGCCGCCAACCCGGTTCATCTGTTCTACGTGCTGGAACAGCAAATTGAACGTGAACAGTTCCCACAGGAGCAGGCTGAACGCTACCTGGAGTTCCTGAAAGGCTACCTGATCCCGAAATACGCCGAGTTTATCGGCAAAGAGATCCAGACCGCCTACCTGGAATCCTATTCCGAATACGGCCAGAACATTTTCGATCGGTACGTCACCTACGCTGACTTCTGGATCCAGGATCAGGAGTACCGCGACCCGGATACCGGCCAGCTGTTTGACCGTGAATCTCTGAACGCAGAGCTGGAAAAAATTGAGAAACCGGCCGGGATCAGCAACCCGAAAGACTTCCGAAACGAGATTGTGAACTTCGTGCTGCGCGCCAGAGCGCATAACAACGGCCGCAATCCAAACTGGACCAGCTACGAAAAACTGCGCACAGTTATAGAGAAGAAAATGTTCTCTAACACGGAAGAGCTGTTGCCGGTTATCTCGTTCAACGCCAAAACCTCAACCGACGAGCAGAAAAAGCACGACGATTTTGTCGACCGTATGATGGAAAAAGGCTATACGCGCAAACAGGTCCGCCTGCTTTGTGAATGGTATCTGCGCGTGCGTAAATCGTCTTAAAACAAGTGCCCGGTAACGCGCTTACCGGGCCAACAAAATGTCCGGCACTTACGGACGCTGCAAGTTGGCAAATGCAGTACGGGGGATATATGACCTGGTTTATTGACCGGCGTCTTAACGGCAAAAACAAGAGCACGGTGAATCGCCAGCGCTTCTTGCGCCGTTATAAAGCGCAAATTAAACAGTCGATCTCCGAGGCCATCAACAAACGCTCGGTGACCGACGTCGACAGCGGCGAATCCGTCTCCATTCCCAACGATGACATCAGCGAACCGATGTTTCATCAGGGGCGTGGCGGTCTTCGCCATCGCGTGCACCCAGGTAATGACCACTTCGTCCAGAATGACAGAATCGAGCGGCCACAAGGCGGAGGCGGCGGTTCTGGCAGCGGTCAGGGACAGGCCAGCCAGGACGGTGAAGGCCAGGATGAGTTCGTCTTTCAGATTTCAAAAGACGAATATCTCGACCTGCTTTTTGAGGATCTGGCCCTGCCGAATCTGAGAAAGAATCAGCACCGTCAGCTCAACGAATACAAAACCCATCGCGCGGGTTATACCGCAAACGGGGTGCCCGCCAACATCAGCGTGGTGCGTTCACTGCAAAACTCGCTGGCGCGACGCACGGCGATGACGGCAGGCAAACGGCGCGAACTGCGCGAGCTGGAAACCAACCTGAAAGTGGTGGAAAACACCGAACCGGCGCAACTACTGGAAGAGGAGCGCCTGCGAAAAGAGATTGCCGAACTGCGGGCGAAGATCGACCGGGTGCCGTTTATCGACACGTTCGACCTGCGCTATAAGAACTACGAAAAACGTCCGGAGCCTTCCAGCCAGGCGGTGATGTTCTGCCTGATGGACGTGTCAGGTTCAATGGATCAGGCCACCAAGGATATGGCTAAGCGTTTTTATATTCTGCTCTATCTGTTCCTGAGCAGAACGTATAAGAACGTGGAGGTGGTCTACATCCGCCATCACACTCAGGCGAAAGAGGTGGATGAGCATGAGTTTTTCTACTCGCAGGAGACCGGTGGCACCATCGTGTCGAGCGCCCTTAAGCTGATGGATGAGGTGGTGAAGGAGCGCTACGACCCGGCGCAGTGGAACATCTACGCCGCCCAGGCATCGGATGGCGATAACTGGGCGGATGACTCGCCCCTGTGTCATGAAATTCTGGCGAAGAAGATCCTGCCGGTGGTGCGCTACTACAGTTACATTGAAATTACCCGTCGCGCCCACCAGACGCTGTGGCGAGAGTATGAGCATCTGCAAGCGATGTTCGATAACTTTGCGATGCAGCACATTCGAGACCAGGATGACATCTATCCGGTCTTCCGGGAACTGTTCCAGAAGCAGAGTTCTACAACCTCCAATTAAATGTTATTAATCAGCCAGTTAACTATGTTTTTCTGGCTGATTTTATTGCATTTTTATCCTTAATTTTCACTATATTTTTCATTCGCTTAGCTTTTATTTTGGGGAATGCGATTTTTAAGAAGTGCTTATGCAAAACTTCCTTTAAGCTTTAGAATGACCATCATGCGATGGAGGTAAAATCCTATCGAGCCCACCAAAACTACACAAAAAAAACCAGCCGCTTATGGCTGGTTTTTTGCCTTCAATGACGTAGGGTGAAACTCTACCTATATTGCAGGGCAATCATCATCTAATGCTCGGTTGATGAAAAACGTCACTCTTCCCAATACTTCTACCTCTTCCAGAGCGGTTCCCTCAATCGCTTCACCATCATCAGTTATGAGCGCCCTGTCCATCAGCTTGGCAAACTGCGTATGACCGTCGCAAAGGATAAGTAACACATTTCCAGGTGTCTTGTTCACTACAGGTTCGATAATCGCAAACCCCAAATCAGTTTCGAGTACACGACTATCGGCACCCATGTTGCACAATACTTCGGGAGTGATCTGGCGCTCGACGTAATCGGAAGCGGGTGATGCAAACCCCATTACAAGACCCTCCCCATATTGCGCAGGATCCAGTACCTGTTATCGCTGTTGTCAGTGGTTTTGTCGGCGAAGTCAGGCTGGTAACGCTCTATCTAGGTGTTAGCATCAGATCGGGTGAAGTGCCAATTGAAAACCCGCAACTTCTCAATGAAGACATCTGTGCTCAGATAGCGATAACCCTTGGGATTGAGCTGTATGGCCGCAACGAAGGCGGTGTGTATATCTGCTGTGCGTGGCATAATTACCTCACAAAATAACTGTATGTATATACAGTATCGTTAATTATGAGGGTCGATCAAGTTTCACAGTGGTGCTAAACTTGAGGCCTTTCAGAATTTACTGATTTATATAATGTTAAAGTTATTCGCCAAGTACACATCAATAGGTGTTATCAACACAATCATTCATTGGGTTGTGTTTGCTGTTTGCATTTATGCGTTTCACTCAGGGCAAGCTCTTGGAAACTTCGCCGGGTTCGTCGTGGCGGTGTCATTCAGCTTCTTTGCAAACGCTAGGTTCACGTTTAAGTCTTCCACAACAACGATGCGCTACATGCTCTATGTAGGGTTTATGGGCTCGCTGAGCGCAGCTGTTGGTTGGGCTGCCGATAAGTCCGGTATGGCGCCGATTGTGACTCTCATTCTCTTCTCCGCAATCAGTCTGGTGTGCGGTTTTATTTATTCAAAGTTCATTGTCTTTAGGGATGCGAAATGAAAATTTCTCTGGTCGTTCCCGTCTTCAACGAAGAAGACGCGATACCTATTTTTTATAAAACGGTTCGGGAATTTGAAGGGCTACAGCAGCATGAAGTTGAGATAGTCTTCATCAATGATGGCAGCAAAGACACTACAGAATCAATCATCAACACGCTTGCTGTTGCCGATCCGCTTGTTGTTCCTCTGTCATTCACAAGAAACTTTGGCAAAGAACCCGCTCTGTTTGCTGGACTTGATCACGCTACCGGCGAAGCGATTATCCCGATTGACGTTGACTTGCAGGATCCAATAGAAGTGATTCCGCACCTAATAGAAAAATGGCAGGCAGGGGCTGATATGGTGCTGGCTAAGCGCTCCGATCGCTCAACTGATGGTCGGCTGAAGCGAAAGACCGCTGAATGGTTCTATAAGCTGCATAATAAAATAAGCAATCCGCAAATTGAAGAGAACGTTGGAGATTTTCGTCTGATGTCTCGCGAGATTGTCGAAAATATCAAGCTTTTACCAGAGCGTAATCTTTTCATGAAAGGTGTGCTTAGCTGGGTTGGCGGCCGTACCGATGTTGTCGAATATGCCCGCGCCGAGCGTATTGCCGGCAGCACAAAATTCAACGGATGGAAGTTGTGGAATTTGGCACTCGAAGGAATAACCAGCTTCTCAACGTTCCCTCTACGCATTTGGACTTACATCGGCCTTCTCGTTGCTGGAGTTGCATTCCTATACGGAGCCTGGATGATTATTGACACGCTTGCATTTGGTAATGCTGTCAGAGGTTATCCTTCCCTTCTCGTTTCCATACTATTCCTTGGTGGAGTTCAGCTAATAGGCATTGGTGTTTTAGGTGAGTATATTGGAAGGATTTATGTAGAAGCAAAGCAACGCCCAAGATATATAAAAAAGATTAGTAAATTAAATGGAGAAGGTAATGAATAATTTAATTAGGAATAACTGGTGCAAGTTTGCTTTATTCATTTTTGCATTTATTTTGATATGGCTTAGGAGGCCAGACATACTTACAAACGCACAATTTTGGGCAGAGGATTCAGTTTTTTGGTACAAGGACGCATATGAAAACGGATTTATTAATTCACTAACAACCCCTAGGAATGGATATTTCCAGACCGTATCTACATTTATAGTGGGTTTGACCACATTATTAAATCCAGATTATGCACCTTTTGTTGCCAATTTCTTTGGAATAATATTCCGCGCGATAATTATATGGTTTTTATTCACAGAAAGATTTAATTTCCTAGGGTTAACAACTAGAGCTTTCTTATCTGTTTATTTGGTTTGTATGCCTGGATTAAGTGAAGTCCATGCCAATATAACCAATGCACATTGGTACTTATC
>NZ_JADDTS010000055.1:0-48764 GCF_015159675.1 Enterobacter cloacae complex sp. S2
TCTGCTTATAGCTGCCGCGTGTGGCTTCATTCACCGGCGGGAAGTCGTTGGCCTCGGCCAGACGCTGCACGTCACGCAGGCCGGTGTCACCGCTGATAGGACGCGCGCCCTTGCGCACCAGCTTCATGCCGTTGTAGTCCATCGGGTTATGGCTGGCCGTCACTTCGATACCGCCGTCCACGCCCAGGTGGAAGGTGGCAAAATAGATCTCTTCGGTACCGGAAAGGCCAATGTCCAGCACGTCGACGCCCGCGTCCTGTAGCCCTTTCGCCAGCGCCAGCTTCAGGGATTCGCTTGTCAGACGCACGTCGCCGCCCAGCACGATAGTTTTTGGTTTCAGGTATTCGCCGTACGCGCGACCGATGCGCCACGCAATGTCTTCGTTCAGCTCTTCGCCCAGCTTGCCGCGAATATCGTAGGCTTTAAAACAGGTTAATTTTTCCATGATGACCCCTTTTTCAGGCAACAGTTGGCCCTGACCATGTAATGGCCAAATTTATTTTTGTCATTCGTAGGCCCGGTAAGCGCAGCGCCACCGGGCATGATGCGGAGTGCTACACGCGCCCGTAGCGATCCTGGAAGCGGATGATGTCGTCCTCTTCCAGATAGGAGCCGGAACGCACCTCAATTAAGTCGAGCGGAATTTTCCCCGGGTTTTCCAGACAATGCGTGGCGCCCAGCGGAATATAAATGGACTCGTTTTCACCGAGCAGCTTCACTTCACCATCGATGGTCACTTTGGCGGTCCCCGCCACCACCACCCAGTGTTCGGCGCGGTGATGGTGCATCTGCACCGACAGCCCTTCTCCCGGCTTCACGGTGATGCGTTTCACCTGATAACGCTCGCCAGCGTCGATGGAGTCATATTTGCCCCACGGGCGGTAAACTTCACGGTGAATATGGTGTTCGTGGCGGCCATCGGCCTTGATCTTCTCCACCACTTTTTTAACGTCCTGCACGGCATTACGGTCGGCAATCAGCACCGCGTCTTTGGTCTGCACGACCACCAGATCTTTCACCCCTACCGTAGTGACGAGGCCTGATTCGGCGTAGACGTAGCTGTTTTCCGTTTTGTGGCTGATCACATCCCCGTGATGGACGTTACCCTCCGGGGTATGCGCGCTAATCTCCCACAGTGACGACCAGGAGCCGACGTCGCTCCAGCCCGCATCCATCGGTACCACTACCGCATCTGCCGTACGTTCCATCACCGCATAGTCAATGGACTCTTCCGGACAGGCGAGGAAGGCTTCTTCGTCCACGCGGATAAAATCGAGATCCGGATCCACCACCGCCATCGCTTTTTCGCAGGCGCGCAAGATATCCGGGCGATATTTTTCCAGCTCTTCCAGGTAGCGACCGGCGCGGAACAGGAACATACCGCTGTTCCAGTAGTATTCACCGCTGGCGACATACGCCTGCGCGGTTTCCAGATTCGGTTTTTCGACAAACTGCGCCACGTCAAAGGCCACGCTGTCGCCTTCACCCGGCGTAACGCTGCCGCGGCGAATATAGCCATAGCCGGTTTCCGGGAGATCCGGCACGATGCCGAAGGTCACCAGCTTGCCGTTCTCGGCGTAAGGAATCGCCGCGCGTACCGCGTCGCGGAAGGCCTCTTCCTGCTGGATGACGTGGTCAGCCGCCAGCACCAGCATCAGCGGGTCGCAGTCCGGGCTGCTGCGTTTTGCCGCCAGCGCCGCAAGGGCAATGGCAGGCGCCGTGTTGCGTCCGGCAGGCTCCAGAATGATATTTTCGGTCAGTTTGTTCAGCTGGCGCAGCTGCTCGGCAACGATAAAGCGGTGCTGTTCGTTACAGATCACCACCGGGCTTTCACACTCCACGCCGTGCAGACGGTTAACCGTCGTTTGCAGCATGGTGAGGTCGCCTTTCAGGCACAGAAATTGTTTTGGATAAAGCACGCGGGACAGTGGCCACAACCGGCTCCCGGATCCACCCGCCATTACGACCGGATACAAAGTGGTTTGACTCATGATTTATCCCCGTATATCTGCAATAAATTGGCTCAGCACGTTCTCTTTCTCGAGCGTGCGTTCGGCATATTCACGTGCCACCGTGTTCTCTTTTGGCATGGCGAGTGCCTGCTCAATTCCGGTCACCAGCGCAGGAACCGATTCCGGCTCCACGCAAACGGCAATGCCCGGGTAGCTGTTGCACAGCTGGCCTAATTCTGTTGCGGCTTCTGCCGTAATCACCGCGTTTCCGCCCACTGCCAGAATGTTGGTCAGCTTGGACGGCAGCACCGCATCCGCCGCGCCGCGTTTTTGCACCACCAGATGGCAATCCGCCATTTTCAGCAGCGCGGGCAGCGCGTCATAAGACTGAAGCGGGAAGAAGCGGATGTTGGTCAGTCCGCGCTCGCTGGCCATTTTTTCCAGCCGCGCTTTACCGCCGCCCTGCCCGACTATCACGAACATCCACGGGTGTTCGCTCAGCTGAAGCGCGGCGTCAATCACGCTCTCCAGCCCCTGTTTTTCGCCGATGTTGCCTGAGTAAAGAATGATTTTTTGCTCAGCAGGCAACCCGAGCTGCGCGCGTAACGCCTGCGCATCCTGGTCTGTCACATCGCGGAAGCGCGCCACTTCGGACCAGTTCGGAAAGAAGATCACTTTTTCCGCCGGGACGCCCTTCTCCTGCGCCTTGTTCATCATCGAGCGCGAGATGGTCGAGACGTAATCCACGTTGTGCAGGCCGCTGCGCTCAAAGGCGCTGGCGAGCTTCGCCACCTTGCCGCCCTTGCCTTTCCCGGCCATCCCCAGCCCGAGCATGGCGTCCACTTCATAATCCTGAATGTGCAGCAGGGTGCGCGCGCCGGAGAGTTTGCCCAGCAGGCGCATGCCTGGCGTGCAGAACAGCGTCGGCACCACGCCGATGATGCGATCCGGCTTCCAGCGACGCTGCGCCATCAGCGGGAAGAAACTGCTCAGGGCAAAGCTGCCCAGATGAATTAAACGTTTCAGCGTCGAGGGCTGTTTCGGCACGTAGAGCGGGCAGCGCCAGACGGTCGCGGCGCCCTCTTCGCGGCGGTAGCGCCAGCTGGAATAGCGTTCGCCTACCTTCCACTCCGGGTAATACGGCGGGGCAGTAATCACCCGCACGTCATGTCCCTGGCTCGCCATCCACTCGACCATCTCGCCGGTGTATTTCCCGATACCGGTAAGCTCCGGCGAGTAGTTAATTCCGTAGACGAGGATTTTCATAGACCTGGCACCTCGGCCTGACGTTCCGCAAGGAAGTACGCCCGACTGTTGTCATGGACGTTGTCGCTTGCCAGCAGCGCCTCTGGCGTTAACCAGCGGTAATCGTCATGCTGAGAATCAGGCAGACGCAGGTCTGCCTCACTCACCTTCAGGCGGAACCCCAGCACGATGTAGTGCGTGGTGAACCCGGTGCCTGAAAAGTTATCGTCATAGAAGTGCTGCCAGACCCCGTAAAACTGGCCCGCTGCCATCGGCAGTTGCAGACCCAGTTCCGCCAGAGTGAGACGCTCAAACGCATCGGTAAGCGTCTCATCCTTCTGCACGCGCCCGCCGGGCACGAACCAGAAGCCCTGTGCAGGACGATTGGTTCGTTTCCCCAGCAAGAACTCGCCGCGTTCGTTCTCCACGATCAAATCAATTGAGATCAGCGGAGTGGAACGCACTACCGTGGCAAAATCTTCCTGACTTAAAAACATCATTACCCCCGGAAGCGGTGCTGGTTTTCCAGGAACCACTGGTAGGTGCTGGCCAGCCCCTGCTCCAGTGAGACCTCGTGATACCAGCCCAGCTGATGCAGACGGGTCACGTCCAGCAGCTTGCGCGGCGTGCCGTCCGGTTTGGTGGCGTCAAACACCACGCGTCCTTTGTAGCCCACCACCTGCGCGATGGTCTGTGCCAGCTCGCGAATGGTGCAGTCCACGCCGGTCCCGACGTTAATGTGCGACAGCATCGGCTCGGTGTTTTCCTGCCACACCTCGCGATCCAGCTCCATGACGTGAATGCTGGCCGCCGCCATGTCGTCCACGTGCAGGAACTCGCGCATTGGCGTACCGCTACCCCACACCACCACATCCGGGGCGTTTTCGGCAGTCGCCTCGTGGAAACGACGCAGCAGCGCCGGGATCACGTGCGAATTGCTCGGGTGGAAGTTGTCGTGCGGTCCGTACAGGTTGGTCGGCATCACCGAGCGATAGTCGCGGTTATACTGACGGTTGTAGGATTCACACAGCTTGATCCCGGCAATTTTGGCAATCGCATACGGCTCGTTGGTGGCTTCAAGCGTGCCCTGCAACAGTTCGCTCTCGGCGATCGGCTGCTTCGCCATTTTCGGGTAGATACAGGATGAGCCGAGGAACAGCAGTTTATTCACGTTGTGCAGATGCGCCGCGTGAATGATGTTGCTCTCAATCATCATGTTCTCGTAGATGAAATCCGCCGGGTAGGTGTTGTTAGCGACAATGCCGCCCACCTTCGCCGCCGCCAGATACACCTGGTCGATACGTTCGCTGGCGAAGAAGTCCTGCACCGCAAGGCTATCAAGCAGGTTCAGCTCGTCGCGGGTGCGAACAATCACCTCAACGTCGCCGCGCTGTTCCAGCTGGCGAACAATCGCGGAACCCACCATTCCGCGATGACCGGCGACAAAAATACGTTGTTTTGTCATTCTCAGGACTCCAGCGCGATGGCAACCTCGTAGCCATGAGACTTGAGCAGGGAGTGTTTTTTCGCTGCTTCAAGATCTTTGGCCACCATCTCGGATACCATTTCTTGCAGGGTGGTTTCTGGTTTCCAGCCCAGCTTCTCGTGCGCTTTGGTTGGGTCGCCCAGCAGGGTTTCCACTTCAGCAGGACGGAAGTAACGCGGATCAACCTGGACAATCACGTCGCCTGGCTTCACGCCCGGTGCGTCGTGGCCGGTCACGGAAACAACGATACCCTTCTCTTCCACGCCGGTGCCTTCGAAGCGCAGCTTGATGCCCAGCTGTGCCGCAGCCATCTCAACGAACTGACGCACGGAGTACTGCACGCCGGTCGCGATCACGAAGTCTTCTGGCTGTTCCTGCTGCAACATCATCCACTGCATTTTCACGTAGTCTTTCGCATGGCCCCAGTCACGCAGGGAATCCATGTTGCCGAGGTGCAGGCAAGACTCCAGGCCCTGAGCGATGTTGGCGATCGCGCGGGTGATTTTGCGGGTCACGAAGGTTTCGCCGCGACGCGGAGATTCGTGGTTGAACAGAATGCCGTTACAGGCGTACATGCCGTAGGATTCACGGTAGTTCACGGTGATCCAGTAAGCGTACAGTTTCGCCACAGCGTACGGAGAACGTGGGTAGAACGGCGTGGTCTCTTTCTGCGGAATTTCCTGCACCAGACCGTACAGCTCAGAGGTAGATGCCTGGTAGAAGCGGGTTTTCTTCTCAAGACCAAGGAAGCGAATCGCTTCCAGCAGACGCAGCGTACCCATCGCATCCACGTCAGCGGTGTACTCCGGGGACTCGAAGGAAACCGCAACGTGGCTCATTGCCCCCAGGTTGTACACTTCATCCGGCTGTACTTCTTGCAGGATGCGGGTCAGGTTGGAGGTATCGGTCAGGTCGCCGTAATGCAGATGGAATTTCGGGTTTGCCGCATGCGGATCCTGGTAAATGTGATCGACACGCTCGGTGTTGAATGAAGAGGCACGACGCTTAATACCGTGAACTTCATACCCTTTTTCCAGCAGCAATTCTGCCAGGTAAGAACCATCTTGTCCGGTAACGCCGGTGATGAGAGCGACTTTAGACATGTTTATATTCCTCTGTACTTATCAAAGTTTTTCAGTTTCAACGCGTTCGCGTATCACCACTGCGGGGTTGCCACGGCAAATTTTATTTGCCGGAAGCGATTTAAAAACGCTGCTGCGGGCACCGACTACCGTGCCATCGCCAACAGAAACACCGGGTGCAACAAAGACGTCTGTTGCCAGCCAGCATTTTTCACCGATCACAACAGGCGAAGCGGTAATATCAAAATGCGGGCTCATAAAATCGTGGCTGCCGGTGCACAAATAACACTTCTGTGAAACCACCGAATTTGCGCCAATCGTAATCTCGCCAAGGGTATATAACACCGCGTCATCCCCAACCCAGGCGTAATCCCCAAGCGTTAATTTCCAGGGATAAGTAATTTTCACCGAAGGTCGAATGACTACGTTTTTTCCTATTTTTGCGCCAAACAGACGCAGTAAAAATGCGCGCCAGCGGTACAGTATTTGCGGCGACCAGGCAAATAACGTTGCCTGTACAGCCCACCACAGTTGAACTTTAATACCGCTCCCGCCCCGAAAACCTTTCGGCACGGAGAATCCATTTAATTCCTGCATTACGTTTCCTTATATCTCAGGCTTTGTTATATAAGGCTTTCGCTTTACCCGTCGTTTTCAGACGTAAGAAATAAGATAATTCCGCCCAGAACCCCGGCACGCGTAATATTTTACGCTGCACGTTTTTGGCATCCTGGCACAGTTCCAGATTATTCGAGGTTGACACGCCACCCATTGAAAATTCAGATACCAGTCCTTTAATTCGACGGAACGGGTAGCCAGATTTGTACAGGCTGGCCGCCAGGGCATAATCTGATGACACTTTATAGCGCAAATCGTAAGGCTGTTTTTTCAGGCCGCTCATTGGGAAGAAAATAGCCTGATGGCTGGCCGGCAGACTGTGGTAGATATACCAGCCTGGTTTCGCGCCGCGCAGCACTTTTTTCCCCTCGCCGAAATCAAGCAGCGCATCACCAATAAACATGGCATCTTCTTTCTGGCGCGCCAGCTGACGGGCAAACAGCGCCACATCTTCATGGAACACATCGCCGGAATTGAGGAAGATCGCGTAACGCCCCTGCGCCATGTTGATGCCTTTATTCATGGCATCGTAAATACCTTTATCTTTCTCGCTGATGTAACGTAAGTTGAACTCACCGTTGAGTTTTTCCAGGAACTCCGCCGTGCCGTCGTTCGAGCCGCCATCGACCACGATCCACTCAAAGGTGAGGCTCGGATCGCGCGCCAGGTTGCGCAGCGAGCGCCAGGTTTTTACCACCCCTTCGTAGTTACGAAAGGCGACAGTAATGACGCTAAGAAACATAAATCACCTCATTTCGTCATACGCTCGTAATATTCAGCGCTTTGCGCAAAATAAACGGACATACAATTAAGAATGCATATTCCGGGCTAAATATTGACCCGGTAAAAAACAACGACACCGGTGTGAACAGATAAAGTTGCACGCGAAAGTTCTGGTTATCACCAAACGCGTTAATCATCATTTTGAAAACTTTAAACAGATACCACAGTGTCAACAGTACGGCGAACCAGGAAAAATAGATAATTAACAGATACAGACCATTGTCTATGGTTTTACCGACATCCGCACCGTTAAAGATTCCGAATGATGCAACATATTCGTAAAGTGAGCCGAATCTTACTACGCCATCAATATGGGTTAAGGAATAACCCACCATCACCAGTGGACCAATGATGCGATAATAGGACGACGAACCTTCCGTTCCCAAATCACCCAGACGTTCAGAAATGTACGGAAACGCAAATATTACGCCCACTAAAAATACCGTCAGAGAGATTATCGCCAGCGGCAGTTTTTTCTTAATCGCCTCTTTGTTCAGGTACTGGAACGCCCACTCCAGCAGGTAAAACAGAATAAACGTCATTACCCCGGAGAACGACCCTGACAGAACGATTCCTGCAAGAATCATAGCATCGGTCTTGGGGGTTTTGATACCGAACTGTTTGATGCTGAGCCAAATTGAGATTAATGCCAGAGCAAAAAACGCCGGTTCAAAATAGAGCGCGGTTGTACGCTTGCCACCAAACTTAATGAAGTTCAGTACATAGCTGTTACTGTATATAAGATATTTCGAAATTATTTCCATCAGGCTACTGCCGCCTGTGAGAATAATTTGCGCCATCTCCATTGCCGCAAGCACAACAATCAGCCCGACGACAATATAAAAGAACCTGAGGATTTTCCTATAATTGTGCGGAGAAATAGTTTTAAAGCGAATACTCCACACCATGCCAATAATGATAACGATATAAACAAACAGCATGGTGGAGGTGACATATTTGCTGGCGTCCAGCGACTGACCAAAGATGTAGTTAAACGCCGTCAGACCAAACCCGATGCCCAATGAAATCATCAGCTTTTTGAGGTTAAGCTTGTCAACGTAAAGCAACAGCAGAACCGGCAGGAAGGTGACGATAGTGATCGGGAAGCTTTCACCGAGCTGGGCAATCTTAACGTTGACCAGCAGGTAGATCAGCGGCAGCAGCAGATAACTACAGATTCTGATAGAACGAGACATACTCCTCCAGCATCTGTTGTCCACTGTACGCTTTGCGGCTACGGTTGCGGAACGATTCCAGGTCCGTGCCAAAAACAGCCTGCGCGATATCGGCCTTCGACAACTGCACCAGCGGCAGCACCTCATTTTCACTGAAGGTTTTACCGCCGGATTTCTCCAGCACTTCCCGCGCGGCGTCGCTGTGGGTGGCAATCACCGGTACGCCGATGGAGAGCGCTTCGCACAGGATCAGCGGGTAGTTGTCCACGCGGGAGCTGAACACCAGCGCGTCCATACCGTTCAGCGCGCTCATCAGTTTGCGCTTGTCGGTTTCAAACCCGTGGTTCACCACGTTAGCGCCATCAAACGGCGAGAATTTGCCAAAGGTATGCAGCTCAATTTTGTCGCCGAGCGCCATCATGTCGCGCACCAGCTGCTGGTTGGTTTTGCCGTCGTAGCGCAGGTCATGGGCGACGACCGCAATTTTCGGCTTACCGGGGGTAACGGCTACGGGCATCAGTTCGGCCAGGATCGCTTCCGTTGCAACATCAATACCGTTGTTGATGATCTGGCAGCGCCCTGCTCCGTACAGGCTATTAAAAGCGTCCGCCACGTGCTGGCTTGGGGAGATAAAGGTGCAGCCGAGCGAGAGCATATCGCGGAACAGCTGACGCTTACCCTCAACCAGCTGATGCGCGCGATCGACCTTCACCGGCGGGTAGTTGCTGAGCGTAGGGCATTTCTGGCAGTTATCTTTCCAGCCTTCGCAGCCGTCGGTAAAGGCGCAACGTCCGGTCACGCTCCAGTGGTCGTGCAGCGTCCAGACAAATCGGGTATCCGGCTTGTGCGCCTTCACCTTGCCACAAAACGCCACTACCTCTTCCAGATTCAGCCAGTAGCTGTGCAGCACGTGGAAGTGCAGCACAACCGGGCCGCGAGTGCGGGTGACGGTGCGGTAGAGATTATTCAGGTTGCCGAACAGGTCGCGGTTAAACAGGCGGAACAGCGCAATATTGGCGATGGAGGTCAGACGTGGCGTCTGCTTCAGCACCTGCGGATAGTTATCATGGCTAACGCTTTTCTTGCCGCCTTTACCGTAACCGTAAACAAAGCGCGACTGGAGTCCTTTTTGCAGCGCGCGCTGGTGCAGATCCAGCGCTACGCCTGCCGCCCCGCCCTCTGCGAGGCGTACGTTAAATTGCAGAATGTTCATTTAATCACCTTCACGCGGGCTTTCTCGCCCACCGCCAGCGCGTTGTCCGGAATGCTGTCCAGCACCACGCTGCCTGCGCCAATCGTCACGTTATTACCCACGGTAATGTCCCCGATCATCACCACGTTGGCGCCCAACTCGACGTTATTGCCAATCACCGGGCAAGCCAGGCTGTCTGGCCCGCGGTTGCCGATTGTCACCCCGTGACGAATGGTGAAATCATCACCCGCGACGACGAACTTGTTGATGACCACCGCATAGCCGTGATGAATGGTAAAGCGGCGGCCAATGGTGGCAGCGGCCTGAATTTCATAGCCAAAAAAGCATTCGGTGATGATGCGGTACAGCACCAGCACTGGCGCGGCCCAGATATTGTTCAGCACATTTTTTTTGCGCCACACCGAGCAAAAGTGCGCAATACGGTAGGCCAGAACCATGCAGCACGGGCGCAGGCTCCAGCTGTTAGCGCGGCAATCTTCCAGAAACATTATTTCCCCCGAAGCCCGTCAGCCAGACGCTTGCCGTTACGTACCGACAGCAGCGTCAGCAGCGTGCGCCAGTTCATGCGCTTATTACGGATCTGATACAGGGTGAAGAGCTGATACTTCCGGCTGGCACGGTCAAACTTGTCCTTGTGCTTGCGGTAAAAATGGAAGTAGCCCGAGAATTTCTTCGGTGACGAGGTGATTTGCATCTCCCCGTGATTGATGTGCAGGATCTGCGTGGCCTCTTCCACCTTCCACGGCTCGCCGTACTCCACAACCATCCGCAGGAAGATGTCGTAATCCTGCGCGGCCTTCAGCTCGGTATCGAACAGGCACTCCTTAAAGCGCCATGCCCAGGTAAACACCTGATTGCCGATAATGTTGCGCTTGTAGAACAGGCGGCGGGAATACGGTGATTTCGGATACAGCGGCAGGCTGGCTGGCTGCGAATAGACCTCGCCCTGGCAAACATAGTCATTGGCATACAGAAACGCGTGGGTCACCAGCTGCGCTTTGTGCGACAGGAAGATGGACAGACGGTTTGGCGTCCATTCGTCATCGTCGTCGATACCGGTCAGATACTGCCCTTTCGCCTGCATAATCGCCTGGTTGCGCACCGCACACGCCCCGGAGTTGATGGCGTTGTGAGTGTACACCACGCGCGGGTCGTTCAGGTCTTCAACAAACTTTTGCAGTTGTTCGTAAGAGGAGGAACAGTCATCCACGATAATCAGTTCCCAGTTATCGTAATCCTGACGCAGGACCGATTTAATCGCGCGGATCGCCAGCTGCTGACGATTCCATGTCGGCATATAGATAGAAATCAAAGGGCGTTGTGTGGTCATGGTCTTCCCCTTATCCCTCACCCCGACCCTCTCCCGGAGGGAGAGGGAGAAAAGCTGCACCATGCAGTCCTCTCTCCCCCCTGGGGAGAGGGTTAGGATGAGGGGGATTATTATTTACTGTCAGACTTGTATTCGTACTCGTAGTAGCCGTAATCCTGATACCCGGTCGCGCGGCGGAAGATGGAGTTCAGAATGACCCCCTTCACCTCAATACCGTTCTGCTCAAAGCGGCTCAGGCTGGTTTCCACTTCCTTCAGGGTGTTCACCGCATAGCGTGCGACCATCAGCGTGGTGCCCGCATGACGCCCTACCACGGCAGCGTCGGTGACCGCCAGAATTGGTGGGGTATCGATCAGCACCAGGTCATAGTTTTTGCTCGCCCACTCAATCAGCTGCGTGAAGCGCTCGCTCATCAGCAGTTCAGACGGGTTCGGCGGCACCTGGCCACGCGGGATCAGGTCAAATTTCGGAATCGACGTCGGCTTGGCGCTCTCGCTGATTTCCCCTTTACCGAGCAGGATTTCCGACAGACCGTTAACGTTGTTGGTCCCCAGCAGCTCATGGGTGTAGCCCTTACGCATATCGCAGTCGATCAACAGCACGCGCTTGTTGGTCTGGCTCACCACCGCCGCCAGGTTGGCGCAGACGAAGGTTTTACCGATTGACGGGCTGACACCGGTCATCATCAGGACGTTGTTTTTGGCCTGCATCATGGCGAAATGGAGGCTGGTACGCAGGCTGCGCACCGCTTCAATCGCCAGGTCAGTCGGGTTACCCACGGCCAGCAGCTGGCTCTGTTTGTAACGCTTGACGCCCTTAACGGTTTTGACGCTGTCACGGGACTTCTGCCACTCTGAAAGCGGGATGCTGGCGTACACGCTGATCCCGTTCTCTTCCAGCACCTGCGGGCTTTCGATACCGCGGTTGAACAGCGAGCACAGCAGCACGCCGACAATGGAAAGCATCAGGCCGAGAATAATGCTGCCGAGGATAATCAGCGCTTTCTTCGGCTTCAGCACGCCCGGCTGGGTAATCGCCGGGTCAACGATACGCACGTCGCCGACGGTGCTGGCTTCGGTGATTTTCAGCTCCTGCTGTTTGTTCAGCAGCTGCATGTAAACCTGCTGGCCGGATTCCACATCACGCGTCAGTCGTACAATTTCCTGCTGCGTCTTCGGCATCGCGGTCACGCGGTCATTCAGCTTCGCCTTCTCTTCTTCCAGGGTACGACGTTTCTCCAGCAGCGTGCGGTACGCCGGGTGACGTTTGGTATAGAGCTTGGAAATCTCCGCCTCTTTGAAGGTCAGCTCGTTCAGCTGCGCATCAATATTCACCATGGAGTCGAGAACCGATTTCGCCTCCAGCGGCAGATCGACGGAATCCTTGTCCTGACGGTACGCGTTCAGCTTGTTCTCAGCGTCATCCAGACGGGCACGCACCTCCGGCAGCTGTTTACTGAGAAACGCCAGGCTTTTTGCAGCTTCCGCTGACTTACGCTCAACGTTCTGCTCCAGATAGTTGCGGGTGATGCTATTGAGGATGTCGCGAATTTGATCCTTGTCTTCACCGGTGAAGGTCATGCTCAGGACGCCGGTGTCCTTGCCGTTTTCGGTGACGGTCAGGTTGTTTTGCAGGTTGTTGATCATCCCGAGCGTCGAGAATTTGGTGACCGTAAACTCCCCGCCCTCATGCGCCTGAATTGCGCTGACCTTGATGCTGACGCCCTCTTTGGTCAGCATCTGCCCCACCTCGCCGCGTGCGCTGAAGCCCGCGTCGCTGGTCAGCTGATACTGTTTTGGTCCCAGCACTGTCAGGGTAAAGGTTTGGTCCCCTGCCCCTTTTGGGATCACGAAGTCGGTCACTTTTACCGTATCGTTACTGCGCCCCATCAGGCGATCCCAGCCTGCGCCAAATACCGGGAAGGTGTTTTTGGTGACCGCGATATCCAGCCCCAGGTCATGAACCGTTTTGCCCAGTACCAGGCGCGACTGGATCAGCTGAATTTCGGCTTCCGATGCCGGCGGCTTGTTGGCCAGCGCCGAGCCGATATCCTGAACCAGCGAGTTTCCGGTATTTTGTTCGATCTGCACCAGCGCGTCGGCGCTGTAAATAGGCGTCGCGAACAGCGTATAAACGATCGCCGCCACGGCAAAGATGGCGGTAATACCCAGCACCCACCATTTCGCTTCAATAACGGTCCCGACCAGGCGACCGATATCGATTTCATCACTGCCCGACGTCGGGGCGGCAGAAGGTCTTGTTTTTTCTGTCATTGTTATCCCTGCTGAGCTTTCAGTGCCTGCGCCCACTGACGGGCAGACTGGTCTAGTAAGGTGTATACCGCCTCAAAGGCCTCGCGGCTCTTGCGATACGGATCGGGAATTTCGCGCTCACCATCCCAGTGACCAAACAGCATCACCTTGCCGCGCATCTCCGGTGCGATATCGCACAGCGCGTGAATGTGGCGTTTTTCCATCGCGAGGATCAGGTCATATTCCCGGCACATCCGGCCAGAGACCTGACTGGCAACGTGCCCGTCGAGTGAGAGGTTATGCTCAAGGGCAACGCTTGCGGCACGTTCGTCGGCACCTTTTCCGACCAGCGCGCCCAGCCCTGCGGAGTCGACCGTTAACGCAGGCTGGTAATTTTTCAACAGCCTTTCAGCCGTGGGGGAACGGCAAATGTTCCCCACGCACACCACCAGAATTTTGTTAAACATCGCGGCTTACCAGTTATGAACGTCGCTCGCCGTATCCGTCATGTAGCGAACGCCACTGATGGTAGGCAGCAACTGGTTGATCAGACGGTTCCAGCGGGCAACCGGCGCGGTGGTGACATAGACCACATCGTACGGCTGGAGACGGAACGACGTTGCCATGACCAGGGACGTCGCGTCGGACATATCCAACTGGTAGATGTTGGCAATCTTGCCCTTCGCGTTTTCGCCTTTGATAGGACGGATCACGAAGATACCGCTGGCGTTGGAGGCGGTCAGATCGATGCCTTCCGCATTGCCCAGCGCTTCGGTCAGGGTCATACCGCTGAAGTCCATCTTGAGGGTGCTCTGTTTTTTCACTTCACCCATCACGAACACTTTCAGATCGTCGTTGCGCGGCACGTACAGAATATCGCCCGGATAAAGGAGGCGGTTCTGGGTCAGGTCACCGTTTTGCATCAGCGCCTGAAGCGAAATGCGCTGCTCTTTGCCGTTGTGGGTCAGCACCACGTTGCGCCAGTCAGCGCCGTCGGTTAAGCCCCCTGCGGCATTGATCGCATCGAGAACGGTGAGCGGGACGTTAGTGATAGCCTGCTGGCCGGATTTATTGACCTGGCCAGAGATATAGGCTTTCTGGGATCGGAACGCGGCGATATTAACGTCCACCTGCGGGTCAGCAATGTACTGCGCCAGGCGGCCGGTAATATCACTACGGATCTCAGCAAGCGTTTTGCCCGCGACGTGCACTTTGCCAATGTAGGGATAGAACATGGTGCCATCGGACTGTACCCAGTTACCGGTGTCGCTTGAGCTGCGGTACTGGCCCGCAGGCGTGGTCAGTTCAGGGTGATCCCAGACGGTCACATTAATGACGTCACCCGGACCCACGCGATACTGGTAAGAGGCAATTTCCTGGTCCAGAGACATATTTGGCTGAGCAACATTTGGACGTGGGCGTAATTGTTCCACCAGACGTGGGGTTAATGGATACACATTCACCATTTTGTCGAGATCAAAATCAGCATCCTGCTGTTTAATCACATCCTTGCCCATTGTCGACATATTGCTGCCGGGAAAGACCGTGCAACCACTCATCAAGGTCACAGACACCAATAATGGCATCAATTTCATTTTGGATTTCATCATTGATTATTTATCACTTTGGCAGAGTAATTATCCTGTGCAATTAAAATAAGCGCGGGTCGTGGTGACAATCAGAATGCAGTTAATCATTTAGCAATATAACTGGCATCAGTCCTAAAAAAAGCTTATTCATCCATTGGCTATTGACAGAATAATTGAGGCTGATTCACACGCTTTCAGGCACGCTACCGCCCTTGGCTTTCAGTTACCAATCCACTGACTAAACAATGCGTTATGGTTAGACACCCTCTTGGATAAGGCCTTTTGCGAAATATATCAAACGCCTCACAGGGGCGATTGATAATGTATAACCTTCACCAAAGACCGAAACAAAAATAGCAACAAGGAGATTTAACATTTGATGCTGGAAGAATTGTTGCAGCTAACCTAATAGCAGGCAAGGAGACAACCGTCCTAATATTCGTTTTTAAGATTAATATTAAGAGCAAAGTTTTAAGGTTTTCGGATTTTCTTTATATTGACAAAATAGATCGCCGGACCATTTATTGCGATATATCCTAAATATCGTCTTATGTAATTAAATCTTCGCAATTAACTTATTTACACCGCCCGGCAAATGGGGTTTACCTGAGTGTAGCATTAAGAGAAATCTCACCCCGGCATTGCAATTTCCGTCGGCTTTATCCATGATCGAAGTGTGACATTAGTCATATAACAGAAGGTATTGCATTTACTATGGAATGGATTGCCGATCCATCAATCTGGGCCGGGCTGGTGACGCTGGTCGTCATCGAATTAGTGCTCGGCATTGATAACCTGGTGTTTATCGCCATCCTTGCCGATAAATTACCCCCTTCACAACGCGACCGCGCCCGCGTGACGGGTCTTCTGTTCGCCATGGTGATGCGTCTGCTGTTACTGGCCTCAATCTCCTGGCTGGTGACGCTGACCAAACCCTTATTCAGCGTGCAGGGTCTGAGCTTTAGCGCCCGCGACCTGATCATGCTTTTCGGCGGATTGTTCCTGCTGTTCAAAGCCACGGTTGAGCTTAATGAGCGGCTGGAAGGAAAAGACAGTGAAAACCCCACCCAGCGACGCGGTGCAAAATTCTGGCCAGTGGTCGCGCAGATAGTGGTGCTGGATGCCGTCTTTTCTCTCGACTCCGTGATCACGGCCGTCGGGATGGTTGACCATCTGGCGGTGATGATGGCCGCGGTGATCATCGCCATCACCCTGATGGTGCTCGCCAGTAAAGCCCTGACGCGCTTCGTGAACAGCCACCCGACTATCGTCATCCTCTGTCTGAGCTTCCTGCTGATGATTGGCTTTAGCCTGGTCGCGGATGGTTTTGGCTTCCATATCCCGAAAGGGTATCTGTACGCCGCCATTGGTTTCTCGGTGCTGATTGAGTTTCTCAACCAGCTGGCCATTTTCAACCGTCGCCGTTTTCTCTCCGCGAACCAGACATTACGACAGCGCACCGCAGATACGGTGATGCGCCTGCTGAGCGGCAAAAAAGAGGATGCCGAGCTGGATGCTGAATCCGCGGCGATGCTTGCCGACCACAGCGACGGGCAGATCTTCAACCCGCAGGAACGCCGGATGATAGAGCGCGTGCTTAACCTCAACCAGCGCTCGGTGAGCAGTATCATGACCTCCCGCCATGACATTGAGCATATTGACCTGACGGCGCCGGAAGAGCAGATCCGCGCCCTGCTGGATAAAAACCAGCACACCCGCGTGGTCGTGACCGGCGGTGAAGAGGAAGAGGAGCTGCTGGGCGTGGTACACGTGATTGACCTCCTGCAACAGCAGCTCCACGGCGAGCCGCTCAACCTGCGGGCGCTGGTGCGCCAGCCGCTGGTGTTCCCGGAAGCGCTGCCGCTGCTCTCCGCGCTGGAGCAGTTCCGCAACGCGCGTACCCACTTCGCGTTTGTCGTTGATGAGTTTGGTTCTGTGGAAGGGCTGGTAACGCTCAGCGACGTGATGGAAACCATCGCTGGTAATCTGCCTAATGAGGTGGATGAGATCGATGCGCGTCACGATATTCAGAAAAACGCCGACGGCAGCTGGATCGCCAACGGCCATATGCCGCTCGAAGATCTGGTGCAGTTCGTTCCGCTTCCGCTGGATGAGAAGCGCGAATACCACACCATCGCCGGTTTGCTGATGGAATATCTGCAACGTATTCCGCAGCCGGGCGAAGAGGTCCAGGTGGGGGATTACATGATTAAAACCTTGCAGGTAGAGAGCCATCGCGTGCAGAAGGTGCAGCTGATACCGCTGCGCGGTGAAGATGAGATGGATTTTGAGGTGTAAAAAAGCCGGGTGGCGCTTCGCTTACCCGGCCTACGGTGTCTGGCTTTTGTAGGCCGGGTAAGGCAAAGCCGCCACCCGGCACAACAGGCATCACAGCTTATCGAGCAGCTTTTTCACGTCCTTACCTGACTGAGACTCTTTATTGCGGTCCGCCCAGTCATTCAGCCGACGTTTCGCTTCATCCTGAAGGTGCTTCCGCAGGATCTGATCGACCTGCAAACTGTAATTCAACTCCTGCCATTTTCCGTACACGCGCAGCGGTATCGGCGTCTCTTTCAGGAACTCCACAAGCTGGCCTTCGCCTTCCCAGCCAGCCTTCACGCGGACGTTGAAGCGGGTGTCTGCCGTCTCTTTCACCAGATCCAGCGCGCCGGTTCCGGTCAGCGCCAGCAGTGACGACGTCCCCTGCATGTCGTCAAGCGAGAGCTGACCGTTGTCGAGGGCAAGCTCGCTGGTAAAGCTGTCCAGACGGGTTGCGCTGTCGTAGTTTTCATTCGCTTTCACGCTGCTGCTGCGCTCTACCGCCTGCTGCACCAGCTGCTGGAAGTTCAGCCCTTCCATGCGCGAATCTTTCAGCTCAACGTGCGCCTGCCCCTGCCAGCTACGACGGAAGGCGTCCGCATCAATCTTCGTACCAGAGAAATCCCCTGCCAGCGACAGCTGCCCCGTGAGGGCAATCGGGTAATTAAAGGCTTTCAGGATGGTGCCAATCTCAACGTTTTCCAGACGCGGCTGGAACGCGGCGCTGGCAACGTCTTTGCGTACATCCAGCGAGCCCGGCAGGGAGAGGTTCCCTGCTCCCATTTTTCCGCTGAGCTCGGAGATGACCAGCAGGCCGTTGTGGTTGAACATCTGGCTGCTGACGTCAGTAAAATCAATCCCACGCCAGCGCACGCTGTTCGCTTTCAGCAGAATGTCGGCGGTAAATCCGCGCAGGCCATTGTAGTCAGGCTGATCGAGATTTGAGGAGATCACCGGACGCGACTGCGTAACCTGGCTTTGCCCCACCTGCGTGGCTCCCTCATCGGTCGCGTTCACCGGTTGGGGCGGAAGCAGGTTCTCGAGGTTCAGCTTGTCGAATTGCAGATCCAGCACCCACTTAGGTTTCTCATCAAGCGTGACGCTCGCCTGCCCCTTCAGGGCGCTGTCGTTGGCCTGGAGGTTGAGCGCGTTCAGTTCGAGCTGTTTGCGCTCTTCATGCCACACCGCCTGCATCGTGCCCTGGCCGGCAATCCCCTTCGCGGGTAAATCCGCGCCGGTCAGCTGCCAGTTAAGCTGCTGAACGTCCGCCGTCAGCTGGTGCGGATAATCAGAGGCGTTCACGTTCGCGTTCATCGACAGGTTGAGATCGCGCTGATTGCGGTTGATCCGCCCGGAGAACTCCATGGTGGCGTGATGGTTGGCATCCTGCTCCATCCTGAGGTTGATATTGCGTACGGTGATCTGTTCGTCATCTTCATGCTGGAAAACCAGCACGCTGTCAGCAACTTTCAGATTACCAATATCGAACGACCAGCCGGTGTCAGACGGGACGTCAGGCAAGGTGTTTTCACGCGGTGCGACCGGAGCATCCGCCTGACGAACGGCTTCGGTTTGCGGCGTAAGCTGAATCACCGCCCCTTTCAGCATCACCTGTTCAACCTGGAGCTGATGGGATAAGAGCGGGATGAGCGCGACATCAAGACGCATGTTATCCGCCGTGACCAGCGGCTGCGCGGCACCCGGCGCGGTGAGGGACATACGTCCGGAGAGAATGCTGAGCTGAGGCCAGACGTGCCAGCGCAGCGGCCCGTCCAGCTTGAGTTCATACCCGCTGCGCGCTTCCACCTGCCGCACCATGTAGGCCCGGAAGTCATTCGGGTTAACCAGCAGCACCAACGCTGAAAGGCCAGCCACCAGCACCACCAGCAAAATCATCAGCGTTGTCAGAACTCTTCTCATGGCTTCCTCAGTGAACTCACAGATCAGTCTTTATCGATACGACTGGCAACCGCACCCTGCTGGTCGCGATATTTTGCGTCCTGACGGCGGTTATAAGGACGGTCTGCCGGGCCGGTTAGCGGTTCGAAGCTCAACGCACCAATCATCATTCCCGGGCGAAGCGCCAGCGGCAGTTTACCGGCGTTAAAGAACTCCAGCACGATACGGCCAGACCAGCCCGGATCGATACGGTGCGCGGTGACGTGCACCATCAGGCCCAGACGCGCCAGGGAAGAGCGTCCGTCAAGCCAGCCGACCAGGTCCGCAGGCAGCGTGACCGATTCAAAGGTCACCGCCAGCGCCAGTTCGCCAGGATGGAGATAAAACGCCTCTCCTTCTTCGATGACGATTTCGTCGCTCATGACGCGATCCAGCGCCGCACTGACTTCGTCTTTCGGCCCGCTGAGGTCGATAAACGGTGCCGTGTGGCCGCTGAAGGTGCGGAATTTATTCCCCAGACGCACATCGACGGTCACGCCGTTAATACGCTCAACCGGCGGACGCGGGGTGATAGACAGGCGGCCTTCATCCAGCCAGGCTTCTATATCGCGGTCACAAAGACGCATGGCACTTTCTCCTTTCGTGCATCGCGCCCTGAAGCCTTACGGCGTCAGGACAAAACCAGGTTATCTCTGAACGGTACACAATTCACACGGCTTATTCAAAAAACTGACTGATTTTCGCTTTTAAGATATCAATGGCAATACGGTTTTTACCGCCGCGAGGCACGATAATATCGGCGTATTGTTTCGAAGGCTCAATAAATTGCAGGAACATCGGGCGAACGGTTTTCTGATATTGCGCCATCACGGAGTCCATGGAGCGGCCGCGTTCGTTAACGTCGCGTTTAATACGCCGCATCAGGCAGATATCCAGCGGAGTGTCGACGAAAATCGAGAAGTTCATAGATTCGCGCAAACGGGCGTCGGTGAGCAGCAAAATCCCTTCAAGGATAATCACCTTCTTGGGCTCGATACGGATCGTTTCCTGGGTGCGGGTATGTTCCACGTAGCTGTAGACGGGCAGCTCAATCGCCTCGCCGCGCTTCAGCGCTTCCAGATGCTGGAACAGCAGGCTGTGATCCATCGCACTGGGGTGGTCGTAGTTGGTTTTTACGCGCTCTTCCATCGAAAGATGGGATTGATCTTTGTAATAGCTATCTTCGGGAATCACACCGATATGCTCATCACCCACTTGTTCACGCAGTTCGCGATAAAGCGTACTGGCAATAAGACTTTTACCTGAAGCCGATGCGCCGGCGATGCCTATGATGACGCACTGATGAGACTTATCAGTCATAAATTTAGCGACCTGATTAACCTGGATGTAAGGAAGGACGACGCCGGAGCGTCAAACGCGGCAATTATAGGGATTTCGGGGGCGTGATACCAGTCGAATGCGCAGGTTATGCGAGGCGGGCTGAAAAGCGCCGTTTCACGCCTTTAGCGAAATTTTTACGCGCGGTTTTTCGCCATTTCATCACCCTTCTTCGCAGAGTAACTATTTTATAAGTCTATGAAGTCAAAATCTGACCACTCAGCATATGAATTGTAAAATGTTTGTACTAGCATAAACCAAATTATTAATTTCACGCGTCCGGACCTGGCTCCTGACAACATGGCGTCCCTGGATAGAGCGGTAATGAATAAACAATACCAGCGGGTTTTGGTTACTACCCCACATCCTTTACTGCGGCTTGTCTGTCTGGGTCTGGTCACGTTCATCTTCACCTTATTTTCCCTCGAGCTGACTCGCTTCGGTACGCTGCTGGCGCCACTATGGTTCCCGACTTCAATTATGATGGTGGCGTTTTACCGCCATGCGGGAAAAATGTGGCCCGGCATTGCGCTCGCCTGCTCCTTTGGCAATATTTTTGCCTCGTGGATGCTCTTCTCATGGGCATCGATCAACATCACCTACACGGCGATCAATATCATTGAGGCCACGGTTGGCGCGCTGTTACTGCGTAAGCTGCTCCCCTGGTATAATCCGCTGCAAAACCTCAACGACTGGGTCCGGCTTGCCCTCGGCAGTGCCCTGGTGCCGCCGCTGGTGGGGGGCGTTCTGGTTCATTTTCTGGTGCCGAGCGCGGAGCCGCTGCGTAATTTCCTTGTCTGGGTACTTTCAGAAGCCATTGGCGCACTGGCGCTGGTGCCGTTAGGTCTGCTGTTTAAGCCGCATTACCTGCTGCGCCACCGCAACCCGAAACTGCTGCTGGAAACGCTGGTGACCCTGGTCGTCACGCTGGTTCTTAGCTGGACGGCAATCACCTGGCTGCCGTGGCCATTCACCTGCATTATCGTTCTGCTGATGTGGAGCGCGGTACGTCTGCCGCGTATGGAAGCGTTCCTGATATTTTTATTCACCATCATGATGGTGTCCCTGATGATGGCGCGAAATCCGCTCTCCATGACGCCCTCCAGCATGATCGTCACCTTCAACGCGCCGTGGCTCCCCTTCCTGATGATGCTGCTCCCCGCCAACATTATGACGATGGTGATGTATGCCTTCCGGGCCGAGCGTAAACATATTACGGAAAGCGAAGAACGTTTTCGCAATGCGATGGAGTATTCCGCGATTGGTATGGCGCTGGTGGGCATTGAGGGCCAGTGGCTCCAGGCCAACAAGGCGCTGTGCAATTTCCTCGGTTACAGCCAGTCCGAGCTTCAGTCGCTCACGTTCCAGCAGTTAACCTGGCCGGAAGATTTAAATACCGACCTGGAGCAGCTGCAACAGCTGATTCACGGCGAGATCAACACCTACACCCTCGAAAAACGCTACTACACCCGCAGCGGCGAGGTGGTGTGGGCGCTGCTGGCCGTCTCCGTTGTGCGCCATGCCGACGGCACCCCGCTCTACTTTATTGCCCAGATTGAAGACATCAACGATCTGAAACAGACCGAGTGGGTGAATAAGCGTCTGATGGAGCGTATCACTCTCGCTAACGAAGCCGGCGGAATCGGGATTTGGGAGTGGGATCTCGAGCCGGACGTAATCAGCTGGGATAAACGGATGTTTGAGCTGTACGAGATCCCCTCGCACATTAAACCCACCTGGCAGCTCTGGCATGCGGCCATGGTGCCTGAAGATCGTACGCACGCCGAACAGGTCCTGCGTGAGTCACTCCAGGCCAGGGTACCTTTCAAGCTGGAATTTCGCATTCGCGTCAAGGATGGCATTCGCCACATTCGTTCGCTGGCGAACCGGGTGCTGAACAAACAGGGCGAAGTGGAGCGGCTGTTAGGGATCAACATGGATATGACCGAGGTGAAGCAGCTGAACGAGGCGCTGTTCCAGGAAAAAGAGCGCCTGCATATCACCCTCGACTCTATCGGCGAAGCGGTGCTGTGTACCGACATCGACATGAACATCACCTTTATGAACCCGGTCGCCGAGAAGATGAGCGGCTGGTCGCAAAGCGAAGCGCTGGGTCAGCCCATTCTGAAGGTGCTACACATTACCTTCGGCGAGAACGGTCCGTTAATGGAAAACATCCACAGCGGCGATATGTCCCGTACCGATATCGAACAGGATGTGGTGCTTAACTGCCGCAATGGCGGCAGTTTCGACATTCATTACAGCATAACCCCCCTCAGCACTCTGGAAGGACACACCATCGGCTCGGTGCTGGTGATTCAGGACGTCACCGAGTCGCGCAAAATGCTGCGCCAGCTGAGCTACAGCGCTTCCCATGACGCCCTTACCCACCTGGCGAACCGCGTCAGCTTTGAAAACCATCTTAAGCGCCTGTTGCAGACGGTACAGGAGACCCATCAGCGTCACGCGCTGGTCTTTATCGATCTTGACCGTTTTAAGGCGGTGAACGATACGGCAGGCCACGCGGCGGGCGACGCTCTCCTGCGCGAACTCTCTTCGCTGATGCTGACCATGCTGCGCTCCAGCGACGTGCTGGCGCGTCTGGGCGGCGACGAGTTTGGCCTGCTGCTGCCGGACTGCAACGTCGAAAGCGCACGCTATATTGCGGGCCGGTTGATCGACGCCATCAACAACTATCATTTTTCCTGGGAAGGACGCCTGCACCGCATTGGCGCCAGCGCGGGGATTACGCTGATTGACGACACCAATTACCAGGCTGCGGAAGTGATGTCTCAGGCCGATATCGCCTGCTACGCCTCGAAAAACAGCGGGCGCGGCGTGGTCACCGTCTACGAACCCCAGCAGGAGCGGATCCACAGCGCGCGCAGCATGATGTCGCTGGATGAGCAGTGGCACATGATTAAAGATAACCATCTGCTGATGATCGCCCGCAGCGTCGCCTCGCCGCGCATTCCCGAGAGCAGTAGCTTCTGGCTGATTTCCTTGCGGCTGTGGACCAGCCAGGGAGAAGTGCTGGAAGAGCATGCCTTCCGCGCCGGGCTGGCGGAGCCGGAGCTGCTGCACGCCCTGGACCGACGGATATTCAGCGAATTTTTCCGTACCTATGCCGCACAGGTGGCGGCCAAAGGAATGGGCGTCGCGCTGCCGCTCTCAGAAGCGGGTTTAGCCAGCGTCACGCTGGTGGATGAGCTGCTCGACCTGATCACCAGAGGTCCGCTGCCGGCGCGGCTGCTGCATCTGGCGATCGCCGTTGATGTGCTGAGCAATACGGATGAAAACGTGCAGCAGGGTCTGCAAAAGCTTCGTCAGGCCGGCTGTCGCGTGGTGCTGACCCGGGTCGGACGCGATATGAACGTCTTCAGCCAGCTCAGCGCCAACACCGCCGATTATCTGCTGCTGGATACAGACATGGTGACCAACGTCCACGGCAATCTGATGGATGAGATGATGGTGACAATCATTCAGGGCCACGCCCAGCGTCTGGGCATAAAAACCATTGCCGGGCCATGCCATCAGTCGATCATGATGGATACGCTGTCGGGCATCGGCGTTGATTTTATTTACGGCGACACCATCGGGGAAGCGCAGCCGCTTGATCTACTGCTGAATACCAGCTATTTCGCCATCAACTGACGGCGACCAGCCGTCGGTGTACCAGATATGTAACAGCGCATACGAGCGCCACGGCTGCCAGCGTTCGGCATAGCGACGGATCTGCGCGGGCGTCATACCGGCAAAGCGCTGTTTAATCAGATAGTCATCCGGCAGGAAAACATCCTTCGCCTGCCAGCCGCGCAGGGCCAGATAATTCGCGGTCCAGCGCCCGATGCCGGGGCGCTGCTGTAGCGCCTTCATCCCGGCCTCAACGTTCGCAGGCGGGAACAGCGGGAATTCACCGTCCACCGCCGACTGCGCCAGATGAATCAACGACTCCGCACGCCTGAGCGGCATCCCGAGGGCTTTCAACGCCAGCGGATCTGCCGCGGCCAGCACCTCTGGCGGAGGAAAGCAGAGATAGCCCGGCGCATCCTCAATGGGTTCACCGCACAGCGCCACCACCCGTGACGCCAGTTTTGCCGCCATCGCCACGCTCACCAGTTGCCCGAGAATGGCGCGCACGCCCTGCTCGTATGCATCCATCGCGCCGGGCAAACGTAAGCCCGGCCGCGCCGCGCCGAGCTCGCCGAGAGTCTGCGCAATGTGCAGCGGGTCGCAATCGAGGTCAAACAGGCGGGAGATGCGGTCGAGGCAGATATCCGCCACCGGGATCAGGCCAGGGCTGAGCGACACCGCCAGCGTAGGGGTTGCGCTGTCTGGCGTAACCCGGAAAACGCCCTGGTGCCCGGCATAGCCAAAACTGCGCTCGTAGTAATCCTCCGTAACGGTCTCAACCCCCCTGACCGCACGCGCGGCAAGAAAGCCAAACATCCACGACCAGTCGTAGGGCGGTTGCCAGTTCAGGGTGTACATCGTCTCTCCTTTTGTATTTACCTCAGCATAAACCGAAAGATCGCCTTGCGCCTTGCTTTCATATTCCTGTTGTCGCCTGGCAGACATTTCGCTAAAGTCTCGCCCCTTCTCACCGGCATGGGGATTTATTGTGTTTATTGGATTCGACTACGGCACCGCAAACTGCTCGGTTGCGATAATGCAAAATGGACAACCGCAGCTCCTGAAAATGGAAAACGGCAGTACGCTGTTGCCGTCAATGCTTTGTGCGCCCACGCGTGAAGCGGTGAGCGAGTGGCTGTTCCGCCACCATCAGGTTCCGGCCACGGCGGCGGAGACCCAGGCGCTGCTGCGCCGTGCGGTCAGCTTTAACCGCGAGGAAGATATCGACGTTACCCCGTCCAGCGTGCAGTTCGGCCTCTCTTCCCTCGGGCAGTACATTGAAGACCCGGAAGAGGTCTACTTCGTTAAATCGCCGAAATCCTTCCTCGGCGCCAGCGGCCTGAAGCCGCAGCAGGTGGCGATGTTTGAAGATCTGGTCTGCGCGATGATGCTGCACATCCGCAATCAGGCGCAGTCCCAGGTGCCGGATGCCATCACCCAGGCGGTGATTGGCCGTCCGATTAACTTTCAGGGGCTGGGCGGCGACGAAGCCAACCAGCAGGCGCAGGGGATCCTTGAGCGTGCAGCGCACCGGGCAGGCTTCCGTGACGTGGTGTTCCAGTATGAGCCGGTTGCGGCGGGGCTGGATTTTGAAGCCACGCTGACGGAAGAGAAACGGGTGCTGGTGGTGGACATCGGCGGCGGTACGACGGACTGTTCATTACTGCTGATGGGTCCCCAGTGGCATCACCGTCGCGATCGTGAAAATAGTCTGCTGGGGCACAGCGGCTGCCGCGTGGGCGGTAACGATCTTGATATTGCCCTGGCCTTCAAGAGCCTGATGCCGCTGCTCGGTATGGGCGGTCAAACCGAGAAAGGCATCGCCCTGCCGATCCTGCCGTGGTGGAACGCGATTGCCATCAACGACGTCCCTGCCCAGAGTGATTTTTACAGCACCGCGAATGGCCGTTTCCTCAACGATCTGGTGCGTGATGCGCAGGATGCAGAGAAGGTCGCACTTCTGTATAAGGTGTGGCGTCAGCGCCTGAGCTACCGCGTGGTGCGCACCGCCGAAGAGAGCAAAATTGCCCTATCCGATCGTCCAGAGCATGCGGTTTCGCTGCCGTTTATCAGTGACGATCTGGCTACGGCTATCACTCAGGAAGGGCTGGAAATGGCGCTGACTCAGCCGCTTCAGCGTATTCTGGAGCAGGTGCAACTGGCGCTTGAGAACGGCAACGTGAAGCCGGACGTAATTTACCTGACTGGCGGTAGCGCCCGTTCGCCGCTGATCAAGAAAGCGCTGGCGGAACAGCTGCCGGGGATCCCGATTGCCGGCGGCGATGACTTTGGCTCCGTTACGGCAGGGCTGGCGCGCTGGGCGCAGGTGGTGTTTAGCTAATGGGGTTGTGCCGGGTGGCGGCTTCGCCTTACCCGGCCTACAAGATCCTCCAACCGTAGGCCGGGTAAGCGCAGCGCCACCCGGCGAAGGCGAAACCGCTGCGCCACACTCAGACAATTCCCGACAGTCTTCCATATTTCCTCCATTTTTTCGCTGTGTTAGCTGACTAAACTAGTATCATTCCCCGAAAGAGTTTCAGGATGAGAACGTATAACGATGAAAGGCAGTAACAAATCCCGCTGGGCAATCGCCGTTGGTCTGATTGTGGTGGTCCTGGCCGCCGCCTGGTATTGGCACAGCCAGTCCGCGAACTCCACGGCACCTGCTGGCGCTAATAGCCCCTCACAACGCTCAACGGGCGGCGGGCGCCACGCTATGCGCGGCGGTGCGCTGGCACCGGTGCAGGCGGCAACGGCGGTGAATAAAGCGGTGCCTCGTTATCTCTCCGGGCTGGGAACCATCACCGCCGCCAACACCGTGACGGTACGTAGCCGCGTGGACGGTCAGCTGATGGCCATCCATTTCCAGGAAGGTCAGCAGGTAAAAGCCGGCGATCTGCTGGCGGAAATCGATCCAAGCCAGTTTAAGGTTGCCCTGGCGCAGGCGCAGGGGCAGCTCGCGAAAGACAAAGCCACCCTCGCCAATGCCCGCCGCGATTTAGCCCGCTATCAGCAGCTGGTAAAAACCAACCTCGTGTCGCGCCAGGAGCTGGACACCCAGCAGTCTCTGGTCAGTGAATCTCAGGGCACCATCAAGGCCGACGAAGCCGCGGTCGCCAGCGCCCAGCTCCAGCTCGACTGGAGCCGGATCACCGCGCCGATTGACGGCCGCGTAGGCCTGAAACAGGTTGATATCGGCAACCAAATCTCCAGCGGCGATACCACGGGCATCGTGGTGATCACCCAGACGCACCCTATCGATCTCGTCTTTACCCTGCCGGAAAGCGACATTGCGACGGTGATACAGGCGCAGAAGGCCGGAAAAGCGCTGGTGGTTGAAGCCTGGGATCGCACCAACAAGCAGAAGCTGAGCGAAGGTTCGCTGTTGAGCCTGGATAACCAGATCGACACCACCACCGGCACCATTAAGCTAAAAGCACGCTTCAACAATCAGGACGATGCCCTGTTCCCGAATCAGTTCGTCAACGCGCGAATGCTGGTCGCGACCGAAGAAAACGCGGTAGTGATCCCGACGGCGGCCCTGCAAATGGGGAGTGAAGGCAACTTTGTCTGGGTGCTGAACAGCGAAAACAAGGTCAGCAAACACCTGGTGAAAACCGGCATCCAGGACAGCCAGACGGTGGTGATCAGCGCCGGGCTGTCCGCTGGCGACCGCGTCGTGACCGACGGTATTGACCGTCTGACCGAAGGGGCGCAGGTCGAGGTGGTGGAAGCGCAGAATACAGGAGCAAAAGCCTGATGCAGGTGATGCCGCCGAGCTCTACAGGTGGGCCATCACGCCTGTTTATCTTACGTCCGGTTGCGACGACCCTGTTGATGGTGGCGATCCTGCTGGCCGGGATCATTGGCTACCGTTTTCTGCCCGTGTCGGCGCTGCCGGAAGTGGACTACCCGACCATTCAGGTTGTCACCCTCAATCCGGGCGCCAGTCCGGATGTGGTGACGTCCGCCATCACCGCCCCGCTGGAGCGTCAGTTTGGCCAGATGTCTGGCCTGAAGCAAATGTCCTCCCAGAGCTCCGGTGGCGCTTCGGTCGTCACGCTTCAGTTCCAGCTCACGCTGTCGCTGGACGTCGCTGAGCAGGAGGTGCAGGCCGCGATTAACGCCGCCACAAACCTGCTGCCGTCTGACCTGCCGAATCCACCTGTTTACAGCAAGGTCAACCCGGCGGATCCGCCGATCATGACCCTTGCCGTCACCTCCTCCGCCATGCCGATGACCCAGGTGGAAGACATGGTTGAAACCCGCGTGGCGCAGAAGATTTCGCAGGTGACCGGCGTGGGGCTGGTGACGCTGGCGGGCGGTCAACGCCCCGCCGTGCGCGTCAAACTGAATGCCCAGGCCATTGCCGCGCTGGGGTTAACCAGCGAAACCATTCGCACCGCCATCAGCAGCGCCAACGTCAACTCAGCGAAGGGTTCGCTGGACGGCCCGACCCGCGCGGTCACGCTCTCCGCCAACGACCAGATGCAGTCCGCCGATGAGTACCGTCAGCTGATCATTGCCTACCAGAACGGCGCGCCGATCCGTTTGGGCGACGTGGCAACCGTTGAACAAGGCGCGGAAAACAGCTGGCTCGGGGCGTGGGCCAATAAGCAGCAGGCGATTGTCATGAACGTTCAGCGCCAGCCGGGCGCGAACATTATTGATACCGCCGACAGCATTCGCACCATGCTGCCGCAGCTGGTGGAAAGCCTGCCAAAATCGGTCAGCGTGAAAGTGCTCTCTGACCGCACCACGAATATTCGCGCGTCAGTGACCGACACCCAGTTCGAGCTGATGCTGGCGATTGCGCTGGTGGTGATGATCATCTACCTGTTCCTGCGCAACGTCCCGGCAACCATCATTCCCGCCGTCGCCGTGCCGCTCTCGCTGGTCGGAACGTTCGCGGTGATGGTGTTCCTCGACTTCTCGATTAACAACCTGACGCTGATGGCGCTCACCATCGCCACCGGGTTTGTGGTGGACGACGCCATCGTGGTAATCGAGAACATCTCGCGCTATATCGAAAAAGGTGAAAAGCCGTTAGCCGCCGCGCTGAAGGGCGCGGGGGAGATCGGCTTTACCATTATCTCGCTCACCTTCTCGCTGATTGCGGTGCTGATCCCGCTGCTGTTTATGGGCGATATCGTCGGGCGGCTGTTCCGCGAGTTTGCCGTGACGCTGGCGGTCGCCATTCTGATCTCTGCCGTGGTGTCGCTGACGCTGACGCCGATGATGTGCGCCCGCATGCTGAGCCACGAGTCCTTGCGCAAGCAAAACCGCTTCTCGCGCGCCTCCGAGCGGATGTTCGAGCGCATTATTGCCGCCTATGGCCGCGTGCTGGCGAAAGTGCTGAACCATCCGTGGGCAACGCTCGGCGTGGCGCTCGGCACCCTGGCGCTCAGCGTCATGCTGTGGATTTTCATTCCGAAAGGCTTCTTCCCGATTCAGGACAACGGCATTATTCAGGGCACGCTTCAGGCGCCGCAGACGGTCTCCTTCGCTAACATGGCGCAGCGCCAACAGCAGGTATCTGAGATCATCATGAAAGATCCGGCCGTGGAAAGCCTGACTGCCTACGTGGGCGTGGACGGCACCAACCCGTCGCTCAACAGCGCGCGCCTGCAAATTAACCTTAAACCGCTCGATGACCGCGACGATCGCGTTAACGCGGTGATTGAACGCCTGCAAAGCGCGGTGGCGCGCGTGCCGGGCATTGAGCTGTATCTGCAACCGATCCAGGATTTAACCATTGATACGCAGGTGAGCCGCACGCAGTACCAGTTTACGCTCCAGGCCACCTCGCTTGAGGCGCTGAGCACCTGGGTGCCGCAGCTGGTGGACAAGCTGAAAGCACTGCCGCAGGTTTCTGACGTCAGCAGCGACTGGCAGGATAAAGGGCTGGCGGCGTACGTGAACGTCAACCGCGACACCGCCAGCCGTCTGGGCATTACCATGTCCGACGTGGATAACGCCCTGTATAACGCCTTTGGCCAGCGCCTGATCTCCACCATTTACACCCAGGCCAACCAGTATCGCGTGGTGCTGGAACATAACACCGAGAACACGCCCGGGCTGGCCGCGCTGGACACGGTGCGCCTGACCAGCAAAGACGGCGGGATTGTGCCGCTCAGCGCCATTGCCAGCGTGGAAGAGCGCCACACCCCACTGTCGATTAACCATCTCGATCAGTTCCCGTCCACCACCATTTCCTTCAACGTGCCGGACGGGTATTCCCTGGGCGAAGCGGTGGAGGCCATTCTGGGCGCGGAGAAAGAACTCAGCTTCCCGTCCGATATTCAGACCCAGTTCCAGGGCAGTACGCTGGCGTTCCAGGCCGCGCTGGGCAGCACCGTCTGGCTGATTGTCGCGGCGGTGGTGGCGATGTATATCGTGCTTGGCGTGCTGTATGAAAGCTTTATCCATCCGATCACCATCCTCTCCACCCTGCCGACGGCGGGCGTGGGGGCGCTGCTGGCGCTGATGCTGGCGGGGAGCGAGCTGGACGTCATTGCGATCATCGGCATCATCCTGCTTATCGGCATTGTGAAGAAAAACGCCATCATGATGATCGACTTTGCGCTGGCCGCCGAGCGCGAGCAGGGTATGGCGCCGCGCGAGGCCATTTACCAGGCCTGTCTGCTGCGTTTTCGTCCGATCCTGATGACCACCCTCGCCGCCCTGCTGGGCGCGCTGCCGCTGATGCTGAGCACCGGCGTGGGGGCCGAACTGCGCCGTCCGCTGGGCATCGGGATGGTGGGCGGCCTGCTGGTGAGCCAGGTGCTGACGCTGTTTACCACGCCGGTTATCTACCTGCTGTTTGACCGTCTGGCCCTGTGGACGAAAAGCCGCTTCCCGAAACGTGAAGAGGAGGCGTAAGTGAAGTTTTTCGCCCTCTTCATTTACCGTCCGGTGGCGACGATTTTACTCTCCGTCGCTATTACCCTGTGCGGCGTGCTGGGCTTCCGGCTGCTGCCGGTGGCCCCGCTGCCGCAGGTCGATTTCCCGGTGATCATGGTCAGCGCCTCGCTGCCGGGTGCCTCGCCGGAAACCATGGCGTCATCGGTGGCGACGCCGCTTGAGCGCTCGCTTGGGCGAATTGCCGGGGTTAACGAGATGACCTCCAGCAGTTCGCTGGGCAGCACGCGCATCATTCTGGAATTTAACTTCGACCGGGACATCAACGGCGCGGCGCGTGACGTGCAGGCCGCGATAAACGCCGCCCAAAGCCTGCTGCCAAGCGGCATGCCGAGCCGTCCAACCTACCGTAAGGCTAACCCATCCGACGCGCCGATCATGATCCTGACGCTCACGTCAGAGACCTACTCCCAGGGCGAGCTGTACGATTTTGCCTCCACCCAGCTGGCGCAAACCATCGCCCAGATTGACGGCGTGGGCGACGTGGACGTCGGCGGCAGCTCCCTGCCCGCCGTGCGCGTGGGGCTGAATCCGCAGGCGCTGTTTAACCAGGGCGTATCGCTGGACGACGTGCGTTCCGCCATCAGCAACGCCAACGTGCGTAAGCCGCAGGGCGCGATTGAGGACAACAGCCACCGCTGGCAGATCCAGACCAACGACGAGCTGAAAACCGCCGCCGAGTATCAGCCGTTGATTATTCACTACAACAACGGTGCGGCGGTGCGCCTGAGCGACGTCGCCAGCGTCACCGATTCGGTGCAGGACGTGCGTAACGCCGGGATGACTAACGCCAAACCGGCGATTTTGCTGATGATCCGCAAACTGCCGGAAGCCAACATCATCCAGACGGTGAACAGCATCCGCGCGCGCCTGCCGGAGCTTCAGGAAACGATTCCGGCGGCCATCGACCTCCAGATTGCGCAGGACCGCTCCCCTACCATTCGCGCCTCGCTTGAGGAGGTAGAGCAAACGCTGATTATCTCCGTCGCGCTGGTGATCCTGGTGGTGTTCCTGTTCCTGCGCTCGGGGCGCGCCACGCTGATCCCGGCGGTGGCGGTTCCGGTATCGCTGATAGGCACCTTTGCCGCCATGTACCTGTGTGGGTTTAGTCTTAACAACCTGTCGCTGATGGCGCTGACGATTGCCACCGGGTTTGTAGTGGATGACGCCATCGTGGTGCTGGAGAATATCTCGCGCCATCTGGAAGCGGGCATGAAGCCGCTCCAGGCGGCGCTTCAGGGGACGCGCGAAGTGGGCTTCACGGTCCTGTCCATGAGCCTGTCGCTGGTGGCGGTGTTCCTGCCGCTGCTGCTGATGGGCGGCCTGCCGGGGCGACTGCTGCGCGAATTTGCCGTCACGCTTTCCGTCGCCATCGGTATCTCCCTGGTGATTTCGCTGACGCTGACGCCGATGATGTGCGGCTGGATGCTAAAGCGCAGCCAACCGCACTCGCAGCCGCGCAGGCAAGGCTTTGGCCGCGTCCTGATAGCGATGCAGTCAGGCTATGGCAAATCGCTGAAATGGGTGCTGAACCACTCGCGTCTTGTCGGGCTGGTGCTGATCGGCACCATCGTCCTCAACGTCTGGATGTATATCACCATCCCGAAAACCTTCTTCCCGGAGCAGGATACCGGCGTGCTGATGGGCGGTATTCAGGCGGACCAGAGTATTTCGTTCCAGGCGATGCGGGGCAAACTGCAAGACTTTATGAAAATCATCCGGGAAGATCCGGCCGTGGATAACGTCACCGGCTTTACCGGCGGCTCGCGCGTTAACAGCGGGATGATGTTTATTACCCTTAAGCCGCGCGGTGAACGTCACGAAACGGCGCAGCAGATCATTGACCGCCTGCGGCTGAAGCTTGCCAAAGAGCCGGGGGCAAATCTGTTTTTGATGGCCGTTCAGGATATCCGCGTCGGCGGACGACAGGCTAACGCCAGCTATCAGTACACCCTGCTCTCAGATGACTTAGCCGCCCTGCGCGAATGGGAGCCTAAGATCCGTAAAGCGCTGGCCGCGCTGCCGCAGCTGGCGGACGTGAACTCCGACAGCCAGAATAACGGCGCGGAGATGGCGCTCACCTACGATCGCGAAACCATGTCCCGCCTGGGCATTAACGTTGAAGCGGCCAACAGCCTGCTTAACAACGCCTTCGGGCAGCGTGAAGTCTCCACCATCTATCAGCCGATGAACCAGTACAAGGTGGTGATGGAAGTTGATCCGCGCTACACCCAGGACATCAGCGCGCTGGACAAGATGTTTGTGATCAATAATGACGGCAAGGCGATCCCCCTGTCGTACTTCGCCAGCTGGCAGCCGTCGAACGCGCCGCTGTCGGTGAACCACCAGGGGCTTTCCGCCGCCTCGACCGTGTCGTTTAACCTGCCAACCGGCTCGTCGCTGTCTGAGGCCAGCGACGCCATCAACCGCGCCATGACCCAGCTCGGGGTGCCCTCCTCCGTGCGCGGCAGCTTTGCCGGTACGGCGCAGGTGTTCCAGGACACCATGAACTCGCAGGTCATTTTGATCCTGGCGGCTATTGCCACGGTTTATATCGTGCTGGGCGTGCTGTACGAAAGCTATGTGCACCCGTTGACCATTCTCTCCACGCTGCCTTCTGCGGGCGTGGGGGCGCTGCTGGCGCTGGAGCTGTTCGGTGCCCCGTTCAGCCTAATCGCGCTCATCGGGATCATGCTATTAATAGGTATTGTGAAGAAAAACGCGATTATGATGGTCGACTTTGCCCTGGACGCCCAGCGTAACGGCAACCTGACGCCGGACGAGGCGATATTCCAGGCCTGTCTGCTGCGTTTTCGCCCGATCATGATGACCACGCTGGCCGCGCTGTTCGGTGCGCTACCGCTGGTCATATCCGGTGGTGACGGCTCTGAACTGCGCCAGCCGCTGGGGATCACGATTGTCGGCGGCCTGGTGATGAGCCAGCTGCTGACGCTCTACACCACGCCGGTAGTCTATCTGTTCTTTGACCGACTGCGGCTGCGTTTTTCGCGTAAAAAGAGAACCACGGTGACCGAGTAAATGACCGACCTACCCAGTAACGTTCGCTGGCAATTGTGGATCGTCGCGTTCGGCTTCTTTATGCAGTCGCTGGACACGACCATCGTGAACACCGCCCTCCCCTCGATGGCGAAAAGCCTGGGGGAGAGCCCGCTGCACATGCATATGGTGATTGTCGCCTACGTGCTGACGGTCGCCGTGATGCTGCCCGCCAGCGGCTGGCTGGCGGATAAAGTCGGTGTGCGAAACATCTTCTTCACCGCCATTGTGCTGTTTACCACCGGGTCGCTGTTTTGCGCCCAGGCCAATACCCTCGACCAGCTGGTGATGGCGCGCGTGCTACAGGGCGTCGGCGGCGCGATGATGGTGCCCGTCGGGCGGTTAACGGTGATGAAAATTGTTCCGCGCGCGCAGTATATGGCGGCGATGACCTTCGTCACCTTGCCCGGTCAGGTCGGCCCGCTGCTTGGCCCGGCGCTGGGCGGTATTCTGGTGGAGTATGCCTCCTGGCACTGGATCTTCCTGATCAACCTGCCGGTCGGTATTATCGGCGCGATTGCCACCCTGACGCTGATGCCGAACTATAAAATGCAGACCCGGCGCTTTGATTTCGTTGGCTTTATCCTGCTGGCGGCTGGCATGGCGACGCTCACCCTGGCCCTCGACGGGCAAAAAGGGTTGGGGATCTCCTCCCTGTCGCTCGCCCTGCTGGTGGCGCTGGGGATCACCGCGATTCTCTGGTATCTGTGGCATGCCAGAGGCAACGCTAACGCGCTGTTCAGCCTGAATCTGTTCAGGAATCCCACCTACCGTCTTGGTCTGTTCGGCAGCTTTGCCGGACGCATCGGCAGCGGCATGTTGCCGTTTATGACGCCGGTGTTTTTACAGATTGGGATGGGCTTCTCGCCGTTCCACGCCGGGCTGATGATGATCCCGATGGTGCTCGGCAGCATGGGGATGAAGCGTATTGTGGTGCAGGTGGTGAACCGCTTTGGCTATCGCCGGGTGCTGGTGACCGCCACGATCGGGCTGGCGTTGGTTTGCCTGCTGTTTATGGCCGTGGCGCTGCTGGGCTGGTACTACATCCTGCCGCTGGTGCTGTTCTGCCAGGGGATCATCAACTCCATGCGCTTCTCGTCGATGAACACCCTGACGCTAAAAGATCTGCCGGACGAGCTGGCGAGCAGCGGTAACAGCCTGCTGTCGATGATCATGCAGCTCTCCATGAGCGTGGGGGTCACGGTCGCCGGATTGCTGCTCGGCATGTACGGGCAGCACCATCTCAGCGCCGACACCCCCGTCGCGCATCAGGTATTTTTATACACTTACCTCAGCATGGCGGTAATTATCGCCCTGCCCGCTTTTATCTTTGTCAGAGTACCGAATGACACGACCAAAAACGTCGTGATCCGACGCGGCAAAAGGAGTGCACCATGAAATTCTGGCGTCCGGGGATCACCGGTAAGCTTTTTGTGGCGATTTTCGCCACCTGTATCGTTCTGCTGATTACCATGCACTGGGCGGTGCGGGTCAGCTTTGAGCGCGGCTTTATTGACTACATTAAACACGGTAACGAACAGCGACTACAGGGCTTAAGCGACGCGCTGGGCGAACAGTATAGCCTGCACGGTAACTGGCGTTTTCTGCGCAATAACGATCGCTTTGTGTTTCAAATCCTGCGCTCGCTGGAGCACGATAATGACGACGACCGCCCGGGGCCGGGCATGCCGCCGCACGGCTGGCGCACCCAGTTCTGGGTGATAGATCAGGAGATGCGCGTGCTCGTTGGCCCACGCTCTCCGGTACCGCCGGACGGTACAAAGCGCGCCATCACCTCGAACGGCGCGACGGTGGGCTGGGTTATCGCCTCGCCGGTCGAGCGGCTGACGCGCAACACCGACATCAACTTTGACCGCCAGCAGCGTCAGACCAGCTGGCTGATTGTCGCGCTTTCTACCCTGCTTGCGGCGCTCGCCACCTTCCCGCTGGCGCGCGGCCTGCTGGCGCCGGTTAAGCGCCTGGTGGAAGGCACGCACAAGCTGGCGGCGGGTGATTTCTCGACCCGCGTGGACACCCGCAGCCAGGATGAACTGGGCAAGCTGGCGCAGGACTTCAACCAGCTCGCCAGCACGCTGGAAAAAAACCAGCAGATGCGCCGCGATTTTATGGCCGACATTTCGCACGAGCTGCGCACCCCGCTGGCGGTGCTGCGCGGCGAGCTGGAGGCGATTCAGGACGGCGTGCGGCAGTTCACCCCCGAGTCCGTGGCCTCGCTTCAGGCGGAAGTCGGCACGCTGACCAAGCTGGTGGACGATCTGCATCAGCTTTCCATGTCCGACGAAGGCGCCCTGGCCTACCAGAAAGCCCCAGTCGACGTGATCAATATCCTTGAAGTCGTGACCGGCGCATTCCGCGAGCGCTTCGCCAGCCGTGACCTGAAAATCAACCTCTCGCTGCCGGACAGCGCGGTGGTATTTGGCGACAGAGATCGCCTGATGCAGCTGTTCAATAATCTGCTGGAGAACAGCCTCCGCTACACCGACGGCGGCGGCGCGCTGCATATCTCCGGCAGGCAGGAAAACGGGCGCTTTGCCCTGACCTTTGCGGACTCCGCCCCTGGCGTGAAAGATGCGCAGCTGGAAAAACTGTTCGAGCGCTTCTATCGCACCGAAGGTTCACGCAACCGCGCCAGCGGCGGTTCCGGCCTTGGGCTGGCGATTTGCGTTAACATTGTGGAGGCCCACGGCGGCACCATCCGCGCCGCCCATTCGCCTTTTGGCGGGGTTAGCATTACAGTAGAGTTACCTCTGGAACGGGATTTATCGAGGGAAGCATGACCGAGTTACCGATTGACGACAACACACCGCGTATTTTGATCGTGGAAGACGAGCCTAAACTTGGACAACTGCTGATCGACTATTTGCGTGCCGCAAGTTACGCGCCAACGCTTATCAGCCACGGCGACCAGGTGCTGCCCTACGTGCGCCAGACGCCGCCGGATCTGATCCTGCTGGATCTGATGCTGCCGGGTACCGACGGCCTGACCCTGTGCCGGGAAATTCGTCGTTTCTCCGATGTGCCCATCGTGATGGTGACGGCCAAAATCGAAGAGATCGACCGTCTGCTGGGGCTCGAAATCGGCGCCGACGATTACATCTGCAAGCCTTACAGCCCGCGGGAGGTGGTCGCTCGGGTGAAAACCATCCTCCGCCGCTGTAAGCCACAGCGTGAATTGCAGGTGCTGGATGCGCAAAGCCCGCTGATTGTCGACGAAAGCCGCTTCCAGGCGAGCTGGCGCAGCAAACTATTGGATCTTACCCCAGCGGAGTTCCGCCTGCTGAAAACGCTCTCCCACGAGCCGGGAAAAGTGTTTTCCCGCGAACAGCTGCTCAACCATCTGTATGACGATTACCGCGTAGTGACCGACCGCACCATCGACAGTCACATCAAAAACCTGCGCCGCAAGCTGGAGGCACTGGACGCCGACCAGTCGTTTATTCGCGCGGTGTACGGCGTGGGTTATCGCTGGGAAGCGGATGCGTGCAGGATTGCTTAATATTTGCTTTAACGATGATTACCTGCCCAGGTAATCATCGTTCTTCATAACATTCACTTTCTAACAACACCCCTACCTGATTTGACAATTGCAAATTGTAATGTTTGATGTTAAAAACGAAATAAATCACAATATTACGGCTTCAAGAAATGCAAAATGTTATTGGTAATTTATTCATTATCATCACCACAGCTATAAGCGTTGCCAGCCTTTTCTTGGGGTTATTTGCTTATAATAAAAAAATGAAAACAAAAGCAATACAAAAAATAGAACTCCTCATACCTAAAAAAAACAGAATAACCAAGTTTTCCGAGCAATGGGTAAGCGCTTTTTTCCTGGCATTCGGTAATCATGCATTCTCAAAAAGGCAATTAATTACCATACCGTTTTTATTGATTTTATATTCCAGTATCTTATTTGTAGTTTGGTATCTCTGGGTGCTGACTTTTAGAAATCCTGAGCACATCATTCCTCAACATCTGCCATTGACCATTAAAGTTGCATTACATGACTTTATTCATTTTGGCTTTTGGTACTCTTTACTGCTTGATGTGATGTCAATTTATCTTATCAGAGCTTACATTAACGCAGGTCTATCGAAAGGGTTTTCGTCTGTAAAATCGATCGTTTATTTTTCTTCAATTGTTCTGGGCGTTATGCTCTCATTTACACTTATCGTCACCCATCTTAAAAATGCTTCGATTGAGGACCTCTATATCCAGCAAGGCCTGTATTTTGAAGACAGACCTGTAATGACATGGAACCCGCTGGAAGTGATACGGTCTTCACTGGATTTCATCGATAACGAAACCATGATTATCTTTACCTCAAAAGGGGCAATATCTAACTACTTCATTCCGCAGGCTATCATGTTTTACCTTTCCATGTTTACGCAATTGACGCTGCTTATTGTTTTCATCAGCTATATGATCACAAAAATACTGCATAACATTCGAACAGTTGCCATCTGGACAGTCAAGTATTCTGGAACGGCTACGATGAATGCCATTGGTTTCATTCTTATCGCCGGTATTATTCTACTTGCTTTAATATATTTGTGTTTGTATGTCATATCGCTAATGGTTTAAAGATACGAAGTATTATGTCATCTGAAAGGGGTGAGGCGCTTTACCTCCCCGCCCCGCAGCGCTACAATGCCCGCCCTTAAAGTGGGGGATCTCCCCTTACCGCTGCACCAGGTGCACGCGGATCTGACCTGTCATCAGAACGAGAACAAACATGTTTAAACCGGAACTCCTTTCCCCGGCGGGAACGCTGCAAAATATGCGTTACGCTTTCGCCTATGGTGCCGACGCCGTTTACGCGGGCCAGCCGCGCTACTCGCTGCGCGTGCGTAACAACGAATTCAACCACGAGAATCTTCAGCTCGGCATCAATGAAGCGCATGCCCTGGGCAAAAAATTCTACGTGGTGGTGAACATCGCGCCGCACAACGCCAAGCTGAAAACGTTCATTCGCGACCTGAAGCCGGTCGTGGAGATGGGGCCGGACGCGCTGATCATGTCGGACCCGGGTTTAATCATGCTGGTTCGGGAGAACTTCCCGGAGATGGACATTCACCTCTCGGTGCAGGCTAACGCCGTCAACTGGGCAACGGTGAAATTCTGGAAACAGATGGGGCTGACCCGCGTCATTCTGTCCCGCGAGCTGTCCCTCGAAGAGATCGAAGAGATCCGCACCCAGGTGCCGGATATGGAGATCGAAATCTTCGTTCACGGCGCGCTGTGCATGGCCTACTCCGGCCGCTGCCTGCTCTCTGGCTACATCAACAAGCGTGACCCGAACCAGGGCACCTGCACCAACGCCTGCCGCTGGGAATATAATGTTCAGGAAGGCAAAGAAGATGACATCGGCAATATCGTGCACAAACACGAGCCGATCCCGGTCACCAACGTTGAGCCAACGCTGGGTATCGGCGCGCCTACCGACAGCGTGTTTATGATCGAAGAAGCCAAACGTCCGGGCGAATACATGACCGCCTTCGAAGACGAGCATGGCACCTACATCATGAACTCCAAAGATCTGCGCGCCATCGCACACGTCGAGCGTTTAACCCAGATGGGCGTACACTCCCTGAAAATCGAAGGCCGCACCAAGTCTTACTACTACTGCGCCCGTACCGCACAGGTGTATCGCAAAGCCATCGACGATGCCGCCGCCGGCAAACCGTTCGACACCAGCCTGCTGGAAACGCTGGAAGGTCTGGCGCATCGCGGCTATACCGAAGGTTTCCTGCGCCGTCACACCCACGACGACTACCAGAACTACGAGCATGGCTACTCGATTTCCGAACGCCAGCAGTTTGTAGGCGACTTCACCGGCGAACGTAAAGGTCCGCTGGCCGCCGTCGCCGTAAAAAACAAATTCACTAAAGGCGACAGCCTGGAGCTGATGACGCCTCAGGGCAACATGAACTTCCGCCTGGAGCACCTGGAAAACAAAAAAGGTGAGGCGATAGAGGTCGCTCCTGGCGACGGCCATGTGGTCTGGCTGCCGGTTCCTGAAGAGGTAGAGCTGGAGTTTGCGCTGCTGATGCGTAATTTTGAAGGTGAAAATACCCGAAATCCACACGGCAAATAGTCAATCAACGGGATTTTTTCACGCTGGGATAATTCTTAGAATCGGATCACATACCGCTTCGTTCAATACGGGTATTATCCCCCCGCTGAAAAACATAACCCATAAATGCTAGCTGTACAAGGAACCACCTCCTTAGCCTGCGTAATCTCCCTTACGCGGGCTTATTTTTTGCCTTTCATCCTGTTCTTACCCGCTTTTTCCTTCTCTGGGATACACTCTTTCTATAGTTAAAAAAGGGAGCAACCCGGATGGCATCCTATCCAGACAGTTTATTAATTCTCAATGGCAAAAGTGCAGGCAACGATCTGTTGCGCCAGGCGATCACCGAATTGCGTGAAGATGGCGCGCGCATTCACGTGCGGGTGACCTTTGAAAAAGGCGATGCGGCACGCTATATCGACGAAGGCATCAGGTTAGGCGCTGAGACCATCATTTCAGGCGGCGGCGACGGAACAATCAACGAGATCGCTGGTGCGCTTATTGACCTCAACACAGCACATCGCCCGGTGATGGGCATTTTACCGCTCGGTACCGCCAATGATTTTGCCACCAGCGCCGGCATACCTGAGGATTTAGGCAAAGCGCTGCAACTGGCTATCCTCGGGAAAGCGACCGCCGTCGACATTGCGCAGGTGAATGAAAGAACTTGTTTTATCAACATGGCAACGGGCGGTTTCGGCACGCGGATCACCAGCGAAACGCCGGAGAAGCTGAAAGCCGCGCTGGGCGGCGTCTCGTACCTCATTCACGGCCTGATGCGCATGGACACCCTCAAGCCCGACAGCTGTGAAATCCACGGTGAGAACTTCCACTGGCAGGGCGACGCGCTGGTGATTGGTATCGGCAACGGACGTCAGGCAGGCGGCGGACAGCAGCTTTGCCCGGAAGCCCTGATTAATGATGGTCAGCTACAGTTGCGCATTTTTACTGGCGACGGGCTGCTGCCCGCGCTGTTTACGACGCTGACGCAGCCAGAGGAGAGCCCCAATATCATCGCCGGGAAATCCGCGTGGTTTGAAGTGATCGCCCCACACGGCATGACCTTTAACCTTGATGGCGAACCGCTGAGCGGAGAGAAATTCCGCATCGAAGTTGTTCCGGGCGCGTTGCAGTGCCGATTACCGCCGGATTGTCAGCTCTTGCGCTGATGGTTTGCCGGGTGGCGGCTACGCCTTACCCGGCCTACAGGACCGATCGCGTAGCCGCCACCCGGCTACCTAATACACCGCCACCTCCCGCGCCATCTCGCGGGAATACTGCTGTGAGGCATTGACCAGCATCCGCGTATAGTCGGTTTTGGCCTGCCCGGCGACCAGTTCGTCCACCGTCAGGCTTTCAAGGATTTTGCCATACTGCATTACCGCCACCTTCTGACACAGATGGGCAATCACGCCCAGATCGTGGGTGACCATCAGGTAGGTCAGGTTCGACTCACGCTGAAGTTCCGCCAGCAGGTTGAGGATTTCCGCCTGAACCGAGACGTCCAGCGCCGAGGTAGGTTCATCCAGCAGCAGCACCTGCGGCTCCAGAATCAGCGCCCTGGCAATCGCCACGCGCTGGCGCTGCCCGCCGGAAAGCTGGTGCGGATAGCGATCGCGAAACGCCCGGTTAAGCCCAACTTTATCCAGCAGGGCGTGAACGCGCCGCTCCCGATTTTTTATGCGGTGAATGTGCAGCGGCTCTTCCAGAATATCGCCGATGGTGTGACGCGGATGCAAAGAGCCGTACGGATCCTGAAATACCATCTGCACCCGGCGGCAGCGTTCCTGGCTGATACGTTTTTCCAGCCGCTTGCCGTTAATCGCCAGCTCGCCCTCCCAGTGGGTAAACAGCCCGGCAAGGCATTTCAGCACCGTGGTTTTGCCCGAACCGGACTCCCCCACCAGGCCGTAAATCTCGCCGTCCCTCACACTGATATTCACATCGTCCAGCACCTGATTACGCTTCTCGCCCTCGCCAAACGTCAGGTTAAGGTGTTGTATCTCGATCATCTCTGCTCCTTACTCGGTGAGCCAGCTGGCCTGACGCTGTAATACCGGCAGCGTCGGTCGGCGATGGTTGATTTCCGGTAGCGCGCTGATGAGCCCCTGGGTGTAGGGATGCCTGGCGTTGTGCAGATCCTTCGCGGCAATCGACTCCACCACCCGTCCGGCGTACATCACCAGCACCCGGTCGCAGAAGCTGCGCACCAGGTTGATGTCGTGGCTGATAAAGATCAGCCCCAGACCGCGGGACTGCACCAGGTCATCCAGTAACCCCAGCACCTGCAAACGCACCGACACGTCCAGCGCCGAAGTCGGCTCGTCGGCAATGACCAGCTCGGGATCGGCGATCAGCATCATGGCGATCATGATGCGTTGCCCCTGCCCGCCGGAAATCTCGTGCGGACAGAGGTGATACACCCGCTCCGGCTGGCGAATGCGCACCACGTCGAGCATCTCCAGCACTCTGGCTTTGGCTTCCGCCTTGCGCCCCGGATGATGGGTCAGCCAGGCTTCGGCAATTTGGTCGCCCACGCACACCACCGGGTTAAGGGAGTATTTCGGGTCCTGCATGATCATCGAGATGCGCTTGCCGCGAATGCCGCGCATCTGCGCCTCGCTGACGGCCTGTAAATCGACATCGCCAAACTGCATCCGCGCGGCGCGGATCTGCGCTTTGGCCGGATGCAGGCGTAGCAGCGCCCGCCCGACGGTAGATTTACCGGAACCGGATTCACCGACAATCGCCAGCTTTTCGCGTCCGAGCTGGAAAGAGACGCCGCGCACCGCGTGGGTGACCGCGTCGCCGTTGATAAAATCGACGTGGAGATCGCGCACGTCGAGCATCGGGTTATTCGCTACGAGGATCGAGGATGTCACGCAGGCCATCTCCTAAGAAGTTGAACGCCAGACTGTTGATCAGGATCGCCAGCCCCGGAATAGTCACCACCCACCAGCACTCCATCATGTAGGTACGACCGCTGGAGATCATCGCTCCCCACTCCGGCTCCGGCGGCTGTGCGCCAAGGCCAAGAAAGCCCAGCCCGGCGGCGGTGAGAATGATCCCCGCCATGTTCATGGTGATGCGGATAATCACTGACGGCAGGCACAGCGGGACAATGTGACGCCACAGTACGCGCACCGGGGAAGCACCCTGAAGCCGCACGGCGGAGATAAAATCGGCCTGGCGCAGAGAGAGGGTTTCGGCGCGCGCCAGACGGGCAATCGGCGGCCAGGCGGTGAGCGTAATCGCAATCACCACGTGCTCCAGCCCCGGCCCGAGCGCCGCGACAAACGCCAGCGCCAGCACCAGGCTCGGGAAGGAGATAAAGATATCGGTGACGCGCATCAGCACCGCGTCCACCCTGCCGCCGAAGTAGCCTGCGGTGACGCCCAGCAGCAGCCCCAGCGGGCCAACGGTCACGGAGACCAGCAGCACGATGTAGAGCGTGATGCGCGCGCCGTACACCAGCCGGCTGAAGATGTCCCGGCCAAACTCGTCGGTGCCGAACCAGTGCAGTGCGTTCGGGGCGACCAGCGCGTTATTGAGGTCCTGCACCAGCGGGTTGTACGGCGCGATCAGCGGGGCAAACGCCGCCACAATCAGCAGCAGCAGGATAATCCCGCCGCCGATGGCGGTGAGCGGATTGCGCGCCATCTTGCCGACGAAGCCCGCGGCGCGGCCCAGCGTGCGTCTGATACGCTGGCGGCGTTCGGATGGCCCGGTCCCCAGCGGCGAATCCAGAGAAACGGTCATGATTTCGTCCTCGGGTCAAAGAGTTGATACAGCATGTCGGAGAGCAGGTTCAGCATCACGAAGATGACCCCCACCAGCAGCACGCAGCCCATGACCGCGTTCATATCCCCGAGCAGCAGGCTGCCGGTGAGATACGAACCGAAGCCCGGCCAGGAGAAGACGGTTTCAATCAGCACCGCCCCCTCCAGCAGCGAGCCGTAGGCCAGCGCCACTACCGTCAGGAGCTGCACGAGAATGTTGCGAAACGCGTGATTCCAGATCACCTGACGTTCAGTTAAGCCCTTCACCCGGGCAGTGATAATGAACTCCTGCGACAGCTGCGCCAGCATAAAGCTGCGGGTCATGCGGCTGATATAGGCCAGCGAGTGGAAGCCAAGCAGCGACGCGGGCAAAACCAGATGGTTAATGGCGTTCCAGAACACCGCGCCGTTCCCGGCCAGCAGCGCATCCACCGTCATCAGTCCGGTGCGGCGTGGGACTACCCCCTCCAGTCCGAGATCCAGACGTCCCGCGCCTCCCACCCAGCCAAGCCAGGCGTAGAACAGCAGCAGCCCCATCATCCCGACCCAGAAAATCGGCGTGGAATAACCCGCCAGACTGATGATGCGCACCACGTAGTCGGAAACGCTGTTGCGCCGCGCCGCCGCCAGTACGCCCAGCGGAATGCCCAGACCCGCACCGACGATAATCGCCATCGTCGCCAGCTCGAGCGTCGCCGGGAAGACGCGCAGAATATCGGCAGTCACCGGTTTACCCGTCAGCAGGGCATTGCCCAGATCGCCGTGCAGCAGGTTATTGAGGTAAATACCGAACTGAGCCAGCAGCGACCGGTCGAATCCCAGCTGGTGATAGACCTGCTGATAGGTGCTGTGGTCGGCATCCGGTCCGACAATCGCCAGCACCGGATCAACGGGCATTACGCGGCCGATGAAAAAGGTCAGCAGCAGAAGGCCGAACAGCGTCACCACCACCTGCGTTAACCGCTTTGAGAAGCGCCGGGTCCGTGAGCCGGGCGCGAGAATTGCCACGCTCATTTGTCACCTCCGGTTTTGTAGACCTCACGCAGGAAGGTGGTGGCCGACGGGTGCGACTGGAAGTTCTTCACCTCGTTACGCACCACCACCGAATCGACCATCTGTGACAGGGGGATCATCGCCGGGATCAGCGCGTCGTAGCGGACCTGGATCTGCTGGTAGTCGGCGATCTGTTTTTCCGGATCGCGCTCCAGCAGGGCCTTGTCGATCATTTCGTTGAGCGGCTTGTCGTAGAAGCTGGTACGCCAGCCCTGGAAGTTGGTCAGACGGGCTTCATCGCTGTTGTCCGGGTTATAGACCAACGCCCGCAGGCTGGAGTGCGGATGGGGTTCGACGCCGCTACCGCCGCGCCCCACCAGCATGTCGAACTTGCGCTCGCGCATTGCGCCGTAAATCTGGTTCCCGGTGCCGGTGATGATTTTGGCGTTGATGCCCGCCTGCATCAGCGTCGACTGCACGGCGATGGCGATATTGAGGAACGGCTGATCCGCCAGCACCCGCAGGGTGGTGTCAAACCCGTCCGGGTAGCCCGCCTCCGCCAGCAGCTTTCTGGCGCGCGGGATATCGAGCCTATAGCCCGGGTCCGGCAGCGTGGACGGCATACCCGCCTTGATCGGGCGCTGGTGCAGCACGCCGTAGCCCGGCATCAGCGCGCTGTTGATGCCCTGATAGTCAATCAGATAGCGCACCGCTTCGCGCACCTTCGGGTTAGCGAAATGGACCTCTTTCATGCTCATCGCCACGTAGTAGACCGTGCCTTTCTGCACGGCTTCGACGGTGAGCTGCGGGTCTTTGCGCAGGGCGTTAATGTCCGCCACCGCCATGTTGTTGGCAACGTCGAGGTCGCCTTTCTCAATCATCAGGCGCAGGGTTTGTGACTCCTGGAAATGACGCAGCACCACCCGACTCATTTTGGGTTCTTCCCGCCAGTATTGCGGGTTGCGCTGCATGCGCAGCATGTCCTTCGCCTGCCAGGTTTCCAGCATAAACGGGCCGGAACCCGCTTCGTTGGTGGTAAGCCAGCGGTTGCCCCAGTCGTTATTCACCGCGTGCTGCTGCACCGTTTTGCTGTCGAGCACGCCGAGGTTGCCGAGCGCGCCGAGGGAGTAGATCACCAGCTGCGGATCGTTAGGCTTAGGCAGAACAATTTGCACCGTGTAGGCATCGGGGGCGCTGATTTGGCTGTCGATGTTTTGCTTAGAAAATCCATACGACTTCCACACCGACGCCTGGGCAAGGTTGAGGTGCAGCAGACGGCGCATCGACCAGACCACATCCTCCGCCGTCAGCGGGTTGCCAGAGTGGAATTTAACGTCGTCACGCAGGTGAAAGGTCAGGGTTTTACGGTCCGGCGAAATATCCCAGGACGTCGCCAGCGCGGGCCTGACGTTGGTGAGCGCGTTCGGGTCCAGCTCCACCAGCGAATCGTAGAGATTGACCACTATGCCGACCACTTCGTTACCGGTCATCGCCGCCGGATCGAGGGTCAGGAGGTTGTTCATATTCATGCCGATGATGAGCTGGTCGGGCGGCGTTTTCGCGTACGCCGCACCGCTCCCCATCATCAGCGAGAGCGCGAGCAAGCACGCCCCGGCTAAGGGAGATCGTTTCATGTATATATCGCCTGTAGGGTACGTTTTTATCTGTCAGTCGTGGCTGACGGTATTGGCTTCGATATATGCAAAATTAATGTCTTCGCCCAGTCCCGGGCGTGTCGGCAGACTGACCATGCCGTGTTCGTCCATCGGGTCCACCAGGCTGTTGAGGTACGCCGCCGGTTGGTCGTAGTCGAGGAACGGGTGCAGCAGGCCGCGCTCGTACCAGCGGCAGTTTTTGATGGCGCCAATCACCGCCAGGCTGGCCGCGCCGTTGCCGTGTATTTCGCAGTCCATGCCAAAAGATTCCGCCAGGTTCGCCGCCTTCAGCGTTGGGGAAATGCCGCCCACGCCGTTCGACCCTGCGCGCAGGATGTCGCAGGCCCCGGCTTTGATCCAGTCCGCGCGGCTGTGGTGCTTTCCGCCCAGGCTTTCCGGCCCGATAACCGGAATCGAGAGGTTCTCCGCCAGCCACGCGTAGGAGGCCATGCTCTCCTCTTCCATCGGCTCTTCAAACCAGGCGAAGTCAAGCTTTTCCAGCGCTTTGCCGATGTACAGCGCCTCGGTACGGCTGTACCAGTGGTAGCCGTCAATCATCAGGTCAATGTCCGGGCCAACCGCTTCACGCACGGCGGCACAGGCTTTGACGTCCATCTTTGGATTGGGGGCGAAAGAGACCGGCGGCATCCAGGTGTGCAGCTTGATGGCCTTGTAACCGCGCGCCACCAGCTTTTCGGCAAAGCTGGCGTACTCCTCCGGCGTGGATAATCCGCCCGGCAGATCGTCGCCGCACATGGTGCTGCCATAGGCCGGCACCTTATCGCGATAGCCGCCAAGCAGTTTCCAGACCGGCAGGTTGAGCTTACGGCCAATCAGATCCCACAGCGCCTGTTCAACGAAGCCCAGCGCACGCTCGGTCAGCTGATGCGCGCTTCCCCGCTGCCAGTGCGCCAGATCCTGCCAGATGCGTTCCCGGTTGAATGCGTCCTGCCCCACCAGCACTTTGCGAAAGAAGGTATTGACCACAAAGGGGCGCACCACTTCCGGCGGCGCGAACGAATATCCGCGGGTGCCCTCTTCTGCCGTGATGGTCAGCATCGCCATTTTGGCCATGCTCTCCGGCCCCGGATGCGAATGCCCCGCGGCGTCAGAGACCCGACGCGTCGGGTACTGAAAAACAGTGACGTTTACAGATTCAATTTTCATTATCGGTCCTTAAGTCCGGCGATAAGCCCAGAAGCAGAAAATGACAAAGGGGTTTTATGATTTTAAAAATGCGTTTCAGTATGTAATTTAAGCATAAAAAATCAGCACGTCCTCGGACAAAACGCGTTAAGGAGAGGCTATTTTTTGGGCATATGCACGGTCGGACGTGACAATTTTCACAAAAGCGCGGGGAAATGTGAGGTTGATCGGGGGACGTTATTTGAAGGTAAGCGCAGAAGCAGGAATATGCTGACCGGCAACAACCCGCGGAAACTTCTGCGCTTACAAATCAGTCAACTAACCCGCTTCCGGGGCTGGAACGGCAAGCTTTTCCAGCAGCGCATGCATAGACGCATACCGGCCACTGGCATTGTTAAAGCTGGCATGATGGCACGCTGGCGAGACGATGAGGGTTTTGAGTCCCGCACTAAGGGCGGCACGGTAGCCGCTCTGGCTGTCCTCAATCACTATGCACTGCGAGGCCGTCAGGCCTAATTTTCGCAGCGCCGAGAGATAGACGGCAGGGTGCGGTTTTCCGTAGCGTTCATCGTCGGCGCTGCAAATGACCTCAAAATAGTGACCCATCCTGAGTTTCTTAAGCACCGCATGCACGATTTCATGCGACGAAGAGGTGGCAAGTGCAATCCGGTAACCTGCCTCACGAAAATACGACATCACGTCGTAGATGCCCTCTATCGCTTTGCCTTCCCGGCCAATCAGTTCGATGATGCGCAGACGAATGGCCGCTTCAATCATTTCAGGATCGGCCTCAAGTTTGCAGTATTCGCACCAGGTCCGGGCAATCTCATCCAGCCGCTTGCCTTTCGTCAGTGACTCACACTCTTCGTCGCTGACCTCAGCACGCCAGCCTGCCAGAGCTGCTTTCTGCGCCTGACGCCACAGGCCTTCGGAGTCAATGATGACGCCATCCATGTCAAAAATTACCGCCTTAACATCCATCATACGTCTCCGTGAATGGCCCGACGCTGCCGTCAGGCCTGGATAAATTACGAAATTCCGACCGTTTCACCCTTACAGGTTTCCTGACGAACAAACCCAGGCTGTTCAACCCGAATAAACGGACACAGGATGAAGGCCACGACATACAGCGCCGTGTAGGCAATGACCACGCCGAGCGTGCT
>NZ_JADDTS010000055.1:49012-66967 GCF_015159675.1 Enterobacter cloacae complex sp. S2
TCGGAGGTGGTGAAGCCCAGTTCGTCAACAAACATCATCGGCATGATGACGGCAAACCCGAACAGGGAGAGGGTGTTGATGATACGCACCATGCTGGAGAGCAGAATACTGCGGTTGGTGTAGAGCAGCGTCGCTGCACGGCCCAGCTCGGCGAATTTTTCCCGGGTGGAGAGAGTCTGCATATGCCGTGGCGTTTCCACCTTACGCATAGAGACCAGCGCAATGATCCCGCCGGTTACGCAGAATGCCAGCGCCAGCCACAGGGTGCCCATCTCCCCGATGTGCGGAATGGTAAAGCTCGGAATGTAGCTGCCGAACACGCCGATGCCGATAGAGTAAACCGCCCAGAACCAGCCCAGCGCCGCGCTGGTACTGTCGCTGCGAACGTTATGCACAATGGCGACGATAAAGGCATAGAGGAACAGCGGATAGGCCAGGCCGCGGATCCCGTAGAACAGCAGAATTAATGCGTAATTTGCCTGACCCAGACCAAAAACGAGAAACAGGACGTGGAAAACGCACCACAGGACGAAGCCAATCAGCATGGTTTTTTGCGGGGTGATGATTTCAGCCACCACGCCGGAAATCCATGCGGAGAGCGCCGCCGCGAGACCGTAGAGCGTGAAGGCGAAAGAGGCTTCAGCAGGCGTGAAGCCCAGCGCCTTAATATAGTGCGACAGGAATGCCAGCTCGAAACCATCGCCCGTCATAAAGACCGCGATAGCGATATACCCCCAGACCAGACTCAGGGGTAATCCCAGCCATTGTTTGTTATTTAACGACATATTGACCTCGTTTTTAGGGTACAGGGAACCGCTCCGGCAGCATCGCCGGAGGGTCTTTGCCACAGAATTATGGGTTTCGGTAGTTCAGGTCGTTTTGGTAAAGCGCGTTAAACTGCTGGTAACGCGTCATCAGCGCACGGTGGCGCGCCGGATCGCTGCGCCAGGTTTTATAGACTTCAGGTTTTTCGCACACGGAAGCCAGCGGCTTACCGGCTGCGAGACAGGCCAGCCGTGCAGCCCCCAGCGCACCGCCGGTTTCGCCGCCCTTATGCGTCACCACCGGCATCGCCAGAATATCGGCCAGCAGCTGGGCCCAGAAGGGGCTCCGCGCCCCGCCGCCGACGAGGGAGCACTGTTCAATCTGCGTGCCGCTCTCCTGCAACACGCGAAGGCCATCGGCAATACCGAAGCTGACGCCTTCCAGCACCGCATACCCCATCAGCGCACGCTGGCTGGAGTGCGTTAGCCCCCAGAACATGCCCCGTGCACAGGGATCGTTATGCGGCGTACGTTCCCCGGAAAGGTACGGCAGGAACATCGGCGCGCTCGCTTTCTCCGCATCGCTTAGCTGGGCGATCTCCTCAAGCAATGCCAGCTCCGTGACGCCCACCAGACGGCAAAACCACTGTAGACAACTGGCGGCGCTTAACATCACGCTCATCTGATGCCACAGGTTTGGCAGCACGTGACAGAACGCGTGCACGGCAGACTGGGGCGCCGGACGGTAGGCATCCGTGACCACAAACAGCACGCCGGAGGTGCCCAGCGAAATAAACGCATCGCCCGGCGAAACGGCCCCAACCCCTATCGCGCTGACGGCGTTATCTCCCCCGCCGCCGGCAACGATAACCGAGGGGTTCAGACCCCACCGCTGCGCTACCGCAGGTTCGAGTAGCGCCGAGACCTCACACCCTTCCACCAGCGCAGGCATGGCGGCACGCGACAGCCCACATTTTTCCAGCAGTGCATCCGACCAGTCTCGTTTTCCCACATCCAGCCACAGCGTCCCTGCCGAGTCCGACATATCAGAGATTTTTTTTCCGGTCATTTTGAAGCGCAGATAATCCTTCGGCAGCAGCACGGTGGCGAGACGGCTGAAGTTCTGCGGCTCATGACGGCGCACCCAGAGCAGCTTTGGTGCCGTAAACCCCGGCATTGCCAGGTTCCCCGCCACCTGGTGCAGCTCGGGCGCCATCTCTTCCAGCTCTGCGCACTCCTGCGCGCAGCGGGTGTCATTCCACAGGATGGCCGGACGCAGGGGTTCACCCGCGGCATCCAGCAGTACCGCACCGTGCATCTGTCCGGAAAGGCCAATGGCTTTTATCGCCTGCCAGTGGTGGCCGCACTTCTCCCGGAGGGTGGCAATCAGGTATTCGGTTGCTTCCCACCAGGCTTCCGGCGATTGTTCAGACCAGTGCGGCTTCGGACGCTGTATCGTCAGCGGCGCGCTATGGGTAGCGACAACGCCGTTGTTTTCGTCAATGACCAGCGCCTTTACTTCTGATGTGCCAAGATCGATGCCCAGATACATACCCACCTCTCACTTAATCAGCGCGTAGACGTCAGCGATTTTTTCACGCAGAAGCGCGGCAAAATCTTCCCGGCCGGTCAGATCGCCAAACAGGGCGGTATCGCTGGCATATCGGGCTATCGGATCGTCCGATTCGAACATCGCATGTACCGCAGAGGCGTTGAGGATACCGTCCTGGTATTCATATGGCAGCTTGCCGTGATGCCACTGCTCCATATAGACGTAGAACAGCGCAGGCAGCATAGCGGTAGCGTCAGGACGTACGCCGCGCTGGTAACATTCACGCAGCGTTGGGGCTATCATCGCCGGGATCTTCGAGAACCCGTCGGCCGCGACGCGCTGGTTGGTGTCCTGAATCCAGGGGTTGGTAAAACGCTTAAGCACCACGTCGCGGTAGGCTGGCAGATCGATGCCATTATCTCCCAGGCAGGGAATGACATCTTCCGTCACGTAGCGGTCGGCAATCTTGTAGATAAACTCTGTCAGCGTGCTTTCATGGATATACTGCTGCCCGACCAGAGTACCCGCCCAGGCGATACAGCTATGGGAGGCATTGAGGATGCGGATCTTCGCCTCTTCATAAGGGATGACGGATCCCACCAGCTCCACGCCCACCGTTTCCAGCGCGGGACGAACGTCGCGGAAATTGTCTTCAACCACCCACTGAATAAAGCGTTCCCCCATAACCGGGGCGTTATCGTCTATGCCCGTCCGGGCCTTAATGCGCGCCGGGAGATCGGCCGCCGGACGCGGTGTGATGCGATCCACCATGGTATTCGGACAGGTCGCATTAGCGCTCAGCCAGTCGATGACCCTCTGTTTGCCGCTGAGGGTTAAGAATTCAATCAATCCGTCGTGGAAGCGCTCGCCGTTATGCCGCACGTTGTCACAGTTAAGCAAGGTTACCGGACCCGCTCCGTTCGCCATACGCGCTTCGAGGATGCGGGCAATTGTCCCGTAGATGGTTTTACAGCCGCCCTTAATATCGCTCGCCAGATCGGCATTGGCCACATCCAGCCTGTGGCTGGTATCCAGATAGTAGCCCCCCTCCGTCACGGTAAACGCGATGACCCGAGTCTGCGGGTTCGCCCCTTCGGCAATCAGCGGCTGCAAATCCGCCTGCCACGGGATCAGCGTCTGAATCGAGGCGATCTCTTCATAGTCTCTCTCGCCTTCCGGGCTGACGGTCTCCAGTACATATCGCCCCTTCTGCGCGGCCAGCGCCTGCACCACATGTTCAGCATCGTTGCGTATGTTGCCCGCAGCGATGTGCCAGCGCGTATCGCCGCCGGCAATCAGGCGGTGCAGATACCACGCCTGATGCGCACGATGAAAAGACCCCAGTCCAATATGTAGCCATGTGTATTTCTCGGTCATTGTTCTGTTCTCCAGTGAGGTTATGGCTGAACTGTAGATGATCATTTGATTAAAATAAGAGCTACAGATCACAAAAGAACAAATGACCATTCAAATAACAAATGACCAATAAAGAGCAAACCGCTTGCCTCAGCGCGGAGCACCCGCCAGAATGACAGACAATTGTTGTGGGTGTTGACCGCCCTCAACCCCACTCTTGAGGCAGGTAAACGTGAGCAAAGAAGATGACATCAGGCTCGATCAAAAAGTGCGGGCGGCATGGATGTATTACATCGCCGGGCTTAATCAAAGCGAAATTGCCAGCCAGCTCGGCACATCAAGACCGGTGGTGCAGCGGCTGATTGCCGCCGCGAAAGAGGAAGGCATTGTCTCGATTGGGCTTCATCACCCTGTCGCTAACTGCCTCGATTATGCGCAACTTCTCGCGGAAAAATATCACCTGACCCACTGCAACATTGTGCCCGTCTACCGCAATGAAAGCGCGCTGGATAGCGTGACGTTTGGCTGTTATCAGCTGATGGCCCGCTACCTGCAAGGTGATAAACCCACGGTTGTCGGAATTGGCTCCGGACTGACGCTAAAAAAAACCATCAAGCGTATCGATTTTGACAGCCACAACACCCGCTGTGTCGCCCTGATCAGCGCCATGAACGAGCACGGGCAATGTAACTATTACGATGATGTACCGTTGCTGCTGGCGCGTAAAATTCAGGGAAAATATTACCAGTGGCCGTCGCCGCGCTATGCTCAGTCCAGCGAGGAGCATGAGATGTGGTGCTCAAACCGCCTGTTCCGTAACGTCTGCGCCGTGGCGGATGCGGCCGATGTGATTTTTGTCGGCATCGGGGCGCTGGGCAGGCAGAGCCCTATCTTCAAAGACGGGTTTATCGATGAGGCACAGCTGGAAGAGTTGACCCAGCGCGGTGGCGTTGGCGAAATACTCGGACGCTTTATCGATGCCGACGGCAAGGTCATCGACAGCCAGATTAATCGCTTTATTACCAGCTACGATATTCGCCAGAGCCAGTGTCCACGTATTGCGGCCGCCTGCGGCGAGGATAAACGCCCGGCGATCCTTGCCGCCCTCAAAGGCGGCTGGGTAAACGGTCTGGTGACGGATGAACAGACCGCGCGCTGGCTGCTGACGCGTCAGGGCTAGCCCGTGACGCTCTGGCTGCCAATCAGTTCCGGTGGGATCTCAATACGCCTGACCGAGGTATCACCGGAATCGAGAATTTCAAATACCTTCTCCAGCATCGCCGGGACGTCCTGGCGCACCATGTCGATATCATGTCCCAGCAGAGAGACAAATGGGTCCCAGTCAAAACAACCCATCGGCGGCTGATTTTGGCCGGTCTGCCCGTATTGGGCCAGCCAACGTACCACCCCCTCCAGCGAAATGGTCGAATTGACAAACAGTCCCTTTAGCGCCGTCGATGGCGACGGGAAGATGGCTCTGAGCTGCTCCTCCACGCGCAATGACGAGTATCCGGTGACCAGCAGCTGCTGTTCCGGAACGGTCAGCCCATGGGCCTGATGGGCATCAAGGAACCCGCGCAGGCGCTCTGCGGTGTTGTTATCACTCCGGCGTCCGCCCACGAAGGTCAGCGGAGCCAGCGAACCAAACCGTTTAAAGCTGCTGGCGAGGATCCGCTCTGTCAGCATCTTCGCGCCGCCGTAGTTATCCGAAATGATAGAGGGCGCCAGGGTACCCGGCAGATCAAGATTTAGCGTAGGTACGCCCGCCTGATGACAGAGTTCAGCAATTTTGTCCGGGTGTGTCGCCCCCGTGGCAATGACCCAGTCAACCTGCCAGGAGAGCATGGCACGGGCGGCATCCAGCTCGAGTTCCGGCTGTCGGCGTGTGCAGGTAATAATCGGCAACAGCCCTCTGGCACGCGCCATCTCTTCGAATTTTTCCGCTATAGAGCCGAAATAGCGGTTGTCATATTTCGGCACAATCATGCCGATAACGTTCGATTTCTTGCTGCGCAGCAGGCTTGCCTGACGGTTAACCGCGTAGCCCTGCTCTTGTGCAATGCGGGTTACCTTCTCTGCCAGGCTGGCGCTGATGCGGCGTTTCTTCCAGTTGCCATTCAAAATAGCGCTCACCGCGCTGGCAGAAACGCCGGTGAGTTCCGCCAGATCGTAAATGGTCGTTTTCTTCGTTTTCTCAACGCGCGTCACAAAATCGCCTCTTCATTTTGAATGTCTCTTGCTGGAGAAATAAGCAAGTGCTAGATCTGCTTCATCGATTGAGCAGTTTGCTTCACGCGTCAGTCAGAACCCCCGTTCTTCACGCGAAAGCAGACACACCCTAAAAATCATCTCTGCATAAAGGATTATAAAATGAATCACTCTGTCCCCTCCATGAATAGTTCCCTTCAGGGCAAAGTCGCTGCTATCACTGGCGCCGCCTCAGGTATTGGCCTGGAGTGTGCAAAAACGCTGCTCGGCGCTGGCGCAAAGGTGGTGTTAATCGACCGTGAAGGCGAGAAGCTTCAGCGCATCGTCGCCGAGCTGGGCGAGAACGCGTTTGCCCTGCAAATCGATCTGTTCAAACCCGAGCAAGTCGACGCGATGCTGAGCGACATTGTCGGCCTCGCCGGCGGCCTGGATATTTTTCACGCCAATGCAGGCGCCTACATCGGCGGGCCGGTTGCTGAAGGCGACCCGGACGTCTGGGATCGCGTACTGAACCTGAATATCAACGCCGCCTTCCGCTGCGTTCGCGCCGTACTGCCGCATATGATTGCGCAGAAGTCAGGCGATATTATCTTCACCAGCTCCATTGCGGGCGTGGTGCCGGTTATCTGGGAGCCGATCTACACCGCGTCCAAATTTGCCGTTCAGGCGTTCGTGCATACCACCCGTCGTCAGGTCGCGGAACATGGCGTACGCGTCGGAGCCGTTCTGCCTGGGCCGGTAGTGACGGCTCTGCTCGACGACTGGCCGCAGGCCAAAATGGATGAAGCGCTGGCAAACGGCAGCCTGATGCAGCCGATTGAAGTCGCAGAATCGGTGTTGTTCATGGTGACCCGTTCGAAGAACGTTACCGTCCGGGATCTGGTGATTCTGCCTAACAGCGTCGATCTTTAAGGGCCGCAAGGATGAAGAGTACACCTGAAACCGTTATCGGCGTAGACGTCGGCTCCGGCAGCGTCCGCGCGGGCATTTTCGATCTCAGCGGCAGGCTGCTTTCCCACGCGACGCAGAAAATTGCCACCGTGCACCGCAGCGGAAGCCGCGTGGAGCAGTCCAGCGCCGAGATCTGGCAGGCCATTTGCCGCTGCATCCGCGAGGCGCTGGCGCGCTCCGGGACGACTCCGCAGAGCGTTGCCGGCATCGGGTTTGACGCCACCTGCTCGCTGGTGGTGTTGGACAACAATGGCGAACCGCTGGCGGTCAGCCCTGACGGTGAAGCGGAAAACAATATCATCGTCTGGATGGATCACCGTGCGACAGACCAGGCGGAGCGCATCAACGCCACCCATCATCCGGTGCTGGACTATGTTGGCGGAAAAATATCGCCCGAAATGGAGACGCCCAAGCTGCTGTGGCTGAAAGAAAACCATCGTGAGGTCTACGATCGCGCCTGGCAATTTTTCGATTTGGCCGATTTCCTGACCTGGCGCGCGACGGGCGATGTCACCCGTTCCATCTGTACCGTAACCTGTAAATGGACGTGGCTGGCCCATGAGAATCGCTGGGACCCGGACTATTTCCGCACCGTTGGCCTGGACGAGCTGGCCGGAGAAGATTTTGTCCGCATAGGGCAGCATATTGCCGCCCCCGGCACCCCTTGCGGCGAGGGCTTAACGGAGCAGGCCGCGCGTGAGATGGGCTTGCTGCCAGGCACGCCGGTGGCGGTAGGGTTAATTGATGCCCACGCTGGCGGCATCGGGACGTTGGGCGTTGGCGGCGGCGCGCTGAACAATCTTGCGTATGTCTTTGGCACCTCATCGTGCACCATGACCAGCGCCGAGAGCGCCGTTTTTGTGCCCGGCGTTTGGGGGCCTTATTTTAGCGCGATGGTACCTGGACTGTGGCTGATTGAGGGCGGACAAAGCGCCGCGGGTGCCGCTATCGATCGGTTATTAAGTTTCCATCCTGCCGCACCGCAAGCGCGCCAGCTGGCACAGGAGTCAGACCTGCCGCTGCCGGTTTACCTGGCGGACAGGCTTTTACAGACCTTCGCCACCGCCTCAGAGGCGGTGAACCTGGCAGCAGGACTGCACGTGGTACCCGAATTTCTGGGTAACCGCGCGCCCTTTGCCGATCCCCATGCGCGGGCCACGATCTGCGGGCTGGGCATGGAGAACGATATCAATAACCTGATGGCACTGTATGTGGCCGGTCTGTGTGGTATCGGTTACGGTTTGCGACAAATCATTGACGCCCAGCGTGAATGCGGCGTACAGACCGAAAATATCGTTATCAGCGGCGGCGCGGGCCAGCACCCTTTCGTTCGCCAGCTGCTGGCAGATACCTGCGGGCTGCCGGTGTTAGCGACCCAATGCAGCGAACCGGTATTACTGGGTTCGGCCATTCTCGGGGCGGTGGCGGGAAATATAGCGCCTTCAGTGACCGATGCCATGAAACAATTTACCCACGTGGATAAATATTTCTATCCGCAAGCGAACTTTCAGTCCCTTCATCTGCGTCGATACGAGGCTTATAAGCAGTTACAACAAACTGCGACAGTAATCAGAGAATAAATACACGTCAGTATATTTAGAGAAAAAGACAATAAGAAAACTCACGCCGGAATATTTCCGGTGTGGGCTTACCTGTACGCTACAAACGAGGTCAATATGTCCGAAATAAATAAACAGTGGCTGGGATTGCCGCTGAACCTGCTATGGGGATATCTGGCGATCGCGGTCTTTATGACGGGTGACGGTTTCGAGCTGGCATTCCTGTCGCACTATATTAAATCACTGGGCTTCACGCCTGCTGAAGCCTCTTTCGCCTTCACGCTCTACGGTCTCGCGGCGGCGCTCTCCGCGTGGATCTCCGGCGTGGTGGCTGAAATCATCACCCCGCAAAAAACCATGCTGATTGGCTTCGTCCTGTGGTGCGTTTTCCACGTCCTGTTTCTCGTTTTTGGTCTGGGTCAGGCAAATTACGCATTAATTCTGCTGTTCTATGGGATCCGCGGTCTGGCCTACCCGTTATTTTTGTACGCCTTCATCGTGGTCATTATTCATAATGTGCGTAGCGATAAATCCAGCTCGGCGCTGGGCTGGTACTGGGCGGTTTATTCCGTAGGTATTGGCGTGGCGGGCAGTTATATTCCGAGCTTTACCATTCCGCACATCGGGGAGATGGGCACCCTGTGGCTGGCACTGGCGTTTTGTCTGGCGGGGGGAATCATCGCCATGGTATCCCTGCGCAGCGTCAAAACCCCAACGCACATGCATAATCTCTCCACCCGGGAAAAATTCGCCGAGCTGGGCCGTGCGGCGACGCTGCTCTACACCAACCGCAGTATCCTGCTCTCCAGCATGGTGCGTATCATCAACACCCTCTCCCTGTTCGGGTTTGCCGTCATCATGCCGATGATGTTTGTTGACGAACTGGGCTTCACCACCTCCGAGTGGCTTCAGGTCTGGGCGGTATTCTTCTTCACCACCATCTTCTCGAACGTCTTCTGGGGCGTGGTGGCGGAAAAAATGGGCTGGATGCGGGTGGTGCGCTGGTTTGGCTGCATCGGGATGGCGCTCTCGAGCCTGGCGTTTTACTACATTCCGCAGCACTTCGGGCATAACTTTGCCATGGCGCTGGTCCCGGCCATCGCGCTGGGGATTTTTGTGGCGGCCTTCGTACCGATGGCGGCGGTGTTCCCGGCGCTGGAGCCGCGGCACAAGGGGGCGGCGATTTCGGTGTATAACCTGTCAGCCGGCCTGTCTAACTTCCTTGCGCCGGCGATTGCCGTGGTGCTGCTGCCCTGGTTCAGCACGCTCGGCGTGGTCATCGCCTATACGGTGCTTTATCTGCTGGCTTTTGTTCTGTGTGCCTTTATCCGCGTCACGCAGCCGGGCTTAGAAAAAGCAAATAGCAGCAAGAGAGGGATGGCGGGTCTGCTGAATACTCCTCATCCTGAAACGCTGAAGGAGTAAGCGAGAGAACTTTCCTGCCGGGTCACGCTTATCCCGGCAGGAAGATGCGTGCGATTAGGCAATCGTCACTTTATTGTCCAGATAGACATCCTGAACCGCATTAATCAGCTTCACGCCGTCGGCCATGGATTTTTTAAACGCTTTGCGGCCCAGGATCAGCCCCATTCCGCCGGCGCGTTTGTTAATCACCGCCGTGCGCACCGCGTCGGTCAGATCGGTTTCACCGCCTGCTGCACCGCCGGAGTTAATCAGCCCGGCGCGGCCCATGTAGCAGTTAGCCAGCTGGTAGCGCACCAGATCAATAGGGTTGTCGCTGGTCAGCTTGCTGTAGACGCGGTCGTCGGTATAGCCAAAGTTCACCGCTTTATACCCGCCGTTATTCTCGGCCATTTTCTGTTTCACGATGTCCGCGCCGATGGTTGCCGCCAGGTGATTTGCCTGACCGGTCAGATCCGCTGATACGTGGTAATCCACGCCGTCTTTCTTAAACGCGTTGTTACGCAGATAGGCCCACAATACGGTCACCATCCCCAGCTCGTGCGCGCGCTCAAACGCGGCAGAGATCTCTTCTATCTGCCGACGCGACTGCTCAGAGCCAAAATAGATAGTCGCCCCGACCGCTACCGCACCCATGTTGAACGCCTGTTCGACGCTGGCGTACAGTGTCTGGTCGTATTCGGTTGGGTAGCTCAGGGTTTCGTTGTGATTCAGCTTGACGAGGAACGGAATGCGGTGAGCATAGCGGCGGGAAACGGAGGCCAGCACGCCATAGGTCGATGCCACACAGTTACAGCCCGCTTCAATCGCCAGCTCGACAATGTTTTTCGGGTCAAAGTAGAGCGGGTTAGCAGCAAACGACGCTCCCGCCGAGTGCTCTACGCCCTGGTCAACGGGCAGAATGGAGAGATACCCGGTCCCGCCCAGACGACCGGTATTGTAAAGCGTCTGCATGTTTCGCAGTACGGCAGGCGGACGGTTGTTGTCGACCATGACGCGGTCTACGTAATCATGGCCAGGCAGATAAAGCTGGTCGGCTGGAATGGTCATACAACGATGCTGTAAAAGGCTGTCGGCGTCTTTGCCAAGCAGTTGCGCAATATCAGTCATAGTGATGCTCCCGTAAGTCCGACATGATGTCGGAGCGTGTGATCCAAGCCCACGTTTTGGCAGGCAGACTAAGCCTGGTACCGACTTAACCTATTTTCCACCATTTGCAACTTTTTTAAGCACAATCTGCTGGCTCGTTTCGTGTACAACATTTTTGTTACACTGATCAAACAATCGCCTTAAAGGTATTTAAAAGGTATTATCACATGGTATGTTACATGCGTACCTCTGACATGCAGGATTAAAAAATGAAAACGAAAGTCCAACTGTCATTCATGATGTTCGTTGAATGGTTTATCTGGGGCGCATGGTTTGTGCCGCTGTGGCTGTGGCTGAGTAAGAGCGGGTTTACCGCCGGGGAAATTGGCTGGTCGTACGCCTGTACCGCGATTGCCGCGATCCTCTCTCCCATCCTTGTCGGCTCGCTGACGGACCGTTTCTTCGCCGCCCAGAAAGTGCTGGCCGTGCTGATGTTCGCTGGCGCGATTCTGATGTATTTCGCAGCACAGCAAACCCAGTTCAGCACCTTCTTCCCGCTGCTGCTGGCCTACTCCCTGACCTATATGCCGACCATCGCGCTGACCAACAGCATCGCCTTCGCGAACGTCGATGACGTGGAGGCTGATTTCCCGCGCATCCGCGTGATGGGCACCATCGGCTGGATTGCCTCCGGCCTGGCGTGCGGCTTCCTGCCGCAGATGATGGGCTATAGCGACATCTCTGACACCAATATCCCGCTGCTGATGACCGCTGCCAGCTCCCTTCTGCTTGGCGTCTTCGCGCTGTTCCTGCCGAATACCCCGCCGAAGAGTACCGGCAAGCTGGATTTCAAAGTGATGCTGGGGCTGGATGCGCTGATCCTGCTGCGCGATAAAAACTTCCTGGTGTTCTTCTTCTGCTCGTTCCTGTTCGCCATGCCGCTGGCCTTCTACTATATCTTTGCCAACGGCTATCTCACCGAAGTGGGGATGAAAAACGCCACCGGCTGGATGACCCTCGGCCAGTTCTCTGAAATCTTCTTCATGCTCGCTCTGCCATTCTTTACCAAACGCTTTGGTATTAAGAAGGTCTTGCTGCTGGGCCTGATCACCGCCGCCATTCGCTACGGTTTCTTTGTTTACGGCGGCGCCGAGCAATACTTCACCTACGCCCTGCTGTTCCTCGGCATTCTGCTGCACGGCGTAAGCTATGACTTCTATTACGTCACCGCGTACATCTACGTGGATAAAAAAGCGCCAGTGCACATGCGCAACGCGGCGCAGGGCTTGATCACGCTGTGCTGTCAGGGCTTTGGTAGCCTGCTGGGTTACCGTCTCGGCGGCGTGATGATGGAAAAAATGTTCGCATATAAAGAGCCGGTGAATGGGCTGACCTTCAACTGGGCCGGAATGTGGACGTTTGGTGCAATCATGATTGTGGTGATTGCCGTGCTGTTTATGCTGTTTTTCCGCGAATCGGATAAAGAGATCACCGCAATTGAGGTGGTTGATGGCGATACCGCGCTGACACGAGGGGAAGTTAAATGAAACAAGACCGTATTCTCGGTGCTCTTTACGGGCAGGCGTTAGGGGATGCGATGGGGATGCCGTCGGAGCTGTGGCCGCGCAAGCGGGTGAAAGCGCACTTCGGCTGGATCGACCGTTTCTTACCCGGCCCGGCTGAGAATAATGCCGCCTGTTACTTTAAGCAGGCCGAATTTACGGATGATACGTCGATGGCGCTGTGCCTGGCCGACGCGATTATCGAATGCGACGGGGAAATTAACCCTGACGTTATCGGTAAGCATATTCTGGACTGGGCGCTGGATTTTGACGCGTTCAATAAGAATGTGCTCGGCCCGACCTCCAAAATTGCCCTGAACGCCATCCGTGACGGCAAGCCGGTGAGCCAGCTGGAAAACAACGGCGTCACCAACGGGGCGGCGATGCGCGCCTCCCCGCTGGGATGCCTGCTGCCAGCCACGCGTCTGGCGCACTTTGTGGAACAGGTTGCGTTAGCCTCCAGCCCGACCCATAAATCGGATCTCGCCATCGCCGGTGCGGTGGTGATCGCCTGGGCGGTTTCACGCGCTATCGACGGCGAGCGCTGGCATCACATCGCCGATGCCCTGCCGGGTATTGCCCGTGCGGCGCAGGAGGCGAACACGACCACCTTCAGCGCATCGCTTTCCGCTCGTATTGAGCTGGCCCTGAAAACCGTGCGCGAAGCCAACGGTACCGAGTCCGCCAGCGAGCAGATCTATCAGCTTATTGGCGCGGGCACGAGCACCCTTGAGTCCGTTCCGGCGGCGATTGCGATGGTCGAACTCGCGGGTACCGATCCGAACCGCTGCGCGGTGTTATGCGCCAACCTGGGCGGTGATACTGACACTATCGGCGCGATGGCAACGGCCATCTGCGGCGCGCTGCACGGTGTACAGGCCATTGATCCGGCACTCAAAAACGAACTTGATGCCGTAAACCGGCTCGATTTCGGCCACTACTGCGAAAAACTGCTGCACTTCCGGGAGCAAAGGGAGGGCGTATGAGTGCTTTTGCCCGCCGTCTCGAAACCCTTCACGCCACGCGCCCCGTAACGGTACTCGGCGCGGCGGTTATCGACGTGATTGCCGACGCCTACGCCCTGCCCTGGCGCGGGTGTGATATCGAGCTGAAGCAACAGGGAGTGAATATTGGCGGCTGCGCGCTGAATATCGCCATCGCCCTGAAGCGGCTCGGCATTGCTGCGCAAAACGCCCTTCCCGTCGGCCACGGCGTGTGGGCCGATATTATCCGTAACGCCATGGCGAAGCAGGATCTGCACAGCGCCGTGGAAGCGGAAATGGGCGATAACGGCTGGTGCCTGGCGCTGGTGGAGCCTGACGGTGAACGGACCTTTATGTCGTTTAGCGGCGTGGAGAACCAGTGGCAGCAGCGCTGGCTGGACGGGTTAAGCGTGCCGGCAGGGAGCCTGATCTCTTTGTCCGGCTACCAGCTGGCGTCCCCCAGCGGTGAGCTGCTGACGGCCTGGCTGGAAAGTCTTCAGGATGCGACGCTCTTTATCGATTTCGGTCCGCGCATCGCGGATATTCCCGACCCGCTGATGGCGCGGATCATGGCCTGCAAACCAATCGTCTCGCTCAATCGTCAGGAGGCGGAACTTGCCGCCGAATGGCTTGGCGTAAACGTGGAAGAGCTCGGCACACGGTGGCAGCAGAGGTTTGGCGCTGCGCTGATCGTACGCCATGATAAAGACGGGGCGGTCTGGTACGACGGTGACGCTTCCGGACACGTTCCGGCGTTTCCTGCTACCGTGGTCGATACCATCGGCGCGGGTGACAGCCATGCGGGAGGTACCCTTGCCGGGCTGGCCGCGGGATGGTCACTGCCAGAGGCGGTGCAGCTTGGCAATGCCGTAGCCGCCTGGGTAGTCAGCCATCGCGGTGGCGACTGCGCGCCCACGCGCGAGGTCCTACTCCTCGCACACAAAGACGTATAGGTCGCTGCGGCAGTAGCTGATGCTGTACTCAATTGGCCGGTGCTGTTGATCGAGCGCGACTTGCTTGATCACCAGCACCGGTATCTTATCGTCCATCTTGATATGCGCCTGAAACTCGCTGTCCGGCATCCGGGCGCTGACGCGGGAACGGGTGCGCTGCGGAAAGATATTCTGGCTGCGGAAGTAATCGTAAAGCGAGACGCCGATGTCGTCCGGATTGGGGATTAATCCTACCGGTACCCAGGACTCCTCTATTGATACCGCATCGTCATCCACGTAGCGGATGCGCTTAAGCAGAAATACATCGCTGTCCGGCGCAAGGGAAAGGTGGCGGGCGATCTCCTCCGGACATTTCACGACGCGTTTATTAACCCACAGCGTGTTGGGCGTTTTGCCCCGCAGCACCACCTGCTGAGAAAACCCGCGCGCCTCTTTTAGCGAATATTCAAAGATATTGTTGATTTGCGTACCGTATCCACGCGCGCGGGTGACGACGCCGGCCTCTTCCAGCGCCTGCATCGCTTTACGCACCGTAATGCGCGACACACCGGCCAGCTGGCTCAGATCGCGCTCGCCCGGCAAAATATTACCGTGCGCGAGCACGCCGCTGCGTACCGCGTTTTTAACCGTTTCGGCAAATTTCAGGTACAACGGCGTGTTGTCCGGTGCGGCAATTCGTTCCTTGAGTTGAGCAATTAACCGGGTATGCGCTTGTTCCATCTCTGTTTTTCTCTGGCATAAGGTTTTATGCCAGTATACGGCTTACCACCATGCATGAAAATGGTGAACCGGCCCAATACCGTGACCCACTTCCAGAGAATCGGCTTTTGCCAGCGCGCACGAGAGCCAGATCTTCGCCTCCTGCACCGTATCCGCCCAGTTCGCGTTTCGGGGACGCAGCGCCGCCAGCGCCGCCGAGAGCGTACATCCCGTGCCGTGGGTGTTTTTGGTCTGTACCCGCGGGGCGGTGAAACGTTGAGCGCCATCGCGGGTGAAGAGCCAGTCCGGGCTTTCTGCATCATCAAGATGACCGCCTTTCATCAGCACCGCGCTGCATCCCATCGCCAGCAGCGCATTGCCCTGCTCTTTCATCTCACGTTCGTTTTGCGCGTGTGACGCATCCAGCAGCGCGGCGGCTTCAGGGAGGTTTGGCGTGATCAGCGCCACCTGCGGCAGCAGCTTTTTACGCAGGGTGTCGACGGCAGAGGCGGAGAGCAACGGATCGCCGCTTTTGGCCAGCATCACGGTATCGAGCACCACGTTTTTTATCTGATAACGTTTGAGACGTTCAGCGACCGCTTCAACAATGTCCGCCTCTGCAAGCATGCCGATTTTGGTGGTGTCGATGCGTACATCGCTGAATACCGAATCCAGCTGTGCGGCGACAAAATCCGGCTCAATACGATATACCGACTGTACACCGCGCGTGTTTTGCGCCACCAGCGCGGTGATAACCGAGCATCCGTAAGCGCCGAGCGCAGAGAAGGTTTTCAGGTCTGCCTGGATCCCCGCTCCGCCGCTGGGATCGGTTCCCGCAATAGTCAAGGCATTAATGCGTGTCATACCAGCTCCTCCAGCGCGTAAAGCGCATCCAGAAACGCCGGGGCAAAGCTGCCGGGGCCCCGGCTGTGAGTCAGTGCAGCTGACCCTGCGCGCTTCATAAAGCCGCAGGCTGCCGTCGCATTATCAAGTCTGTCGCCAGGCAGCGAACAGCAGGCGGCGACGACCGCAGAGAGCGCACAGCCTGTTCCCACCACGCGGGTCATCAGCGGGTCGCCGCCCGCGACCGTACGGGTTCGCTGACCATCAGTGATATGATCCACTTCTCCTGTGACGACCACAACGGCATGGGTCTGGCGGGCGAGCGTCTGCGCAGCGGTCAACGCGCTCGCCGCCGTATCGGTGGAATCAACCCCGCGCCCGCCCGCACTCATTCCGGCAAGGGCGAGGATTTCGGAGGCGTTTCCACGAATGGCCGCAGGTTTGAGGGACAATATTTGCTGGCAAAATCGGGTGCGATACGCCAGCGCGCCAACCGCAACCGGATCCAGAACCCAGGGCGTACCCGCGGCTACCGCGCTCTCAATGGCCCGACGCATCGACTGGGCGCGCGGCGCGGTGAGTGTACCCACGTTGATGAGCAGAGCATCGGCAAGCGCGGCAAACTGTTCCGCTTCCTCGGCTTCGATCACCATTGCCGGGGAAGCACCCAGCGCGAGCAAAACGTTGGCGGTGAAGGTCTGCACGACATCGTTGGTCATACAGTGCGTGAGCGGGGAACGGGTTCGGAATTGATGTAAAACGTGTGAGTCGAGCAGGTCAGGCTGCATGGTTTCGCTCCTGCCGTGCGTGAAGAAGCGATGACCGGGTAGGCATCTGACTTCCCTACGCTGGCATTATCCAGATCAGGTAATACGGGTATTTCTCAGCCTTCACAAAGAAGGGCACCCCGAGTCAAATTAATTACAATACAATCAGTTACATAAAAAGAATATGTAGGTACTTAGTGTAACCGTGGCCATAGGCAGGGCGCAAGATGTTTCGTTTTATCAAAGCAGGTATTACACCTGAAATCCGCAAACTATATAAAGAATGTCTTCTTTAACTCCCCTGTTCTGAATCTCACCAGGTACAACATATATAGCCACATAATACTGACAGTAACTATCTCAACAATTATGAAAAAGAGAACCCTTCGCCTGATCATCATTCTGCACACCAGACGCCCAGCTTTTCCAACACCCTCCCATTTAAAACTTACGTTACGTTCTCCTGATACTTTTCTGGTTTTTTTTCACCTCAAAACTTACTGATTCAATGTAAACTTTCAGTTTCACACACTAATACTTTCAAATGAAACCATATCCCAAAACTAACAAACGAGTACATTTAAAGAACATTAAAATCAAATTGAAATAAAATTTCATTTTTATCATCAAGTTAAATATAGAGACTAAAACAATCATCAGCAACCTTTTGTTTTTAATAGAAAAAAAATAAAACACACGTACCTTATCCACTTTTAATCATTCAAATAAATCTTGATTTAAATCAATATTTTTAGGTGCAAAATAACTATAGTTCAGCAATGAAATTAAATAAATACAAAAACCCTTAAATACTTAAACTTACCCGTTTTGCTCTGCACAACCAAACGTAAGCCATAACGCTAATGTGATTTTTTCTTTCTAATGATGTGAGCCTTTTAAATGAAATTCTTCAACAAAGCAGTAATCGCTGTCATTGGTACTCTGTTTGCCAGTATCGTTGATAATGCTAATGCTGCGTCTGCTGTTCTGTATGATCAAAATAACCCTGCTTCAGGTTTTCACCTTAATGGTACAGATAACCGTGTATATGATTTAGATGTTGTTGAGAGTGATAATAATCGCCAGGCTATCCAGATTTACAACCTGCAAGGCGATCGCGAAAAACTGCAATCCTCAATTGATTCCACTAATACTAACGTAGCGGGTAATACGTCATTACTGAACCAGACGATTACTAATGTGAATAACATCAATGCAGATCTGCAAGCTAAGGAAGGTGCGAACAA
>NZ_JADDTS010000056.1:0-57263 GCF_015159675.1 Enterobacter cloacae complex sp. S2
TTGTTCGCACCTTCCTTAGCCGTGGCTTCAACCTGGCCTGCCGTCGCAGTTTTACCCGTGGGGACTTCCATAACCGCTTTGAAATGCAGCGTCTGGGTGGTTGATCCTGCCAGCAACTCAACCTCGTTGGATTCTCCCAGCGTGATAGCAGCCTCCGCATTATCCAGCAGACGTACACCCACGTTCTGCGCACCACTTGCATAGGTGTTACTCATCAGGCTGGTGTCTGTCGCGTCTGTCGCTGCGCTGGTGAAGGTGACATCCACTTTGGTAATTGGCGTGTCGGTTTCGTCTGCCGGATCGTCAAGCTGGCAGTTTTCCAGATTAATATCGACCGGAACCGGCGTGGATTTTTTGTTGGCGTTGATAACGGCCGTAGTCACTTCACCCAGATCGACTTCTTTATCAACGCTGTCTGGTGCGATGCTGCACGGTGCGTCAATAACAACACCTTTGAATTTGATTTTGCCAGAGCCTTGATCTTCAGCAAAAGCAGAACCCGACACAATGCCAGCCATAGCCGCTGCTAACAGTAATTTCTTACCCATATACATGGAAATATCCTTTTTCAGAGTGATTCATAATGTGAATATTAATTTCAGTATGCTTGCAAAGTATACGGATTGGGGTGGAAATACGCGATTAACGTGACTTAAATATATTTGTAGGTGCTTTTAATTAATATTTTCAGGCTATCTTAAGAGACGCCTTTTTTTGAAATTCTAATGGGTTTATATTTGGTGAGTTATTATAGGATAAATATATAGGATTGTTATTTTGAATAGTATAATGCCTCCGTATGAAACGGAGGCATTAATTCTTAACCAATACCTGCCGTTTGTAGCAGAACCAGACTCATCCCCATCACTGACATTCCACACAGCACGCCGTAGCTTGGGTTATTGTTGGGATCGATCTCTTTTGCCAGCGGCATCAGCTCATCGACAGAGAGCGCGACCATAATCCCGGCCACGGCAGCCATAATTGCAGCCATTACAACCGGGGATACGAGGCTACCGAGGATCAGCCACGCCAGCACGCCGCCGAGAATTTCAGCCATCCCGGAGATACCCGCCCAAAAGACAGCTGTACGTTTTGAACCCGTGGCGGCATAAACGGGCCCGGCAACGGCAAGTCCTTCAGGAATATTGTGCAAAGCAACGGCCAGCGCGACACCAAAACCCATTTCCAGGTTGCTGCTGGCCGTGACATAGGTGGCGATACCTTCCGGAAAGTTATGCAGGCTGATACCCAGCGTCAGCAGAATGGCCGTGCGTTTGATATTGCCAGGGATGGGGGCAACGCTTTTTTGCATTAGATCCTGCGGGTGCGCGTGAGGAAGGATACGGTCGAGTGCAAAATAACCCAGCAGGCCAATGATAAACATGCCATAGCCCAGAACAGGCGACATCCCTTCGGCGTGAAGCGCGGCGGGCAGCATCTCCATCAGCGAGATAAGCAGCATGATCCCGGCGGCGAAACCCAGCGAGAAGGCCAGCAGGCGATTAGAGGGTTTTTGACCGAGTACCCCAAGGAACGCACCGATAAAGGTCGCGGCGCCCGCAAGTAAGGTCAAAATCAAAGGTACTGACATGCATTCTCCTTAAGCGATATCTGGCATTCAAATTTCCTGATGATGATCTTCACGGTTATCTACGTTCATCTTCACCTGAATGCGCGTAATGTAGGCCCATCACTTTGTCACTTCCTCTAAGGATATCACCATGTCTCCTTCTCGTATGCCAGCACTGTTTTTAGGCCATGGCAGCCCCATGAACGTTCTGGAAGATAACGTCTATACCCGCGCCTGGCGTCAGCTGGGTAAGACGTTACCGCGTCCGAAGGCAATTGTGGTGGTCTCTGCGCACTGGTTTACCCGGGGTACCGGCGTGACGGCCATGGAAGCGCCAAAAACGATCCATGATTTTGGCGGTTTTCCGCAGGCGCTGTACGATACGCATTATCCGGCCCCCGGTTCGCCTGAGCTGGCGCAAACGCTGGTGGATTTGCTGGCACCTTTCCCGGTCACCCTGGACAAAGAAGCCTGGGGCTTTGACCATGGCTCATGGGGCGTGCTGATTAAGATGTATCCTGATGCGGATATCCCGATGGTGCAACTGAGTATCGACAGCACCAAACCGGCTGCCTGGCACATGGAGATGGGGCGTAAGCTGGCTTCGCTTCGTGATGAGGGCATCATGCTGATTGCCAGTGGCAACGTGGTGCATAACCTGCGTACGGTACGCTGGCACGGTGAAAATACGCCGTACCCTTGGGCAACAGCCTTTAATGACTATGTAAAAGACAACCTGACCTGGCAAGGGCCGGTAGAAACACATCCGCTGGTGAACTATCTGGATCACGACGGCGGTTCGCTCTCTAACCCGACGCCGGAACACTTCTTGCCATTGCTGTATGTATTAGGCGCATGGGACGGTCAGGAGGTTATTACAACACCGGTCGACGGTATTGAGATGGGGAGCTTGAGTATGCTGTCGGTGCAGGTGGGGTAAAACATGCCCGGTGGCGCTGCGCTTACCGGGCCTACGCTCGACATGTAGTCCGGGTAAGGCGAAGCCGCCACCCGGCAAGTCTTATTCAATAAAAATATGCGGGTAGAAACGCGACAGATCCTGCGTAATCAGCGCGCGATCTTCGCGAATACCAATCCCGGCAGGCTGATCGTTAATAAGCCAGCTGCCGATCAGCGTATAGCTGTCGCCAAACTTCGGCAGTTGATAAAACGCCTGGACGATCATCCCTTCCTCACCGTACGGCCCTTCAACCGCTTCCAGCGTTTTACCGTTTTCGATAATCGAGACGTTCGCGCCTTCACGGGAGAAGATTGGCTTAACGACGTATTTCTCCATCGGCGGGAAATCATCTTCGGCAAAGTAAGCAGGCAGCAGGTTCGGGTGGTTCGGGAACATCTCCCACAGCATTGGCAGCAGGGCTTTATTGGAGATAATGCTCTTCCAGGCTGGTTCCAGCCAGCGCACACCGGCGTCTTCCAGCTTGGTAGAAAACATTTCGCGCAGCATGTATTCCCACGGGTAGAGCTTGAACAGGTTGCTGATCACCTGATCCTGCGTGTCCGTAAACTGACCTTTTTCACCTAAACCGATCTCTTCGATATAGAGGAATTCCGTCGCCACTTCCGCTTCGGCTGCGCAGTCCTGCAAATACTGAACCGTACCGCGATCTTCTTCGGTATCGCGACAGCAGGCGAGGTGCAACAGGTTGAAACCGTGCTGTTCACGCAGTTCGGCGAAACGCTCAATCAGTTTTTCCTGAAGGCTGTTGAACTGGTCGCTGCCTTCCGGCAAGTTTCCGGCATTCGCCTGATCTTCCAGCCAGATCCACTGGAAGAACGCGGCTTCGTACAGGGAGGTTGGCGTATCTGCGTTGTTTTCTAAAAGCTTCGGTTCACCAACGCCATCCCATGCCAAATCGAGGCGAGAGTAGAGCGAAGGCTGGTTCGTTTTCCAGGACTGACGAACAAAGCTCCAGGTGTGCTTCGGAATGCGGAATTTGGTCATCAGCTCATCGCTGTCGATGACTTTCTCTACCACCTTCAGGCACATCTGGTGCAGTTCTGCGGTCACCTCTTCAAGCTTTTCGACCTGCGCGAGCGTGAGCTTATAGTAAGCGTCTTCACACCAGTACGGCTCGCCGTACATGGTGTGAAAGTTGAAACCGTATTCGGTGGCTTTTTCGCGCCAGTCCGGGCGCTCGACAATACTGACTCGTTCCATGATCAGCCGCCCATTGAGCGAGTCGAAGAGCCGGTCGCACTACGCTGCATGGTGGTTTGTTTCGCCACAGACTCACCGAAGCCGCCACGGGTAATGGTGCTGGTAGTGGCTGGTTTCGGTGCCATCGCGGTTTTCGGTACGGTCATCGTACGGCCAGGCGTTGCAGCACCGTAACCCTTGCCGGTGGCATCAGTGTATTTACCGTACGCCGGGCTGTTTGGGTTTTTAGAACTAAACAGCGGTTGCTGCTGGTAGCCCGCGCCGCCGCTCATCAGACGGCCCATCATATAACCCGCCATCAGAGGCATCCAGAAGCTACCGCTGGACTGTGCCTGCGCCTGGTTTTCCGGCGCCATACCTGCCTGAGCAGGAGCCTGCTGGCACTGGCCTTCGCCGAATTCGGCTACACAGTCTTCGCGTGAGGCATATTTCGGCGCGGTACGTTCTGCCTCTTTCAGGGCGTTGTTATAGGCCGTCGTACACTCGGCGGCTTTACCGGTTGCGCTCGCACAATCGTCAGCGTTTTGATAGAGCGACACCGTTTCGTCGCTTTGCTCACAGCCTGCCAGCATAAAGACGGCGGTGACCGCCAGCGCGACAGGTGTCAGGTGGCGTGCGTTCCAGCTTTTGCGGAACGACGCGTGATTCATCGTTTTTGTCCGTTTCATATTTGTCTTCCAGGACCCAGGGGTATTAACGCTCAGGATAGAGGATGAGTGGTTGAAAATGAAGCGAAGAGGGGCGAAATCCGGGGGATCTTTACGTTGGCTTACGTTCGGGGGGGATTAATGTGCTCCCTCTCCCTGTGGGAGAGGGCTGGGGTGAGGGCATCAGGCCGCACTGGGCCTGATGACACACTTAGTTGCGGAACGGATTCGTGCCGCTGCTGGCAGGTGAGGTGCTGCGTGCTGCCGCTGGCTGTGCAACCGGGGCGCTGCCGTTAGCGTTGAAGTTATCAACCGCGGCATCCTGCTCTGGATTTTCCGGCGCCACGCTGTCAGGCGACGTGGATACCGGTTTACCCAGCGTACTGTTCAGCATTTGCAGATCCTGCTCGTTCAGCGTACCCAGCGCCTGCTTGATGTTCAGCTGGTTAATCAGGTACTGGTAACGTGCGCTGGAGAGCTGCTGTTTCGCGTTATACAGCGTGGTCGTTGCGTCTAACACGTCAACGATGGTACGCGTACCGACGGAGTAGCCTGCTTCCATCGCGTCCAGAGAGCTTTGCGCAGAGACAACGGCCTGTTTGTAAGCGTTGATGCTACTGATAGAGGCATTGACGTTGTTAAAGGAAGAACGCACGGTCTGCACCACGTTACGGTGCGCGCTTTCCAGCTGCTCGCTGGCGCCCACAAAGTTGTACTGCGCCTGTTTCACCTGAGAGTTAACCATCCCGCCCTGGTACAGCGGCAGAGAGAAGCTGAGGCCCACTTTGTTCTGGCCAACGTTGCTGTCGTCATAGGCCTGAGACGTCGTTTTAGACCCGCTGTAGCTGGTATCCGATACGCCGGTAGAGGCGCTCAGGCTCAGGGTTGGCAGGTGACCATCCTGTGCAAGGCGGATCTGCTCGCGTGCCAGATCCTGGCTCAGGCGCGCCTGCAATAAGGTCAGGTTACGGTTTTCCGCTTCTTTCAGCAGAGCATTAACCGCCTGCGGTTTGTCCGTTTTGAAACTGTCCACGTTCAGAGAGGCCAGCTCAGGATAGTAGTTACCGGTGACCTGACGCAGTGCTTCCAGTGCGTTGTCGAGGTTGTTACGTGCGGTCACTTCGTTAGCCAGTACGGTATCGTACTGTGAACGGGCGTTCTGCACGTCCGTGATCGCGACCAGGCCTACGTTAAAACGCTGGGTGGTTTGATCTAACTGGCGGTAAATCGCCTGTTTCTGCGCTTCGGTATAGGAGAGCGCGTCAATCGCGCTCAGCACCTGGAAATAGGCGGTCGCGGTATTCAGGATCAGCGTTTGCTGATCGGTCTGATAGGTGACATCCTGAATGCCTGCGCTCTTTTCCTGCAAACTCAATTCACGCCATTTGGACATGTCGAACAGGGTCTGTGTAAGCTGTAAAGAGGCGCTGGTGGCATTCGAGTCGATGCCATTGTTATCGCGAAAACCGTTAGTGTAGGTATAATCTGCACCTAAGCCTAACTGCGGCAGCAGTGGACTACGTGCTTCGTTAATCTTTTCAAACGCAGCATCACGATCGGCCGCTGATTTACGTAAATCAGGGTTGCCCAGACGTGCCTGCTGGTAGACCTGTAACAGGTTCTCTGCCTGGCTCATTGCACTGAAGCCCGTCAGGCTCAGGCCGATAAGGATGGGGAGCAATTTCTTCATTTGCATTCCTTGTTGTGAAGCAGTATTAGCGCTGATCTAATTAAAAATAATTGCCGATTCTAACAGAATCATCCACACCAAAAGGTTGGCGTAACGTGCCATCTGGCGGTAATTTGCTCCAATCTACCATATAGCCATACAAACGGCAGCCAAACAGCCTTGAAATTCACAATTTCATCACCATTGCTACCAGGACTCGACCGATGCAAAAACCAGAAAACGTGCCTGTCACCTTCGCCAAAAACGATGTAGAAATTATTGCACGAGAAACGCTTTATAGCGGTTTTTTTTCAATGGAACTTTACCGTTTCAGGCATCGCCTGTTTAACGGTGAAATGAGCGGTGAAATCAAACGCGAAATTTTTGAGCGCGGGCATGCGGCAGTCTTGCTACCCTTTGACCCAGTGCGTGATGAAGTCGTGCTGGTCGAGCAGGTCCGTATTGCGGCGTATGATACCAGCGAAACGCCGTGGTTGCTGGAGATGGTGGCCGGGATGATCGAGGAGGGTGAGTCGGTCGAAGACGTCGCTCGCCGCGAGGCGCTGGAAGAGGCAGGCCTGGCGATCGGTCGGACGAAACCGGTGTTGAGCTACCTGGCAAGTCCGGGGGGAACAACGGAACGCTCATCTATTATGGTGGGCGAAGTGGACGCCACGACAGCGAAAGGGATCCACGGTCTGGCAGATGAAAACGAAGATATTCGGGTTCATGTGGTGAGTCGGGAGCAGGCTTACCAATGGGTAGAAGAGGGTTTAATCGACAACGCAGCGTCTGTCATCGCCTTGCAATGGCTGCAACTGCATCATCAGAATTTACGAAACGAGTGGAAAAAATGAAGCGCTATACACCTGACTTCCCAGAAATGATGCGCCTGTGCGAAACCAATTTTGCCCAGCTGCGCCGCCTGCTGCCGCGAAACGACGCGCCCGGCGAAACGGTAAGCTATCAGGTGAGCAACGCGCAGTATCGGTTAACGATAACAGATTCAACGCGCTACACTACGCTGGTGGAGATTGAGCAAACGGCGCCGAGCATCAGCTACTGGAGCCTGCCGTCAATGACGGTACGTCTTTATCATGATGCGATGGTCGCTGAAGTGTGTTCAAGCCAGCAGATCTTTCGCTTCAAAGCGCGGTATGATTATCCGAATAAAAAGTTGCATCAACGCGACGAAAAGCATCAAATTAACCAGTTTTTAGCCGACTGGCTAAGATATTGTTTAGCACATGGAGCAATGGCGATTCCGGTTTGTTAGCGTCATAAACCTACCTAAGGACACCATTTGGAAAGCCTGTTGAACCTGACTGTTGCTGGTGGGGCGCCAGTCAGGATATTACAAATCACCGACACCCACCTTTTTGCCGAAAAGCATGAGACGCTTCTGGGCGTGAACACCTGGGAGAGTTATCAGGCGGTTCTTGACGCGATCCATGCTGAAAAGCGGCCATGCGATCTGATCGTCGCGACAGGCGATCTGGCGCAGGATCAATCCTCCGCAGCCTATCAGCATTTCGCCGAAGGAATTGCGAGCTTTAGTGTGCCTTGCGTCTGGCTACCGGGCAATCACGATTTTCAGCCCGCCATGTACAGTTCGCTTCAGGAGGCGGGGATTTCGCCGGCAAAATGTGTCTTTACGGGGGACCAGTGGCAAATTCTGCTCCTCGACAGTCAGGTGTTTGGCGTTCCGCACGGTGAGTTGAGCGACTATCAGCTTGACTGGCTGGAGACAAAACTGGCCGCCGAACCGAATCGTAATACGCTGCTGTTACTGCATCATCATCCGCTGCCGGCGGGCTGTAGCTGGCTTGATCAGCACAGCTTACGCAACTCTGCGGCGCTGGATAGCGTGCTGGCGAAATTCCCGCGCGTGAAAAATTTGCTGTGTGGGCACATTCACCAGGAACAGGATCTCGACTGGAACGGTCGCCGCCTGCTCGCGACGCCGTCCACCTGCGTGCAGTTCAAGCCCCATTGCGCTAACTTCACGCTGGACACCATCGCACCGGGCTGGCGCTGGCTGGACCTGCATGCCGACGGCTCGCTGACCACCGAAGTGTGCCGTCTGGCTGGCGCGCAGTTCCGCCCGGATACCGCTTCAGAAGGCTATTGATGTCGACGCTCCTCTATCTGCACGGGTTCAACAGTTCTCCGCGTTCCGCAAAGGCGACGCAGTTTCGCCAGTGGCTGAGCGAACATCATCCGCACGTGGAGATGATTATTCCGCAGCTGCCCCCTTATCCGGCGGACGCGGCAGAAATGCTGGAATCGATTGTGCTTGAACACGGCGGCGAATCGTTTGGCGTTGTCGGCTCGTCCCTTGGCGGCTACTACGCCACCTGGCTGTCGCAATGCTTTATGTTGCCCGCTGTCGTCGTTAACCCGGCGGTCCGGCCATTTGAGCTGTTAAGGGACTTTCTTGGCGAAAACGAGAACCCCTACACCGGCCAACAATATGTGCTAGAGTCACGCCATATTTACGATCTCAAAGTTATGCAGGTCGACCCGCTTGAAGCGCCCGATCTTATCTGGCTGCTGCAACAGACGGGAGATGAAGTGCTGGATTACCGCCAGGCAGTGGCGTATTACGCATCCTGCCGCCAGACTGTAGAAGAGGGCGGAAACCATGCTTTCACGGGCTTTGAAGATCATTTCACCCAGATTGTCGATTTTCTTGGACTGCACAGCCACTGACAATCAATGCGAATTGCTAGCTTAAATCATGACGCAAACCTATAACGCTGATGCCATTGAGGTACTCACCGGGCTTGAGCCGGTTCGCCGCCGCCCGGGGATGTACACCGATACGACGCGCCCAAACCACCTGGGCCAGGAAGTAATTGATAACAGTGTGGACGAAGCGCTGGCAGGTCATGCCAAACGCGTGGACGTTATCCTGCACGCCGATCAGTCGCTGGAAGTCATCGACGATGGCCGCGGCATGCCGGTGGATATTCACCCGGAAGAGGGGGTTCCTGCCGTTGAGCTGATCCTCTGCCGTCTGCATGCGGGCGGTAAGTTCTCCAACAAAAACTACCAGTTCTCTGGCGGCTTGCACGGCGTGGGGATCTCCGTGGTTAACGCCCTGTCAAAGCGCGTGGAAGTGAACGTCCGTCGCGACGGACAGGTGTATAACATCGCGTTTGAAAACGGCGAAAAAGTGCAGGATTTGCAGGTCGTCGGGACGTGCGGTAAACGCAACACCGGCACCAGCGTCCATTTCTGGCCTGACGGAAGCTTCTTCGACAGCCCACGCTTTTCTGTTTCCCGCCTGACGCACCTGCTGAAAGCCAAAGCGGTGCTGTGCCCAGGCGTAGAAATCACCTTTAAAGATCACGTTAACAACACCGAACAGAGCTGGCGCTACGAAAAGGGTCTGAACGACTACCTGTGCGAAGCGGTTAACGGCCTGCCGACCCTGCCGGAAAAACCGTTCGTCGGGAATTTCGAAGGTGATACCGAGGCGGTGGACTGGGCGCTGCTGTGGCTACCTGAAGGCGGTGAGCTGCTGACGGAAAGCTACGTCAACCTGATCCCAACGCTGCTCGGGGGGACGCACGTCAACGGCCTGCGTCAGGGTCTGCTGGATGCGATGCGCGAGTTCTGCGAATACCGCAACATTCTGCCGCGCGGCGTGAAGCTTTCCGCAGAAGATATCTGGGACCGCTGCGCCTACGTGCTTTCCGTGAAAATGCAGGATCCGCAGTTTGCCGGTCAGACTAAAGAGCGCCTGTCGTCACGCCAGTGTGCGGCGTTTGTTTCCGGCGTGGTGAAAGATGCGTTTACCCTGTGGCTGAACCAGAACGTTCAGGCCGCAGAAATGCTGGCTGAAATGGCGATCTCCAGCGCCCAGCGTCGTCTGCGCGCGGCGAAGAAAGTGGTGCGTAAAAAGCTGACCAGCGGCCCCGCGCTGCCGGGCAAGCTGGCGGACTGTACCGCCCAGGATCTCAACCGCACCGAGCTTTTCCTGGTGGAAGGGGACTCGGCGGGCGGATCGGCCAAGCAGGCGCGCGATCGTGAGTATCAGGCGATCATGCCGCTCAAGGGTAAGATCCTCAACACCTGGGAAGTCTCGTCTGATGAAGTGCTGGCCTCGCAGGAAGTACACGATATCTCGGTGGCGATCGGCATCGATCCGGACAGCGACGATCTGAGCCAGCTGCGCTACGGCAAGATCTGCATTCTCGCGGATGCGGACTCCGATGGTCTGCACATCGCCACGCTGCTGTGCGCGCTGTTCGTGAAGCACTTCCGCACGCTGGTGAAAAACGGTCACGTCCACGTGGCGCTGCCGCCGCTGTACCGTATCGACCTTGGCAAAGAAGTCTACTATGCGCTGACGGAAGAAGAGAAAGCGGGCGTGCTGGAACAGCTGAAGCGCAAGAAGGGCAAACCGAACGTGCAGCGCTTTAAAGGGCTGGGCGAGATGAACCCGATGCAGCTTCGCGAAACGACGTTGGATCCGAACACGCGCCGTCTGGTGCAGCTGACCATCAGCGATGAAGATGAACAGCAAACTAATGCCGTAATGGATATGCTCCTTGCCAAGAAACGTTCTGAAGACCGACGTAACTGGCTGCAGGAGAAAGGCGATATGGCGGATATTGAGGCCTGATGCTGAAAAAGCCCTGCGATGCAGGGCTTTTTTTTGCCCGGTGGCGCTGCGCTTACCGGGCCTACGATCGATCCCCTCGCCCCTCTGGGGAGAGGGTTAGGGTGAGGGGAACGCCTCGCACTGACGTCAAAACTCCATCTTCACCGTAAACTGCACTTCACGCGGGTCGCCAATCTGGTTGCCCAGGTTATTGGTCGCAATCGACGACGTGTAGTAGGTCTTATCAAACAGGTTTTTCACGTTCACCTGTAGCGTCACCGGATATTGCAGCTTCATTTTGTACGCCGCAAATGCATCCGCCACGAAATAGCCCGGCAGATAATAATCCGCACCGTTAGTCGCTGAACGACGGCTCACGCCGTGCCCGCCGCCGCCAATTGTCAGCGTATTCCCGGCAAACGCATTGTGAATATCGTACGTCAGGAACAGGGAGCCGGTATGGCGCGGCACGTTCGGCAGCGGTTTGCCCGCGTAGTCCGGGTCTTCCAGCACCTTCGCATCGGTATAGCCGTAGCTGGCGATAATGTTGGTGTTCTCGGTCAGCGATCCGGCGAGATCCACTTCGACACCCTGCGAGCGCACGCGGCCCGCGGTTTTGGCGACGGTTTCATCACCGATGCTCTCGGTGTACAGCACGTTGCGCTTGTGGATATCAAACAGCGCGATGTTGGCGGTAATGCCGTCGAACAGGTCGAATTTAGCACCTATTTCATACGCGTTCGACGTTTCCGGCGGCAGGTCGCCGATGTAGCTCGCAATGGACGACTGCGGCATAAACGTCTGGGAATAGTTAGCAAACAGGGAGACTGCCGGCGTGAGCTTGTATACCAGGCCCAGCTTCGGCGTCCACTAGTCGTCGCGGCTGTCGGTGTTGACGTTAAACGGACGGCCTTTGCCCGCGTACTGGGTGTAATACTGGTAGCGCAGTCCGGCAACGGCGATCCATTTATCGGTCAGGTACAGCGCGTCCTGCGCGTAAGCGGAGTAGCTCTCCTGCTTGATGGTTTGATCGCTGTCGGATGCCGAGACGGTGGTGCACTTGCCGAGGCTGCCGTAGCTCGGGTTGTAAATATTGAAATCCTTAACGTTCTTACAACGGATCATGTCCGTACGCAGCAGATCGTAATTCTCATACGACACGCCGGTCAGGATCTCATTGTAAAAGCCCGCGATGTCCACGTTCCCCTGCAAATCTGCCCGCGTTGTGTGCATACGCTGGGTCGAACCCTGGGTCGCATCCACGCGGCGGGTCAGGTTGCCGGTTTTTGAATCGTAGGCCATCACGCGAGCCTGGTTATCGCTGTACTTATCCTGGCTGTAGCTGTAGTCGAACTTCGCGGTCCACTGGCTGTTAAGGCGATACTCCGCGTTAAGCTGAGCGAGGTCGGACTGACCGTCGGTCACGTTAAATGGCTCATCAAAGCGGGTTTTGCGATCGACGTCGACGGCCTTTTTGGTGTTGAGATCGAAGATCGTTCCGCGATCGAACGGCGTTTTATAGTCGCGATGCGAATAGAGCACGGTCACGGTGGCATCATCGCCGAACCAGGTCAAAGACGGGGCAATAAAGGTGCTGCGTTCGGTGCCGAAATTACGCCAGTAATCCTCGTCCTGATACTCCCCCGTCAGGCGATAGGCCAGACGCGTACCTTCAATCGGACCGGTGACGTCAAACTGTCCGGTACCGCCGCCAAAGCTGGTTGATGTGGCAGAAATCGAGCCGCCGAAGGTTTTCTCCGGGCGTTTGGTCACCACGTTAATCAGGCCGCCGGGGTCGAGAATACCGTAAAGGGTCGAGGCCGGGCCTTTTAGCACCTCCACGCGCTCGGTTGCGGCATTGAAGCTGCGCGGCAGCACGGTGCGCAGGCCGTTGGTCATGATCGAGCCATCGCGGTTTGCGCCGAAGCCACGGCGCACGAAGGCATCCTGCGTGCCGCCCAGGGTGTTGGTCTGCACCACGTTGCTGACGTTATACAGCGCCTCGTCGAGCGTGGTCGCGTTTTGGTCTTCCAGCACTTTATCGCTGACGGTATTGACCACCTGCGGGATGTCCAGCATCGGCATGTTGGTCAGCGTGGCGGTGGAGGTGTTCAGGGGCTGATAGCCGTTGGTGGCGTCGGTGGAAGCGTAAGGGTCGGCAGTGACGGTAAGCGTCTCACCGTCTTTTGCTGCTGCGTGCACCAGAGGCGCCATGAACAGGAGTGAAAAGAGCGCGCGCCCTTTTACCCCGGCGAATGAAGGTGTGAACTTAGCCATTACATCTGTTTTCCCAAAATATCCTGCGATGAAATGCTCGCGGAAGAATGTGTGAGTCATTGCCCTTACGGTCTGTCCGTTAGCCTCTACGGCATCGGACTTGTAATTGAGAATCATTCAAGCATGAGGAGGTGTAGTAGTAAACGGAATAAATAAAAATTTCGCTACAGAGGTTTCTCTATGGCTAATACGCGTTGGTTTCTTGTTTAAGGCATTGAAAATAGTCGATAAAAATGAATTTTAATTTGTGCAGAGATGCTCAGTTATCCCTGGGGTTTACAGGGTGTATCTTCGCTTGACTACTACATGGCGCGGCGGCAAACTCACAAAAGAGAATGAGTTTTATTTTTATTTGTTGGTTTTTTTTCTTACGTTGGCGTTCACGTGGCTCACTACATCAAAAAGCCGGGACTGGTTCTTGAGAACCTCTCCGCGGGTTACCAGAAAAAAATCATCGTTGATGATATCTCCCTTGCGATCCCCCAGCAGAAAATGACTGTTCTGGTGGGCGCAAACGGCTGCGGAAAATCGACGCTGTTAAGTACCCTCGCGCGGCTGCTTCAGCCGCTCGGCGGCAGCGCGGTGCTGGACGGCAAAGCCATCCACTCGCAGCCAACCAAAGCGGTCGCCCGCCAGCTCGGGATCCTCCCGCAGTCTCCGCTGCTTCCAGAAGGGTTAACCGTATTTGAGCTGGTCTCGCGCGGACGTTTCCCCTGGCAGAACGTGATGCGCCAGTGGAGCGAGGAAGACGAGCGGGCCGTGGAGGAGGCGTTACGCCTGACCGGGACGGCAGAGTTTGCCCATCATCTGGTTGAAAGCCTGTCCGGCGGCCAGCGCCAGCGCTGCTGGATCGCCATGGTACTGGCGCAGCAAACGCCCTATATCCTGCTGGATGAACCCACGACGTACCTCGATCTTCGCTACCAGGTGGAGATCCTCGAACTGCTGCACACGCTGACTCGCCGGCACGGGCGCACCGTGGTGGTGGTTCTGCACGATCTCAACTTCGCCGTGAACTACGGTGATTCGCTGGTCTTTTTACGTCAGGGAAAGGTTGAGGGGGTACTGCATGAGGGCGATGCCTGCACGCCGGAGCTGATCAAAGCGGTGTTTGATGTCGACGTGCATATGTCGGTTAACCCGCTGACCGGCAAGCCGTTCTTTATGCCGTTCCGTCAGGCTGTCGACAAACCATGATGCGCACGTCTGTGGCCTTTATTCTCTTTACGCTGCTGCTTCTGGCAGGCGCGATTGCGCACCTGAGCATCGGGGCGCGCGTTATCGCCCCCCGGACGGTAGTAGACGCATTTTTCCACTTCGACCCGCGCAATTTTGAGCATAGCGTGATCGTCAGGCTGCGCTTGATGCGACTGTGCGCCGCCCTGGTGACGGGCGCGGCGCTCGGCGTCGCGGGCGTGCTGCTGCAGTCAGTGATCCGCAACCCGCTCGGCGAGCCGCATATCCTGGGGCTTAATGCAGGGGCGGCGCTGGCGGTGGTGCTGACGAGTGCCCTCGGGCTGTCGCTGCCGTTTGGCCGCCCTCTGATAGCCGCAGCTGGCGCCGCCGCGCTCTTTTTGCTGGTGCTAACGTTCTCCTCATCCGGGCGTACCGGTCTCACGCCGATGAAGGTCACGCTATGCGGCGTGGCGATGTCGGCATTTGCCTCATCGATAACCGCCACGGTGTTGATTCTGGATGAACAGACGCTGCTGGCCATGCGGACCTGGCTTGCGGGGGATGTGGCGGGAGTCATCGGCGAGACGACCGCTAGCGCCGCGGGGGCCGCTGCCGTGGGTTTTGCGCTGGCGCTCTGGCTGTCGCCGTCGCTGAACATGCTGGCGCTGGGGGACAGAATGGCGCAGGGGCTTGGCGTGTCGCTGCTGAAAACGCGCCTGCTCGCGCTGCTGGCCATCGCCCTGCTGTGCGGCGCGGCGGTTTCAGTTGCCGGACCGATCGGATTTATCGGACTCGTGGTGCCGCAGCTGATTCGCCGTCTGGTATCAGTGGACCTGCGCGTGATGGTGCCGCTCTCAGCCCTCTGCGGGGCGCTGGTTCTGCTGATGGCGGATATCGCCGCCCGCACGCTGTTTACGCCGTATGAGCTGGCAACCGGCGTGATGACTGCGCTGGTCGGCGCGCCGGTCTTTATCCTTATGGCGTCAAGGATGTTCAAATGAACCGGGCTGGATTGAGGGCAGTACGATTTTCCTCCTTCTCGGCGCTGGTTCGCCCGAGGGCGCTGCTGTATCTGACCGTTTTAATCCTTGCCGTTTTACTGCTGCTAAGTTTTGGCCTGACGCACGGCTCGCTGCCCATTCCTGCTTCCGCCATCGGACGTGCGCTGTTTTATCCTGAACGTCTGACGGCGGATGCGCATTACATTGTGATGGATATCCGCCTGCCTCGCCTGCTGATGGCGGTGCTGTGCGGCGCGATGCTCGGCATGGCGGGGGCGGCCATGCAGTCCATTACCCGCAACGGCCTTGCTGACCCCGGACTTATCGGCGTGAAAGAGGGCTGTAGCGCGGCGGTGCTGCTGCTGATTTTTCAGTTTCCGGGATTGGGGCCGTACTGGCGTCCACTTATCGGCATGGCCGGTGGGCTGCTGACCGCGCTGCTGGTAGTGGCGCTGGCGCGTGATATCTCGCGCCCGCGATTCATCCTGATCGGCATCGGCGTGTCATGGGCGTTTGCCGCCGCGATGGGGGTCTTTATGACGACCGCCGACGTGCGCGACGTCCAGACGGCGATGCTGTGGCTGGCGGGGAGTCTGCATGCGGCAAGCTGGACGCTGATCAGCATCGCTGCTGCCTGGACAGTGCCTGCGTTTGCGCTGCTGCTCTTTACCGCGCGCGCCGCAGACGTAGCCTTGCTCGGCAACCACACTGCGACGGGGCTGGGCGTGCGGACTTCACGCCTCGCACTGCTGCGCGTGTTTGCCCCCGTGGTGCTCACCGCGGCCTGCGTCTCCTGCGTGGGGAGTATCGGCTTTGTCGGGCTGATTGCCCCGCACATGGCGCGCCTGCTGCTGCGCGGAGGGCAAACGGCACTGCTGACGGGAAGTGCCGTACTGGGCGCGCTGCTGGTGCTGCTGGCGGATAACGTCGGGCGGCTGGCATTTCTCCCGTTGCAGCTGCCGGCGGGAATTGTCATTTCACTGATTGGCGGACCGTTTTTCCTGCTGCTGCTCTGGCAGCGTCGGGATCGATTTTAGGGGATAGAAATGCGCGTATTTTTTGCAATGCTGGTGCTGGTGGGTTTTGCTGCAGGAGCCGCAGAGCCAACGCAGACGTTTACTGACGACCTGAACCGCAAAGTGGTGGTGCCGGTTAACCCGAAGCGGATTGTGTCCCTGCACGACCTGGATATCACCATTCCGCTGATCGAGCTTGGCGTACCGCCGGTTGCCAGCCATGGCCGAACCCGACCGGACGGCAGCCATTTTCTGCGCTCCAGCGGCATGCTGACGGGCATCGATTTTGATAATTCCGACATCACATTCATCGGCACCGCCGATATCGATATTGAAGCCATCGCCGCGGCGAAGCCGGATCTTATCATCACCGAGCCGACCCGCAACACGCCGGTCGAACAGCTGGAAAAAATTGCCCCGACGGTGAGTATCGATCACCTCGACGGCGGCGCGCCGGAGATCTACCGCAAGCTGGCGCAGCTTACCGGGACAGAGGCGCGGCTGAAGATTCTGGAGCGTCGCTATCAGGAGCAGATCGAGGCGCTAAAGGCGACCATCGATACGAGCAAACTGACCGTCTCGGTGATTCAGGCCAATCAGGGCAAAATCAACGCCATGCACAGCTACCACTCGCTTGGGCGCGTGCTGCGCGACGCAGGGTTCAGGTTCCCGCCGCTGATTGAGAGCATCCCGGAGGGCGGGCGCATCGACGTCAGCGCCGAGCGCCTGCCGGAGCTGGATGCTGATTTTGTCTTTGCAACCTGGCGCGGGGACACCGGCGGAAAACCGCAGGACGAGCTGGCGGCGATGGATGCGGTGATGCCGGGCTGGTGTCAGTTTCTCAACGCCTGCCGAACCGGGCATTACGTGCTCATCTCCCGCGAGGAAGCGATCTCAAATTCATTTGCATCGCTGGGGCTGATGGCCGCGCAGGTGCAGTCGCAGATAGCGGGCCGTCCGCTGCCGGAGGCCGCAAGATGATCCGAAAAATTGATGTCTACGGCGACCGCCTCCGCTCGCGGGCGCACCAGCTGACGCCGCGCCTGCTGCAGGTGGCGAGCTATATCAATGAAAATCGTGAAGCGGTTATGGAGCAGACGGCAATGGAGATTGCCGCTGTGCTACACACCTCGGACGCCACCGTGGTGCGTGCCATTCAGGCGCTTGGGTTTGGCGGGCTGCGGGATCTCAAGCAGACCCTGGAGCAGTGGTTTGGCCCGGTGGTCACCTCCAGCGAGAAGATGTCCACGACGGTAAACACGCTTACCAGCGACGTCGACGCGAGCATCGATTTTGTGCTGGAAGGCCATCAACACACCTGCGCGGTGTTGTCCGAACCGGGCAACCGCTACGCGATGGCGCAGGCGGTGTCGCTGCTGGCGCAGGCGAGACAGGTCGCTATTTTTGGCATTGGCGCATCCGGCATTCTGGCTGAGTACACCTCGCGACTGTTTAGCCGTATAGGCCTGCCTGCGATCCCGCTCAACCGCACCGGTATTGGCCTCGCCGAACAGCTGATTGCCCTACAGCGCGGTGACGTGCTGGTAATGATGGCGCAAAAATCCGCGCACCGGGAGGGACAGACCACGCTGCGCGAAGCGAAGCGCCTGGGTATTCCCACCATTTTGCTGACCAACGCCACTGACTCGCGCTTTAGCAAAGAGGCAAGCGTAGTGATCCACGTCCCGCGCGGCGGCGAGAAGGGCAAAATCCCGCTGCACGGCACGGTGCTGCTGTGCCTGGAGATGATTATTCTGTCCGTCGCCTCCACCGAGCCGCAGCGCACCATCAAGTCGATGAAGCGCATCAACGAGTTACACCGCGGATTAAAGCCGGGCAAGAAGAGCGGTTGATTTTCCCCCTCTCCCCGTGGGCTGAGGGATCCCCAGTAATTTTTTATGCAGAAGCAATAAAGTTGCTTTCTAAATGACTGAGGGCTGTCAGCGATGCCCTGGTCCGGCTGTAAATCGCTGAGGCGTTTCCTGCAGGCCGGGGCGAGGCGCAGGGATGCGCCGAGAGGGCGGCTTTACAGGGACGTTGCCTCCGCCCGTACCCGATAAGCCGGAAGGAATAAGCCGAGGGCACCGCGAAGCGGCGATTTACCGCCGGGAGCCCGGGTCGCCAGGGTGGTGGCGACTGAGCCACCCTGGCACGTTCACCGGTCATGTCGTTACAGAGTAGCAAGGAACATAAAGTGAACGGAATGACCACCACCGCCGTATGTTCCCCTCACCCTAACCCTCTCCCCGGAGGGGCGAGGGGATTGCTCAGTGCTCGCATTAATTTGTGGGGAACCCTCAGCCCCGTGGGTGAGGGCGTCAAACCGCACGATGGTTCTTCCGGTACTGCAGCGGCGTCTCGCCAATCCCTTTTTTAAACGCGCTGATAAACCACGTCACGTCGGAAAAACCCGTCTGTGCGGCAATGTCACGCACGCTCGAATCAGTGTGGAGTAAACACTCACACGCCTTACGCAACCTTAGCGTATTCAGGTAGTCGTGAATTTTTTCGCCCGTTTCCGCATGGAATTTTCGCGATACGTAGCTGCGGGATTTTCCCAGCTCATTGGCCAGCGCATCCAGACGAAATTTCTCCTGATAATGCTCGTCGAGCCAAAACATCACCTGGCTGGCGATCCCCTGGCTGTTTCCCGGCTCGCCGTCGCGATCGTCGGGCAGCATCGCGAACAGGCCTATCAGCAGGCTGGCGATGCTCTCGCCGTTCATCGGCGGTTTATAGCAGCTAAACAGATGGTCGATATGGTGATGGAAGTGGGCTAAATCGGCGACCCACGCTTCGCCGCCACGGCGTGACAGCCGCTCCAGACGCTGCCGGGTCTGGGGAAAATCCCGCAGGATCTTCAGCACCGCGTGCTGGTCGAGATGAATAATGGTGCGGCGGTAAATTGCCTCCGCCTGTTCGTCCACCATGACCTTGTGCAGCGTAAAAGGCGGGAAGAAAAACAGCCGTCCGGGGCGCATGGTGTAGTGACGATTATCGACAATCGCTACGCCAAAGCCCTCTTCCACATAGAGGATCTCCAGACACTGGTGCCAGTGATGGTAGCGCACGGTATTGGCAAACAGGCGGCTGAACGAGGCCACGGTATCGTTCAGGGCGATCAGTTCCAGAAGATCGGATGTCGGCGTGTCGCGCATAGTGCAATAAAACTCAACTTTTTCCCGTCTGACCGTCTTTATAAACCACCTTTTTAAATTTTCTCAACTGGAGGTTTATTCATCGTTCATGCCTGTGACACGGCTAACATTTCTGCCCCTTGCGGATTCACTATGCTTTGCCGCAGTTGATTACGAGGGCGAACCGATGTGGGCGGCAAACATAGAAAAATCAAATCCGTTGTCTTCACGCCAGGATGTAGTGGCGTCGTTGAATGCACTTTTACAGGCGCTGGACACGCAATTTCCGGCGAACCGTTCACGATTCTCGCTGGGTGATACCTGCGCCCATTACACAGCGGATATTGCGCAGATGGAGGGACTTTCCCGCGCGCTGTGGGGGCTGTTTCCGCTGATGGCATCCGGCGAAAGCACGCCGTTCAGCGAGAAGTACCTTACTGCCATTAAGCTTGGTACCGACCCGCAAAGCACCGGCTACTGGGGTGAAACCGGCCCGTACGATCAGCGTCTGGTAGAGATGGCGGCCTACGGTCTGGGGCTCGCTCTGCTGGGAGATAAACTCACCGCGCACTTTACCGGGCGCGAGGTGATGAACCTGCACGCGTGGCTCAACCAAATCACCGACGCGCAGATGCCGGACAGCAACTGGAACTATTTTGCCATTATGGTCCAGCTCGGCTTTAAGCGCGCCGGCCTGCCGTACGATCAGGCCGCCATTGACCACCGCTTTGCGCTGATGGACGCCTACTATCTCGGCGACGGCTGGTACTCCGACGGTCCCGGCCGCCCGAAAGACTATTACATCTCCATGGCTTTCCATTTTTACGGCCTGATTTACGCCACCCTGAGTGACGACGAGGCGAGGGCAAAGGTGCTGCGCGAGCGCTCGCGTCTGTTCGCGGAAGACTTTATCTACTGGTCCGCCGCCGATGGTGCCTCGGTGCCGTTTGGCCGCAGCCTGACCTACCGCTTTGCCATGGTTGCCTTCTGGAGCGCGGTGGCCTTTTCTCAGCTGGACGTCTTCACCCCGGGTATCGTGAAGGGCATTGTGCTGCGGCATCTGCGCTGGTGGCAGCAGCAGTCGATTGTCGATCGCGACGGTATTCTTACCCTGGGGTTTGCGTATCCGAACCTGGCGATGTGCGAGGATTACAACTCCCCCGGTTCACCGTACTGGGCGCTGAAAACCTACCTGATCCTGGCGCTGCCGGAGGCGCATCCGTTCTGGCAGGCCGACGAGCAGCCGCTGCCCGCGCTTGCTGAAAAACATGTGATCCCGCATGCGCAGCAGATCCTGATGCATTCGAAAGCTTCGCAGCACGTCGTCATGCTCACCGCTGGTCAGCTGGAGCTGAATAACTACGTCAACACCGAAGCGAAATACACCAAATTTGCCTACTCCAGCCGCTTCGGATTCACCATTGAGCGCGGGCGTTTTGGCCTGAAGCATACCGCCTGCGATTCCATGCTGCTGCTGGCGGACGAAGATGACTATTTCCGCGGTCGTCGCGAGTGCGAAGAGGTTCGGGTGGATGAACATTACATTTTCTCGCGCTGGTCGCCGTGGCGCGACGTGCAGATTGCGACCTGGCAGATCCCGTTCGGGGAGTGGCACCTGCGCCTGCACCGCATCAACAGCGCGCGCACTCTGCAAACCGTCGAGGGCGGCTTTGCGGTGATGAAAACCGCCCACCAGGTGCGTGATCGCGGTTGTTATCTGATGGCTGAAAACGGCAGCAGCGTCATTGTCGATCTTTCGCCGGTCATTCACCGCCAGCCAGACAGCATCGTCACGCCGCCGAACAGCAGCATTATGTTTGCGGAGTGCGCTTCCATTCCGTTGTTAAAGGCCGACCTCCCGCAAGGGGAAAGCTGGCTCTGTTGCGCCGTTCTGGCTGGCGGAAAACAGCCCGTTGCGGCGACGCCGCAGCTGAATATAACCCATAGCCGGGTCGTCATTAGCGAACCCGGAAGCGAACGTAAGCTGTCGTTCACATTATAAAAATCTGGCCCTACACGTCGGCGAGGATGATATGAAAAGCACATCGACAACTAACAGAACTGAATATTACAAAATCAGTAGCTTTATCTTTCTCTATTTCTTTACCTGGTCTGCCAGTATTGGACTGCTGGCGATCTGGCTTGGCCAGAAAGCCAATCTCAGCGGCTCGGTGATTGGAACCGTTTTTGCGGTGAACGGGATATTCTCCGTTATTCTTAAACCGATCTACGGCTATATTCTCGATAAGATCGGCATGAGCAAATACCTGCTCTATTTTGTGGTGATCATGTCGGCCCTGATGGCGCCGTTCTTTATTTACGTATACCAGCCGCTGTTAATGTCTAATACCCTGCTGGGGATTATTATCGGCGCGCTCTATTTAAGCTTTGCCTGGTACGCGGGTGTGGCGGCGTGCGAATCGTATTCCGACCGCTTTAGCCGCTTAAACGGCATGGAGTTCGGGCAAATTCGCATGTGGGGTTCGCTCGGCTGGGCGGTGGCATCGTCCTTCTCCGGCCTGCTGTTTAACCTCTCACCGGCGTATAACTTTATTCTCGGCAGCGTGGCGTCGGTGGTGATGCTGATCGTCCTGCTGAGCCTGAAAGTGAACACTAACTCCATTCACGCGGGCGAGGTGCTGACGAAAGAGAAAATCGCCCCGTCAGACGTTTACGCCCTGCTGCGAAACCGCAAATTCTGGGCCTTCTGCCTGTACGTGGCGGGCGTGGCGTGGATGATGTTTATCGCCGAGCAGCAGTTCTCGCGCTATTTCGTCACCTTCTTCGATGATATTCATGAGGGCAACGCGGTATTCGGTTATCTCGGGACCGTGCAGTCGGGCATGGAATTTGTCATGTATATGGTGGTCCCGCTGTTTGTGAACTTTATTGGCGCCAAACGCGGGCTATTAATTGTCGGGCTGGTGGTCGGGGCGCGTCTGATCATTTCCGGCATGTGTGATTCTCACCTGTTAATTTCAGTGCTTAAGCCGCTGTACGGTCTGGAAATTTGTCTCCTGCTGGTGTCGGTATTTAAATATATCGCCGAGCATTTCGACAAGCGCGTCAATGCCACCATGTATTTACTCGGCTATCAGGCAATGCTCTACGTTGGCAACGTGGTGGTCTCTTCCCCTGCCGGCTATATGTATGACCGTATTGGCTTTGAGCACACCTATATCATCATGGGCGCAACGGCGCTGACCTTTACCCTTATTTCTGCTTTTACGTTATCCGCCTGTCAGAGCAAATGGCGCGGGGCTCGTGCGCTGAACGTAGCAGAAACGTCAACACGATAAATTACGCCGTCAAAGAAGGAACCGAAATATGTTAAGTCGTATCAAAGAAGAACGTCTGCCTGTTATCGCTGCGCCCGTTGACTCCCGCGCATTCAGCGATGAACTGAATTCGGCGCGCAGCCACGTTCTGGACCTGATTAGCCGTCATTTAACGGAGTTCGGCGACAAATTCCCGGCGGAAACCTGCCAGAACGGTTTTTATCCGCTGACTGACAACGTGGAGTGGACCACCAGCTTCTGGACCGGGCAGCTATGGCTGGCATGGGAGATGAGCGGCGAGGAAAAATTCCGCGCGATGGCGGAAAAACACGTGCGCTCGTTTGGCCTGCGCATCGCCGGGCGCAACGACACCAACACCCACGATTTAGGCTTCCTCTACACGCTCTCCTGCGTAGCCGCGTGGCGGCTGACCGGAAATCGCGAGGCGCGCGGCTTCTCGCTGCTGGCGGCGGAAGCTCTGCTGGAACGCTTCCACGAGAAAGCGAAGATCATCCAGGCGTGGGGCGATCTCTCCGATCCGGACCAGGCCGGGCGGATGATCATCGACTGCAACATGAACCTGCCGCTGCTCTACTGGGCAACGGAGCAGACGGGCGATCCGCGCTTTGCCGACGCCGCAAAAGCGCACGTCATGCAGGCGGCGACGTACCTCATTCGTGACGATGCCTCCACCTTCCACACCTACTATATGGATGTGACAACCGGCGCACCGCGCTACGGCAACACCCAGCAGGGTTACGCCGACGACTCCTGCTGGTCACGCGGGCAGGCGTGGGGAATTTACGGCTTCCTGCTGAGCTATATCTATACCGGCGACGAGACGATGATCGCCCTGTCAAAACGGCTGGCGAACTACTTCCTCAATCGCCTGCCCGACGACTACGTCTGCCACTGGGATCTGGCGCTGGTGGGCACCGACGCGCTGCGTGATTCTTCCTCGGCGGCGATTGCGGTATGTGGGCTGCTGGAGCTGGTGAAACACCTGCCGGTCACGGATCCGGATCGCGAGCGCTATATGGAATGGGCTAAAGGCATTATGTCGTCACTGACGAAACACTATCTGATGGGGAGAGAAGAAAAGGGCAACGGGCTGCTTAAACACTCGGTTTACCACCTCGGGAGCAACAAAGGCGTGGATGAGTGCGCAAGCTGGGGAGATTACTTCTACGTTGAGGCGCTGGTGCGTTTCACCCGGAGCTGGAAACTGTACTGGTGACTGGCCGGGGGATTACCATCCAAGCACGTCTTTAATGACGCGCCGGTAGGGCGTATCAAGCTGGGCAGGCACGCGGCAAATATAGTCCCGCGCATGGCTGCGGGTCTCTCCGCTGAGGCCGTCGAGATAAGCGATGGCTTCGTCCACGGCAGGAACCCTGCCTTCCTGTGACGCGCTTCTCGGCGGGAGCCCGGTCCAGATGATCGCTTCAATACCTTTCTCCCTGGCCCATGTTGTCAGGATACCCGTGTCGCGTCCGGTGATTAGTAGCGAGCCAATACCATCGCAGCGATCCTCGGGAATGGCTTCGCGCTCATGCAAAGCGCGGCAGGCCACGCTCAACGTCGTGGCCTCCAGCCATGCCCAAAGCACCGGCACGGCAGGGGCATTCATACAGATGGCGGTCGCCAGTTCACCGCCATCGCTGACCCGACAGAACTCGACGGGCAAAGAAGGCCCGTCGGTCTGCCACTCACCGGCTACCGGTAACGCGCCGCTTTTCCAGATTAACGAACCCCAGCCAAGACAAGCTATTTTCATTCTGTTCCTCTGCGCGACGTGAACCGACTGTTTTAGACGTTATGCTTTAGGAATACGCAGCGTCTGGCCGGGATAGATTTTATCGGGGCTGGAGAGCATAGGGCGGTTAGCCTCAAAAATCTTGTTGTACTGGTTAGCATCGCCGTACACGGTTTTAGAGATCGCGCTCAGGGTATCGCCGGATTTCACCGTATAGTAAGTAGCTTCATCTTTGGCATCTGTCGCAGTGATGTTGTTCTCCACCTCGCTGACGCCTGCGATGTTGCCGACGGCGACCTGGATTTTTTCTTTCTGCTCCTGCGTCAGCCCGTCGCCCGTCACGCTGGCTTTGCCGTCGGTGACGTCAACCTGAACCTTATCGGAACCGGGAATGTTGAGTTTCTTGAGGTGCTCGGTGATTTTATCGCTCTGACCCTTATGATCGGTCAGATTGTCCCACAGCTTTTCGCCTGCTTCTTTTACGAAATTAAAAAGACCCATTCCATCCTCCTGTTTAACATGAAGTCAGAATAAGCATAGCAGTTGAGTGTTAAGGTGATAAAAAAAGCCCGGTGGCGTTAACGCTTACCGGGCCTGGGAGGGAAGTTGTAGGCCGGGTAAACGCAGTGCCACCCGGCAAATTTCACAGAACTTAAACCCCTTGCTCCAGAATACGAATATGGGTTTCCAGAACGTCCCCTTTCACCGCGTCGCTCCACGCTTTCATATGCGCGGTCTGCAAATGCGCTTCAAGGTGCGCGACGGTTTCCCACTGCTCAACCATGATGATCGAGTCTGGCGCGGTCGCCTGGAAGCTTGCGCTGGTGGCGGCGTCCACCATTGGCGCGTAGCCGTGGCAGCCTTCTTCTTTCAGTACGGTCGGGATGATCTTTGCGAACTCATCCAGCACCGCCTGGCGGTGATGTTGGCCAGGACGCGTACGGATTTCAGCAATAACGGTAAGCATAATTAACTCCTTCTAATTCCAGGCTACCAGTTAAGCAAAAATTTCCGCGAGATGCTTGCGATATTCTGCGATATAGCGTGGGACGTCCGGCATTTTAATTACGTCATTGACGATAAAGGTCGGCAGCGGCTCCATAGCCAGGAACTGATTCGCCTTGTGGAATGGCAGATACGCGCCGTCTACGCCTACGCCTTCAAAGAACTGATCTTGCTCGGTGAACGCTTCAAGCGGGGCATTCCAGGTCAGGGAGAGCATGTATTTCTTGCCCTGCAACAGGCCGCCGGAACCGTATTTTTTAGACGCGTCTGAGCGGGTGCGGCCGTCGCTGGCATACAGCGAACCGTGACCTTCGGTAAACACATCGTCCATGTATTTTTTCACGGTCCACGGTGCGCCCATCCACCAGCCCGGCATCTGCCAGATAACCACGTCGGCCCACAGGAAGTTCTGCACTTCGGCCTTCACGTCGTAAGCGCTGTCCGCGCGCACAACCTTAACATCATGTCCGGCGTCGCGCAGGAAACCATCCGCGACCTCGGTCAGGGTGTCATTGAGCTGGCCTTTAGAGTGCGCAAATTCTTTCGCGCCGTTGATAATCAGAATGTTGCTCATTATTTGTCCTCGATGCTGAGAGTATGCCAGGTATTCTACGCGCGAGGACGGAGCGGAAAAATAAGCAAAATGTGCAAAGTCTTTTGCGCTCAGCGCAATAATGGCTACCAGCTGACGGTCACCTCAAAGCCCCCTTCAGGCGCATTGCCCAGCGAGGCGCGCATCCCGTGTAACGCCGCGATGCGCTTCACGATAGACAACCCCAGACCGCTGCCGGTGGCGTCCTGGCCCGGTGGACGATAAAAGCGCTCGCCGAGACGCGCCAGCGCATCGGTTGAAATGCCCGGGCCGTTGTCGCGCACGGTAAAGCTTTGGGTGTTCAGCGTCACGTCCACCACGCTGCCGCGCGGGCTGTAACGAACGGCGTTGTCCAGCAGGTTACGCGCCAGCAGGCTCAGCAATAGCGGCTGTCCGTGACGCATCACCTCGGGCGCGTTGACGTTGAGCCGAATATCAATGCCCGCCTGCTGCGCCGGATGCCAGATATCCAGCACCGCGGATTGCAGCAAATCGGCCATCATCACGGGTTCGACGTCATCAAGATTATCCAGTGAATCCAGGCGCGACAGGGTGAGAAGCTGATCCACCAGCCGGGAGGCGCGGTCGATGCCCGCATGCAATTGCCCCAGCGCTTTAGACTGCGCCTCGGGATCGTCAAGGGAAAGCTGCGCCACGTCGGTTTGCACCTTCAGCGCGGCAAGCGGGCTGCGCAACTCATGAGCGGCATCCGAGGTGAAGCGGCGCTCGCGGGCCATCATCTCCTGCGTACGGGCGAAAAGATGGTTAAGCGCATCAAGCAGCGGGCGAACCTCCGTCGGCACGCCGTGGGTGGGCAGCGTATCGGTCGCATCCGGCGAGCGTGAACGCAGGGTCTGCGCCAGGTTTTTCAGCGGTTTCAATTCCCGGCTCAGCAGGACAATCAGCAACAGAAGCATTACGGGCAGCGCCACCAGCCACGGCGTCAGCTGCGAGCTGACCACGTCCAGCGCCATATCCTGTCGGTACTCCCACTCCTGGCCAACCACCACGCGGTATTTCCCGTCCGGGGAGGTCAGCCACAGGAAACGCCATTCGTCGTTATCATCCTGCAACCGACCGTCATCAAATCCGTCCCGGCGGTAGTGATAAGGTATGTCGCGCCCGTTCTCACCGTCGTTAAGCACCATGCTGCCGTCTGCGGTGAAGATTGCGAAGGCCAGCGCATCGTCGTCAAGATGGCCGTGTTTGGCTTTTTTCGGCACCTCGCGCATGCGTTCCGGGGCGCGGAGTTCGTCCACGTCCATCGTCAGCAGCCGTTTGGCAAACAGCATCTGCTGGGTATCGAACAGCTTATCGAGCTTGTCGGTCGTCTGGTGCCAGGCCACCACGCTTGCGGCAAACCAGGCCGCCAGGGACAGCAGCAAAAAGAGGAGCGTCAGGCGCAGCTTCAGGCTCAGGCGTTGGGTCAGTTTCATGCGTCACCCAGGGTATAACCGATGCCGTGCACGGTGCGGATAAATTCGCTGCCGAGCTTGCGGCGTAAATGATGAACGTGGACTTCGACGGCGTTGCTGGAGACGTCATCATCCCAGTTGTAGAGTTTCTCTTCGATGGCCTTGCGCGGCAGCACGCGGCCCGCGTTGCGCATCAGCAGTTCCAGCAGGGCGAACTCTTTGGGTTTGAGCACCAGCGTTTCGCCCTCCAGCGTGGCGACGAGACTTGCCGGATCGAGCGTGACCTTGCCGTGACGCAGCTCGCTGCGCGCCTGCCCGTGGCTGCGGCGCACCAGCGCTTCGAGGCGGGCTGCCACTTCAATCAGCGCGAACGGCTTACACAGGTAATCATCCGCCCCCAGGCGTAACCCTTCGACGCGCTGATTCAGCGCATCCCGCGCGGTGAGGATCAGCACCGGTTCGCTCTTACCGCTTTCGCGCCAGGCGCGCAGGATCTCAAGCCCGTCGATTTCCGGCAGCGTCAGGTCCAGCACCACGGCATCGTACGGCGCGGTGTACAGGGCCGCCTGCCCGGTTTTACCGTCGGTAAACCAGTCCACGTTAAAGCCCATTTTGCTTAAGCCCGCTTTGATGCCATCGCCGATGAGCTTGTCGTCTTCTACCAGTAAAATGCGCATATTTCCTCCTTGATGCCGTCAGTAAACCTTCTGCAAGCGCCTGCTGTACAGTAAAAATAAATAAATTTTCCCCTTAAGAAGTTGTTAAGGTTTACCCTGTTTAATGGATTATGAAACGACATTAAAGGGAGAGATTAAGATGAAAAAATACGCTGCAATTGCTGCCATTATGATGATGACCACTGCCCCTGTTTTTGCTGCACAGGGTGGCTTCTCTGGCCCATCTGCGACACAGACCCAGACGCAAACCCAGCAGGGTGGCTTTGTCGATAATAACGCCAACCTCACTACCGCGGCTAAAGTCAAAGATATGAAGGACGACAGCTGGGTGAAGCTGCGCGGTAATATTACCGAGCGCCTGTCCGATGACCGTTACACCTTCCGCGATGAAAGCGGCACGGTGGTGGTGGAGATCGACCACAAGCGCTGGAACGGCGTGACGGTGACGCCACAGGATAAAGTCGAACTCCAGGGTAAAATCGATAAAGACTGGAACGAGTTTGAAATCGACGTGAAGCAGGTTATCAAGCTGAACAAATAACCCGGAAAGGGCCGCATGAGCGGCCCTTTTTCTTTGTGACTCAACTCGCCAGATGAGGTAGTATCTGCGGCAATATTGCCTGAAACCCATCGGTTTCTGAGTTGAGGAATCACACGTAATGAGCGATATGGCAGAGCGCCTCGCGCTACATGAATTCACGGAAAACGCCTACCTGAACTACTCCATGTACGTCATCATGGACAGGGCGTTGCCGTTTATCGGGGATGGCCTGAAGCCCGTTCAGCGCCGCATCGTCTATGCGATGTCCGAACTGGGGCTGAATGCGACCGCCAAGTTCAAGAAATCCGCCCGTACCGTTGGTGACGTGCTGGGGAAATACCATCCGCACGGTGACAGCGCCTGCTATGAAGCGATGGTGCTGATGGCCCAGCCGTTCTCTTACCGCTATCCGCTGGTGGATGGCCAGGGGAACTGGGGGGCGCCGGACGATCCGAAATCCTTCGCGGCGATGCGTTATACCGAATCCCGCCTGTCTAAATATGCCGAAGTGCTGTTGGGCGAGCTGGGGCAGGGTACGGTCGACTGGGTGCCAAACTTCGACGGTACGATGCAGGAGCCGAAAATGCTGCCTGCGCGTCTGCCGAACATCCTGCTGAACGGCACGACCGGTATCGCCGTGGGCATGGCGACGGACATTCCGCCGCACAACCTGCGTGAAGTGGCGAAAGCCGCCATCACCCTGATTGAGCAGCCAAAAACCTCGCTGGACGATCTGCTGGATATCGTGCAGGGGCCGGACTATCCGACCGAAGCCGAGATCATCACCTCGCGTGCGGAAATCCGTAAAATCTACCAGAACGGCCGCGGCTCCGTGCGCATGCGCGCGGTATGGACCAAAGAGGATGGTGCCGTGGTGATCACCGCGCTGCCGCACCAGGTCTCCGGCGCGAAGGTGCTGGAGCAGATTGCCTCCCAGATGCGCAATAAAAAGCTGCCGATGGTGGACGACCTGCGCGACGAATCGGACCACGAAAACCCGACCCGTCTGGTAATCGTGCCGCGCTCTAACCGCGTGGATATGGAGCAGGTGATGAACCACCTGTTCGCCACTACCGATCTGGAAAAAAGCTACCGCATCAACCTGAACATGATTGGTCTGGACGGTCGTCCGGCGGTGAAAAACCTGCTGGAGATCCTCACCGAATGGCTGGCCTTCCGCCGCGATACGGTGCGCCGCCGTCTGAACCATCGGCTGGAGAAAGTGCTTAAGCGCCTGCATATCCTCGAAGGTTTGCTGGTGGCGTTCCTCAACATTGACGAAGTGATTGAGATCATTCGTACCGAGGACGAACCTAAGCCAGCCCTGATGTCGCGCTTTGGCATCAGCGAAACCCAGGCTGAAGCGATCCTCGAACTGAAGCTGCGCCATCTCGCTAAGCTGGAAGAGATGAAGATCCGCGGCGAGCAGAACGAGCTGGAAAAAGAGCGCGATCAGCTTCAGGCGATTCTGGCGTCCGAGCGCAAGATGAACACCCTGCTGAAGAAAGAGTTGCAGGCCGATGCCGACGCCTTTGGCGACGACCGTCGTTCTCCGCTGCATGAGCGCGAAGAAGCGAAGGCGATGAACGAGCACGACATGCTGCCGTCCGAGCCGGTGACCATCGTGCTTTCCCAGAGCGGCTGGGTGCGTAGCGCCAAAGGCCACGATATCGACGCGCCGGGTCTGAGCTACAAATCCGGTGACAGCTTCAAGGCGGCGGTGAAGGGCAAGAGCAACCAGCCGGTGGCGTTTATCGACTCCACGGGCCGCAGCTACGCCATTGATCCGATCACGCTGCCATCCGCGCGCGGGCAGGGCGAACCGCTGACCGGCAAGCTGACGCTGCCGCCGGGCGCCACGGTTGACCATATGCTGATGGAAGCCGACGATCAAAAACTGCTGATGGCGTCTGATGCTGGCTACGGCTTTATCTGCACCTTTAACGATCTGGTGTCGCGTAACCGCGCCGGTAAAGCGCTGATCAGCCTGCCGGATAACGCCCACGTCATGCCGCCGCTGATCATCGAGAACGAAAGCGATATGCTGCTGGCGATCACCGCTGCCGGACGCATGCTGATGTTCCCGGTCAGCGATCTGCCGGAGCTGTCGAAAGGGAAGGGCAACAAGATCATCAGTATCCCGTCAGCGGAAGCGGCAAAAGGCGAAGATAGCCTGGCGCATCTCTTCCTGCTGCCGCCGCAGAGCACGCTGACCATTCATGTCGGCAAACGTAAGATCAAACTGCGTCCGGAAGAGTTGCAGAAGGTGGTTGGCGAGCGCGGACGTCGCGGCTCACTGATGCGTGGCCTGCAGCGCATCGACCGCGTGGAGATCGACTCGCCGGCGCGCAGCAAAGCGGACGACAGCGAAGAGTAAGCTGTTTCATCCCCCCCTCTTTCCGGAGGGGGATTACCATAAAATTTCCCGTAAAAACGTTGTTAATTCGTGCGTTGCGATTAACAATACGCGCTCGTAATAAAGTCCTTACCTGGCCACAGGTGAAGTATAATTGTCAGCTGTCAGGGCTTCAGAGGTCGCTATGCTATACATTGTTCGTCTTATTCTTACCGTTATTTACTGCATTCTGGTCTGTATTTTCGGATCGATTTATTGCCTGTTCAGCCCGCGTAACCCAAAACATGTCGCGACGTTCGGGCACATGTTTGGTCGCCTTGCGCCATTGTTCGGCCTGAAGGTTGAAAAGCGTCTGCCTGAAGGGGCGGAGAATTTCGGTAACGCCATCTATATCGCTAACCATCAGAACAACTACGATATGGTGACGGCCTCAAATATTGTTATTCCGCCGACCGTAACCGTCGGGAAAAAGAGCCTGCTGTGGATCCCGCTTTTCGGCCAACTGTACTGGCTCACCGGTAACTTGCTGATTGACCGCAACAACCGTGCGAAAGCGCATGGCACCATTGCGGAAGTGGTGGATCAGTTTAAAAAGCGCCGGATCTCAATCTGGATGTTCCCGGAAGGGACGCGCAGCCGCGGTCGCGGCCTGCTGCCGTTCAAGACCGGCGCGTTTCATGCTGCAATTGCGGCAGGCGTTCCAATTATTCCCGTGTGCGTTTCCAATACATCGAATAAGATTAATCTTAACCGTCTGAAAAACGGACTGGTCATTGTCGAAATGCTACCGCCGGTGGATACCTCCAAATACGGTAAAGACCAGGTGCGCGAGCTGGCCACGCACTGCCGCGAGCTGATGGCTCAGCACATTGCACAGCTCGATAAAGAAGTTGCAGAGCGAGAAGCCGCCGGTAAGATTTAACCCGGTTTCGTTCAAGGGAAAACGAATTCCCGCGTTGTTAGTCGTTTCAGATGGAGCTTATATGTCACTCAGTCGGCGTCAGTTTATTCAGGCTTCGGGTATCGCCCTTTGTGCGGGTGCGATGCCGCGGACAGCCAGCGCCGCCGGGCAGCAACAGCCGCTGCCTATTCCGCCGTTGATTGAATCCCGTCGCGGACAGCCGCTATTCCTCACGCTTCAGCGTAGCCACTGGTCCTTTACCCAGGGAACGCGCGCGCAGGTATGGGGCATTAACGGACGCTACCTCGGGCCGACCATTCGCGTGTGGAATGGGGATGACGTCAAGCTCATCTACAGTAACCGGATGACGGAAAATGTCGCAATGACCGTCAGTGGGTTGCAGGTGCCGGGGCCGCTGATGGGCGGCGCGGCGCGCATGATGTCGCCGAATGCCGACTGGGCGCCCGTCCTCCCGATTCGTCAGAGCGCGGCGACATTGTGGTATCACGCCAACACCCCGAACCGCACCGCCCAGCAGGTCTATAACGGCCTGGCCGGGATGTGGCTGATTGAAGATGAGGTCAGTAAAACGCTGCCGATCCCGAATCACTACGGTGTTGATGATTTCCCGATCATTATTCAGGACAAGCGTCTGGATAACTTCGGTACGCCGGAGTACAGCGAGCCGGGCAGCGGTGGCTTTGTGGGCGATACGCTGCTGGTTAACGGCGCGCAAAGCCCGTATGTCGAAGTGTCTCGTGGCTGGGTGCGCCTGCGTCTGTTGAATGCCTCTAACTCGCGCCGCTACCTGCTGCAAATGAGCGACGGCCGCGCCCTGCATGTGATTTCAGGCGATCAGGGGTTATTACCTGCGCCGGTGTCGGTGAAACAGCTGGCGCTTGCGCCGGGCGAACGTCGTGAAATCCTCGTGGATATGACCAACGGGGATGAAGTGTCCGTGACCTGCGGCGAAGCGGCAAGCATTGTTGACCGCATTCGCGGCTTCTTTGAACCGTCGAGCGTTCTGGTCTCCACGCTGGTGCTGACGCTGCGCCCGACCGGCCTGTTGCCGCTGGTGACCGACAGTCTGCCGATGCGCCTGCTGCCGCAGGAAATTGTGACCGGCCCTGCAGTACGCAGTCGCGATATCAGCCTTGGCGACGATCCGGGCATCAACGGCGCGCTGTGGGACGTAAACCGTATTGATATCACCGCCCAGCAGGGAACCTGGGAGCGCTGGACCGTCCGCTCGGAGATGCCGCAGTCGTTCCATATTGAAGGGGTGTCATTCCTGATCCGCAACGTCAACGGGGCGATGCCGTTCCCGGAAGACAGGGGCTGGAAAGACACCGTCTGGGTGGATGGGCAGGTAGAACTGCTCGTCTACTATGGACAGCCGTCATGGCCGCACTTCCCGTTCCTGTTCCACAGCCAGACGCTGGAGATGATGGACAGGGGGTCGGTAGGGCAGATGCTGGTGAATCCGGCACCGTAAAACGAGTCGGGTGGCGGCTTCGCCTTACCCGACCTACAGGCCCGTAGGCCCGGTAAGCGTAGCGTCACCGGGCAATAAATACCCCTTCATTTCCCCCGATAAACCAGCGTATAATCCCGCTCCTTTTGTCTATTTTTTCTTCGGAAGCATTATGAGCGCAATTTCCCTGATCCAGCCGGATCGCGACCTCTTCTCCTGGCCCCAGTACTGGGCAGCCTGCTTTGGACCGGCGCCGTTCCTGCCGATGTCCCGGGAAGAGATGGATCAACTGGGCTGGGACAGCTGCGATATCATTCTGGTGACGGGTGATGCGTATGTCGATCACCCGAGCTTTGGCATGGCGATCTGCGGCCGTATGCTGGAAGCTCAGGGTTTCCGCGTGGGGATTATTTCTCAGCCTGACTGGAACAGCAAAGACGACTTTATGCGTCTGGGTAAACCTAACCTGTTCTTTGGCGTGACCGCGGGCAACATGGACTCGATGATCAACCGCTATACCGCGGACCGTAAGCTGCGTCATGACGACGCTTATACGGCAGATAACGTGGCGGGTAAACGTCCCGATCGCGCGACCCTCGTCTACACCCAGCGATGCAAAGAAGCATGGAAAGACGTGCCGGTGATCCTGGGCGGCATCGAGGCGAGCCTGCGCCGCACCGCGCACTACGACTACTGGTCTGACACCGTGCGCCGTTCGGTGCTGGTGGATTCGAAAGCCGACATGCTGATCTTCGGCAACGGCGAGCGTCCGCTGGTGGAAGTGGCGCATCGCCTGGCGCAGGGTGAAGCGGTCAGCGAGATCCGCGACGTGCGCAACACCGCGATCATGGTGAAAGAGGCGCTGCCGGGCTGGAGCGGGGTGGATTCCCGCATTATCGATATGCCGGGCAAAATCGACCCTATCCCGCATCCGTACGGTGACGATCTGCCGTGCGCGGATAACAAACCAGTTGAGCCGAAGAAAGCGGAAGCAAAGGCCGTGGTGGTGCAGCCGCCGCGTCCGAAGCCGTGGGAAAAGACCTATGTGCTGCTGCCGTCATATGAGAAGGTCAAAGCTGACAAGGTGCTCTACGCACACGCCTCCCGTATTCTGCACCATGAAACCAACCCGGGCTGTGCCCGCGCGTTGATGCAAAAGCACGGCGAGCGTTATATCTGGGTTAACCCGCCGGCGATCCCGCTCTCTACCGAAGAGATGGACAGCGTTTTTGCCCTGCCGTACAAGCGTGTGCCGCATCCGTCATATGGCAACAGCCGTATTCCGGCGTACGAGATGATCCGCTTCTCGGTCAACATCATGCGCGGCTGCTTCGGCGGGTGCTCCTTTACTCTTGTTTTTATGTATTTAGAGTTAAACTCTACTTTTCTATTTTTAGAATTCAAGCTATTCATCGTAATTGAGAGATATCCTTTTAATGTTCAGCAAGCCTGTTAAAAGCACTTTATCTGAACCGCGTTTTGCCTAAATCCTGCTCAATATATACTCTCCCTGAGTTCTGAAATCCTCAAATTCCCCAATCTTAAAGCATTGATACATAGATGATGTCAGATAATGCGCAATCATCTCACCGCCAATATGGATCCGTTCCGGGTGTGAGTATGTCGCCTGTATAGCCCTTTGTTCATTCATCATTACAGGAATTGTCTGCAACAAATCCCCATCCAGGATTTGGCACTCAGGTTTTACTCCTGTTCCGTATTGTAATTGCTCTGATTCGAAATCATGGACTGAGCGATAGGCGAACGAAACGATATTTCCTGTTTCCTCGCAAATTGCGAACTGATAAACACTGGTTGTCACCGTTGAAGAAGAGGGAATTGCATGGTCATGCTTGTATTGTTTCCACAGCCTCCTTAGACAGGCCGATGTATGATAATTGAGATTTTGTATACCTGATACGACCATTCTGGTTGATGCTTCAAGCAACCAGGTGTTAGAAAATCCACCTGCCCCCGTACCTGCTATGATGGTTCTTAGCTGGGGGATGTAACCTGCTTTGGAAACAAAAGATAACGGCTCCCCATTATCGGTGACGGCAAGGGTATCTGTTACAATCAGTGCTTGTGCTTCGTCTGTATAAAATATCAGTGATGACATATTTTCCTCATCCAGAAAAGACATTACATGAATCACAGAACAGGTCACTACAACCACGTGAAAGGGAGTCAGACCATTTTCCAGAGGTAAATATATTCTTGTGTTTGGACGCGTTGCGGTTCTCTGTAAAAAATATATAGCACAAACAAAAGTCCCCGCAGGGATAAATATAGTTATATGCGCTTTTTCTGCTGGCTTTTACAATTGAAAGTGACAGGTAAACGAAATGTGTTACAGGTTTCTTTTGCTTTTCGTTGGGTTCTGTATATGCGAATTTACCCTGTGTGTTATTTTTGCAATGGACTCAGGCTGTATTCAATCAATTAAGGTTTACTTCTGGCATTAAGATGTATCCGTTGCCTGTTTTTTAAGGGCACGGTTTGTGCCGGGAAATGAAAATCACATCTTAAGTTCTTCACTCAAAGGATTTGTGATGTTTATCACGTATGGTCCGGGTAACGTGTTGAGGTCAATGTATTGCATCGTGATGGTGTCGTTACATCTTTTACTTTCCTCCTGATTTGCATATTCACTCCCGGCAACCTGGTTGTTTGTTTTTTCTTCTTCCGGATTTATAGTGTAGGCATGAGGTGGCGTTTCAGGGCGACAGACTGTGAGGATAATCACTAACATTCATGCGCGTTATGGGCGTGTCAGCAAACTGGATGCAACAGAGCCGAAACTGAAATTTGAACCCGGATTTCTGTATGCTGAAATACCTTATATTAGCGGCATCCAGAATCGAAAACTGAGCCGATATGTACACTTTTATCTTATGGATAAAGCTATCCTGCAGGCCAGGGATTTAAAGCCTTTAGCCCGGGCATTTTTACGCTGGATAAGGTGGCTGGAGGATAACGGACTTGACCCTTTCACCCCGGGAACGTTGAAATACCAAAGCCCTACATATGGCTTCAGGGAGTATCTTCTGGGGGCCGTAAGGCAGGGGCGCATCGCCTCATCCACCGCGGCGGTGTACATCAGCGTTATCCGACGGTTTTACGTATTTCTGGGCAAGTGTGGTGAGCTGGCTGCCAGCTCATTTTTTACGTTGGTCGAAAAAGTCGTTGACGGGCGACGCAAGGTGATAAGTTCGGATCTTGCCATCAGGATAACCAGCACAACAAAAAGGACAATCAACCCACTGAATGATGCAGAGGTTCATATCCTGGATGAGGCACTGAAATCTGAGTCCGGGTTGTTCAGTTTAATGATTGTGCTGATGAAAAATTGTGGGTTACGGCTGGATGAAATGCTGACCCTGCCGTCGTCACTCTTTACTGAAGAGTACCTTGCCAGTGTCCCTGTATCTGAGTTGACCATCAGGGGGCTTCATATTGGTCCGAGATGCGGAGTTCATACGAAGTTTGGGATGACGCGAGAACTCTTCATCACCAGACGATTGTACGAGCAGGTTCTGGATTATCTGGCGGATGAGGAGTATGAAAAGAAGATCCAAAAATGGCGTGCACGACAGGGTGGGGAAGGGCGGCACGAGCCTTTATTTTTAATGGCAAACGGGAAACGGATGTCTGAAAAAGCCTTTTACTCCCGCTGGTACAGTTTTCGCCATCGCCTGGCCCGGTCTGCTCCGGGAAATGTGTTCAGACATAAACCCCATGATTTGCGGGCAACGTTTGCGACCCATTTTTTACGCTCGGCACTGAGTTGCTATCCCGATCAGGCCGCAAATGCGCTGGGTACAGTAAAATACTGGATGGGCCATAAAAGCGAAAATACGACGATGAAATACATCGTCTTTCTTCAGCAAAACCAGATTTCTGATGCAGTCGCCGGGGTCATGGACGCATTGATTGACGGTGCTGCAGGTCGCGATGGAGCCATATATGAGCCGGAGTGAAACGCAGATAACGTGGATGGCCGAAAATGTGCTGTCATGGGAGACGGTCAGCGGACACATCACTCAGCGGGATCTGAACCGATATTATTTACTTGACGTTTATCTTCAGGCTCATTTTTCAGATTATGTGTTGCTCCCCGGATGGTTTAGTGAACATTCGCATCTTGCCCGCCCTGAAAAACGCGATTTTATTGCCTCTCTGAAACGATTTCTTCTGTCTTACCGTCCCGCCGGAAGGTTAACCATTTTCCGTTATCTCAATATGTTTTTTATATGGCAGTCAGTCAATCAGTATGACTATGGCACGGCTGAAGGCGTTGAAATGTATATTAAACATCTCATGAACGATATTCGTCGGCGAAAAATTTCAGTCAGGATGGCAAGACACTACTTGTCCGTGGTCAACCGGTTTTTGCTTACGGGCGGGCAGATTCAGAGGCGGTATGAATATGAATTCTTACCGAAAGGAACGTATCAGCAGCAGGGAAGGGATAGCTATACCAGGAATGAACTTTCCGAGATCCTGAGGCAGTTGTCATCCATGAATGAGTTCCTTGCGGGATGTATCCGGGAGCATATCGCTAAATCGGAAAAAGGGGTGCGGCATTTCTCACCGTCTTTGCTGGCACCTGTTTATGAAGCGTATTTCCGGTATCCGGGAGAGAACGGGGTCAGCAGGGCAGAGATCATCATCAGGGACGTTCTGGAAAATTACTTTCTTACTTCTTTTTTTCTGTTCTGTTACCACACATGGGGAAACACCTCTCAGGTTCTGGGTCTGACGCGGGATGATATACATCTGGATGAAAAGGGTATCAGCACTGATTATGTTTATAAGGGGAGAGCGAATAAGTATATACGTCTGACGATAGGTAAATCGGAGTATGTGACCAAACGTGCGGGCTATTACTGGTTTCTGTCTTTTATCAGGCTCAGGGACGACATCGTTAACTATCTGGTTTCCGCAGATAACTTCCCTCCGGTACAGGCGCTGTTTCTGAGTGAGCCGCAGGTGAAATTCCGTAAGCTTTATTCTCTTAATCCCAGTCATCTGACTAAATTTTCTAACTCTGAGGGGGCGTGGGCCACGATGCGGCAGCTTAATCCCTCGCTTCCATCAATTACCGTTTCTGGCTTGCGCAAAACGTCTGAGCAGTATACGGACAGAACATTAAAGAATGGTCTGATTACGGCGGAAAAAGCACAGCATAACTGGGGCACTTACAGGCGGAATTATGCTGCAGGTAACCCACAGGGGGCGAAGGAAAACTTCAGTGCTGCACTTGATACGCTTATGAATCAGGGGATTGCGACACGTGCGTTATCCGAGCGGGTAAAAGTTGCTGATGAGCTGGGGATCGATCTGCGTGGAAGCGATGAGGGTGTGGATCTTTTATTGAATGGCCTGGGATGTCGATCGCAGGAGCCGCCTACAGATATTGAATTGCGCTTTATAAAAAAGCAAAAACGATTTGGCCGGACACCAAAGGCTTGTGCGGATTTTTCTCATTGTGTCGAATGTTCAAAAAGTTGCGTTGTGGAAACGCTGGAGTCTGTATGGCTCCTGCTGTCATTCAGGCATGCTATCGAGTATGGAAAACCGTTGTACATCGGTTCGGTCAATGCTGTGGAGCGTTATGAAACGTTACTCCTGAAGATTGATTTACGGCTTGGGCTGGTAGATGAGGCGACCCTGAAAAAAGCGCGCGTTAAACTTCAGCGAGAAGGTGTGGCTCCGGTATGGCAGATTTGAAGAAAAAAGAGGTAAGCCGTAGTCGAATGGCGGAGTTTCCTGCCGGAACGCCGCTTCGTTCAGGGGATGAGTTTCCGACTGAGGATATCATCTGTGAGGCACTAGAAAACAAAAGCTTTGAACGTCTGAATAACTGCCTGGTTATCGCCAGCTCAGATGAACATGATATGCGTTTTATCAATGAGGAGACGCTGAATATTTATTTCAGGGATGATGTCTGGACCAATCGCTATGTCAGAACCCATATTGGTGAAACGTTAAGAACCGTTAATTTTTCAGGCATACGGGATCCTGAACTGCGTCTTGAAGCCAAAATCATCTCAGCCAGCCTGCTCTGGATTGTCGGCAGGACCGCGAAGACGCAGTCCCTGATCCGGAAATGTGCAAACATTGTGGCGGGAGCCCGTATTATTGAGTCTATGGGGTATCGCAGTCTGTTTCAGCTTCGTTTTCCGCTTGTCCGGAATGCTTTCATTGTAAAGATGAAGGAGGAGGATGAGCACGGCAGGAAGCGTTCTGAAAGAACATTACGTAATTACTTTATGGACCTGGCGGATATCTCGCTGACAGGTCATACCCGTCTTCGAAAATACGGTTACTTTCCTGATATTAGCTTCGACAGTTACAACAGTGTGGATGATTCAAACCAGACATATTGTATGCCTTTCAGTCTTATGATGTCTGTCTGGGAAGGGCTGATTACTGAACTGGATGCTGAAATCAGTGATTTCGATTTTGACGGGTTTTCCCGGCTGTGCGCTATCATAAACGGTTTTTATGATTCGCCTTACTATACGTCGATGCTGGAAGCCCGTAAAAGAGGGACAGCAAAAAGCATACCGGATTACCGGGCCGCGTATTACTACAATATTGTTGCCGGGGAAATTCGGGCGCTTTTCGCGACACTTGGCCCCGGGATGCAGGGCTGGTTCTCGGTACATAAAAATAAGCGCTGGAGATCTGATTTTATTGGCGTTGATCACATAAAGCTGAACACCTGGCATTTTGAGCTGACGTTAAAAGTCATGAATGTGATACAGGCCATGTCGGGGATGAGACACAGCGAAGTGCTTGGCGTGATGCACGGTTCACTGATTTATGATGGTGATATCCTGGGACTTCGTTCGGTGTTGCATAAGTTCGCCCCGGAAGGTGGAAGTCACGAAGACTGGGTTGTTTGTCGCTATGTGGAAAAGCCTTTTCAGCATTTACGCAGAATTAATCAAATCATGACAGGCCTGGACGGGAAGACGCTGGACAATGTTCCATTGTCTTTAAATATCAGGTCGTGGTTCTCGGAGCAAAAACTCTCTTTTATGGGGACGCAGCGCCAGACTGAGTGGGCAAAGAAATTTGTGAAAAGACACCATCTGTTCATCCGACGTGACCATATTGATGAGTTCAGGCTTTTAAATCCAAACATACGTGATGATGAACGCGTTGCGATGGAGATTCGGGAGGGGGCTTTCTGGCCATTGCGAACCCATCAGTTTCGCCGTTCACTTGCTGTACACCTCAGGCGTCTTGATCTGATTTCTACTAATGATCTTATCCGGCAGTTTAAGCACTTAATCAGAGGCATGACGGAGTGGTATATGTCCGGTGCACTCAACGCTTCGCATTTTAGCCGGGCGATCCCTCAGGCATTCGCTGCCGAGATTGAGAGGGTTGATACCGAACTCTCAGCTTCCAGGGCTGTTTCTTATCAGCATGAAGGCCTGCTTTATGGCGAAGGCGGGAAGTTACTGATGTCCCAGAGAGGTGGGCACTTACATCAGATGACGTTTCCTACACTGAAAAAAGCGATGAGCATGGCTAAACGAGGCGGGCAAAAACTGGTATCTCTTGGAAACGGTTTTTATTGCATGAATGGCCATGACTGCGAGTTTAAGGCGGTTGTTCAGTCAGCGTCCTGCAATCCGGGATGTGAGAACATGCTGGCCGGAGCTGATTCTGTTCCCGTGTGGAAACGCAGGATGGCTCATTATGACAACCTTCTGGAGATTGCCGTGCGAAATAATGCTCCTCAGGCTGACAGGGATTTTCTGATGCTTGAGAGAGATTTTTATGCAGATGCTGTCCGTTTTTTTGAAAAGGATGAATAGAGCATGACGAACGAACAGTCGGGGGTTAAAAAAACACAGGCAAGAGCAGAGCAGGCCCTGAGGGAACTGATGTTATCAGGGGAGCGTATCAGCCAGTATGCTGTGGAAAAACGAGCGGGGCTGGCAAACGGCACCCTGAATTATAACTGTCCTGAGTACAGGCAGGTCAGGGAGGCTATCCGCAGTCTGAAAAAAACGTGCCAGGGCACCGCGCCGGTTGATGAGCAGGGCATTGAGCAGCAGATCAAGCTGAAAGAAAAGTATCGCCGTCAGAGAAATGAGCTGAGGGAAGAAATCAAAAAGATGATGGCTGAAAATGTAGAGCTGTTACATAACCTTATACTTTTACAGCAGTATGTCAGGGAGCTTGAACGCAACACCGGGAGGGAGAAAGGGGACGTCATTCCGTTCTCGGGTGGTGTCAGGGACTGAGGCTATACTGAACGGAAGGACGCGAGGTGAATCGCCACAGGTTTAACAGACACCTCAGAGTCATTTAAGATGACTTAAAGAGAGGTGCCCATGAGCGGTAAGCGTTATCCTGAAGAGTTTAAAATTGAAGCAGTCAAACAGGTTGTTGATCGCGGTTATTCTGTTGCCAGCGTTGCAACGCGTCTCGATATCACCACCCACAGCCTTTACGCCTGGATAAAGAACTACGGTCCGGATTCTTCCACTAATAAAGAACAGTCAGATGCTCAGGCCGAGATCCGCCGTCTTCAGAAAGAGCTGAAGCGGGTTACCGACGAACGGGACATATTAAAAAAAGCCGCGGCGTACTTCGCAAAGCTGTCCGACTGAGGTACGCCTTTATTCGTGACAACACCTATTGCTGGCCTGTTCGCCTGCTCTGTCGGGTGCTGGATGAACATCCCAGTGGTTTTTACGCCTGGCTTCAGCAGCCGCATTCACAACGCCATCAGGCAGACCTGAGACTGACAGGACAGATTAAACAGTTCTGGCTGGAATCGGGATGCGTCTATGGTTATCGCAAAATCCATCTGGATCTGCGGGACAGCGGGCAACAGTGCGGAGTGAACAGAGTCTGGCGACTGATGAAACGTGTCGGGATAAAGGCTCAGGTCGGATACCGGAGCCCGAGGGCATGTAAAGGCGAGGCCAGTATCGTGTCGCCCAACAAGCTCCAGCGACAGTTCAATCCGGATGCTCCGGATGAGCGTTGGGTAATCACAGCGTGGTTTCCTCAAACCCTCGCTGTGAATTAACTGAAATACTTCATTGAAGCTGTAACCAAACAGTTAACTGAAAGAATGAGCCCGCAGAGCATTGCACAGCGATGACACCATTTGTTGAGCTTCACCGTTTTCGCATACAACCGTCCGGAATTTGGAAAAGCACTGTCTTTTTGTACTGACCGATCATGATTAAGTGACACCTCTTCGAAAAAGAGAGCGCGATGAGCGATTAATATATGGCTCGAAAGACAATTATGTTGGGCTTTTATGACCGCTGTCAGAGGTATTATCTTACCCGGACGGCAACAGGGTCGGAATGTCATCAGCGGCACTGTAACAAGCTATCCGCCATCTTAAATATCTGCAGGTCCTTGCACCGAGTATGCACACCAACCGACAGAGTGATTTGACCCAAACTGGTGGATATTTTGCAAAACTATTAGCCTCTTATGACCGGTCTGCAGCCTGATATTGAGGAATTAGTGCGCTTTCATGGAATGCCTGCCGGGATCGCAAGTACGAACCCCCGGTACTGTTACACTGAATGTGCTCAGTCCTGTATCAGATTGTATTTTTCAGCAACTCAAGAACAACCCTTATTTTATCATTGTCACGTTTGTAGTACGTCCAGGGACCGATGCGCTGAGAAGTAACAAGTTGTGCCCGTTGAAGAGCTGAGAGGTAAAGAGAAACGGTAGACTGTGAGAGCCCGACCTTTTCCTGAATGATACTGACACACACACCGAACTCGTCCGCATCAGCATAAGGCTGATGGAAGTGTATTTTCGGTTCCTTGAGCATATGCAGAATTTTTCTTCTAACAGGGTTTCCCAGCGCCTTAATCACGTCATTCAAATCAATATCAGGCATAAACTCTGTCACTTGTCGCATTGAGGAATTGCAATGTTACGATACTTCTCTACGTTAAGCATCAGCTTTTGAAAAGCTGATGCTCATAAGAATGGTTAGCCAAAGGCGGGATAATCTGTGTAGCCTTTTGCCGTTCCACCATACATGGTTGTTGGATCGACCGGATTCAGTGGCCATTCATGATAAAGGCGCTGCGGTAAATCCGGATTAGCTATGAACGGGCGGCCAAATCCGATAATGTCTCCCCAGCCAGCACCGATAATCCGTTCGGCTTTTTCTTGCGTATATCGCCCGGCATACATAATTACACCGCTGAATAACTTACGGACTTCAGCTCTGAATGCTTCAGGCAATTCGGGAGCATCATCCCAGTCGGCTTCAGCAAGAGAAATATAGGCTATTCCGATTTCTTCAAGAATTTTAACGGCTTCGGTATAGGTTTCATGGGGATCATCTTCCACCAGGCCAAGATAGACCCTTACTTCATCCGTGGTCTGAAAGAGCGGAGCAAAACGGACTCCCACACGGTCTTTACCGACCACATCAGCGACAGCCTGCGTCACTTCGCGCAGAAACCGCAGCCGGTTATGTAATGAGCCACCATATTCATCCTCTCTTTTGTTGCTATGGGATGACATGAACTGGTTAACCAGGTATCCATTTGCACAGTGAATTTCCACACCGTCAAAACCGGCATCAAGGGCGTTCTGAGCTGCCCCGGCGTACATCCTGACAATCTCACTAATTTCCTCTTTTTCCAGTGCGCGGGGGCAGGAAGCGGTAGCCAGCGCACCCTCTCCCGGCCCGGTTTCGATGAATACCTTAACGTTTTCCCCTGCCGGTATCGCCGACGGAGCGACAGGCGAGGCGTTACATGGCTGCAGGGAGTTATGGGATACTCTTCCGACATGCCAGAGCTGGGCAAAAATGATGCCTTCTTTTTCATGCACTGCCCGCGTCACTTTCTTCCAGCCTTCCACTTGCCGTGAGCTGTAGATCCCCGGGGTCCACGCATAACCCTGCCCACGAGGTTCGATTTGTGTTCCTTCGGTCACCATAAACCCGGCACTGCTGCGCTGTGCGTAATATTCAGCCATCAGTTCGTTCGGAATATCACCCGGTTGTGAGCTCCGTGAGCGGGTTAAAGGCGGAAGTACAACACGATTCTTCAGGGTGTAGGGACCTAGTCTGGTGGGAGAGAACAGGTTTTTCGTCTTCATTACATATCCTGATATAGCGAATTTTCAATATCACTGAAACGCCATGTCTCAGCATTTACGACCTGGCATGTCGTCGTTCGGCCGATGTAGCCGCAGAACCACGACACTTTATTCCACATATTGAGATTTACCAATATCTAGATTTATAAAAATTATGATCGGATGAGCGGAACGGGGGGGTTGCCTGATGGCTCACAGAATCGGCATCATGAACCTAAATGGTTCTGATAATGTTATCGGAGATCCTGAACGGGAACGGTATGCGTCACGATTTTAATGACTATGTTGCATTCATGGCAGTAGCACAGGAGTGCAGTTTTTCACGGGCTGCTGTCCGCCTCGGGATCTCGGCATCCACGCTTTCACACACGATACGTCGTCTCGAGGAGCGCGTTGGCATGCCGTTACTTATGCGTACAACCAGGCGGGTGGCTGTCACCGAAGCCGGTAAACAATTATTACTGACGCTTGAACCCGGTCTTGCGCGCATTGAAGCGGGCGTGACAGCTCTTCAGAGACTGCGCCATACACCGGCTGGGCTGGTCAGACTTACGGTATCAGATCACATGATTCATGAATGTCTCTGGCCACGATTGTCACCGTTACTAAAAAAATATTCGGATATCAAGGTGGAAATGTCGCAGCAGAACGGTTTTGTCGACATTGTTGAGGGCAATTTTGATGCCGGAGTCCGAATTGGTGATGACATATTAAAGGATATGGTGGCCGTCCGAATCGCACCGGACATACGGTTTGTCGTCATTGGATCGTCCACCTATCTTGCAGAAAGAGGTCTGCCGCTACATCCCTCTCAGCTGGAAAAACATGACTGCATCAATATACGTCTGTCACCCACAGGCCCGCTGTATGGCTGGGAATTTGTCAGGCAGGGGGAGATTGTGAAAAAAGTGGACGGGCAGCTTACTTTTTCAAGCATTTATCCAATGCTTCAGGCAGTAAAAGATGGCTACGGCCTGGCCTACCTGCCGGAGTCTTCTGCCCTGGCGGGGATTGAGGCGGGACACTATTGTCGGGTGCTTGAGGACTGGTCAGAGGCTTTTCCCGCCGACATGATAATTCCAATAATGTCCATTACAGGCTCCGGTAAAGATAATACCGACACCTTACATGAGAAAGGCAAAAGCAATATAACCTGCTGTGCTCCGGATTTTAAGAATGAGCGGTTTACGTAGCAGGATGAGCAGTTCGAACCAGAAATTTCGTTACTATTGCTAAAGTAAAACCTGATGACCTCTAATCGTAACGGAGACCAATATGACTTCACAACTGAACTGGCAGGCCCCGGCTATCAATCGCAAAAAAGTAGGTGACATGACTGTGACCATGCTGAGTGATGGCTATCTGGACGTATCTTTTGAGCTGCTGTCTGGTATTGACGGCTCACGTGCCGAGGATTTACTGCAGAAGCGCGGTGTGCCAGCAGTACCCCGTATTAATATCAACGTCTACGTTATCCAGACGCCTGAGCGAACCATCCTGATTGACAGTGGTGCCGGAGGTATCAATGGCTGGGGCGGTCGGCTTCAGGTAGCCCTGGCCGCGGCAGGCATTGACCCGCTTCAGATTGATACCCTTCTCCTGACTCACGCGCATCCTGACCATATCGGCGGGCTTGCAGGCCCCCTGCAGACTCCCGTTTTCCGCAATGTTCAGCAGTTGTTTGTGCATGAGAAAGAACTCGCTTTCTGGCGTGATGAAACCATTTCCGCTGGCGCGCCTGACGCATTCAAGCCGTTCTTTGAAGTAGCAAGGAACGCCTTCAGCGCTTATGACGACAAACTGGTGCCATTCCGCGAGGAAGCGATTTTACCAGGTATTCAGACTGTACCGCTGTTCGGCCATACACCAGGACATACCGGTTATCTGCTGGGTGATGAAAAAGAGTCGCTGCTCATCTGGGGTGATATTGTTCACTTCCCGCACATTCAGGTTGCTCAGCCTGACGTTACTATCGCGTTCGACAGCGATCCTGCGGCGGCGGCGGCCATCCGTAGCAAAGTGCTTGACCGCGCAGCGAGCGATAACCTGGCTGTCAGTGGTATGCACTTCAACCTGCCTACTACCGGTAAGGTTATCCGTGAAGGTAACAGCTTCGCACTGAATTACGACCTGTGGTCACCCGCAGTCTGATCACCTTCCTTCCCGGTGCACACAATAGTGACCGGGAAGATCCCCTTTCATATCGCCCGACAAGAACCCACCTGCAATACTATGAATATCACTGCCTCACAAAAAAATGGCTCATTACTCTTGCGCCCTGGCTTTTTGTATTCCTCTGGAGTCAGGGTTTGTCGCAGCCAAATTTACCGTGCAGTACAGCGCGCCGTTTCATCTTTTATTCCTGCGTGGCGCATTTTCCTGTCTGGTCCTTCTGCTGCTTACACTGGGGTTCAGGGCCCGTTTTCCGTCCGGCAGAGGAATGGTTCGCAACCTGATTGTCGGACTTTTCCTGCAGAGCTTCTTTCTGGGCGGATGCTTTTATGCCATCCATCGTGGCATGCCGTCAGGCATTGTGGCGCTCATCACCGGCCTGCAGCCGGTACTGACTGCAATACTGGTTTCACTCATGCACCGTCAGTCCCTGCATCCCCGGAAATGGCTGGGTATTGCGATTGGCTTTGCGGGCGTTTTCCTGGTGCTCTCGCCAGGCCAGCATAGTTTTGCACTGGATCCTGTGGCTTTTGGGTCGGTCATGCTGGGGTTATTTGGCGTAACGATCGGAGCGCTTTATCAGCGCCGTGCTCAGGGAGATGGACATATCTTTGCGAACACGTTTTTACAGTACGTCACTTTGACAATATCGATGGGTGCAATTAGCCTGATGTTCGAATCTGCTCCGACGCAGTGGAGCTTATCATTTGCGCTGGGTCTGGGCTGGCTGGTTATTGGCGTATCGGTTCTGGCGATTATGTTGCTGATTTTTATGATACGAAGCGGTGAAGCAACCAAAGTCGCTACTTACTTTTACCTGGTTCCCATTCTCACGGCAGCTGAAGCGTGGTTGCTGTTTGGAGAGGCCATTACATTGCCCATGCTTGTGGGTATGGCAATAACTATAATCGGCCTGATTTTTGTCATCCGGGAATAGACAACCGCACGCGTCGCTGTATGCTTTTGTATATGGCGACGTATAATAGCGGTCAAAGTCAAATTCCGGATGAATATGCAAACAGTCAGCTTTTCCGATTCTCCCGTTGATGATCTCCTCGCTGAGCTTCTTACCCTGGCACGCTCCCGTTTTCCACTTCCCTGCGATTGCCTTCGCGCAGAACAGACGCATCAGGTAAAGAAGTTCGAGGTGGAAGGTGCGACCCTTTCCTTCCCGCTGGAAGGAGAATTCCGGTATCGTGAAAATGAGAAATGGCACCGGGTGATCCCGGGCGAGATTATGGTCGTCCCGAATGCCCGTAGCATCGATATAGAATATGCCCCTTCAGAACAAAGTGGTGAGTTTGTTGCCCTGAGCGTGGTGCTCGCGGAGGAACAGCTTGAAGCAGCCAGGCTGTTACTTGCCGCACCACCACCACAGGACACCGGCAGCATCGCAGCCATTTCCGTATCAGCTCTTCTTTCACCCCTTAACCGCTGGACAGCCGCAATGCGGGAAGGGAAGCGTCCGCTTTCCCTGCACGCCATGGTTGAAGTGGTGCTCTGGCTTTATGGCATGGGATACCATGCTTTGCTGCGAGCCCGGCAGCCAAGTCTGGCCATGAAAATCCGTCAGATGGTAGCGGACAAACCGGCTCATCCCTGGAGTGCTGCTGAAATTGAAGATCTGACGGGACTCAGTGGCCCCACGCTTCGGCGCCACCTGGCCAGTGAGTCAACCAGCTTACGCTCAGTTATCGCCGATGCACGTATCGCGGAGGCTCTCCGCCTGCTGATGACATCGACGCTGCCGGTAAAAACGGTCGCGGGGCGGGTGGGTTACAATTCACTATCGAGCTTCAGCAAGCAGTTTTCTGAACGCTATGGAATCGAACCTTCAGGGTTCCGCTGACTTCAGTTCGTTCAAGGTACACATTGCGTCCCTCGCACTTCAGTAACTTGCGTGGATCTTTCGAATATAACGGAAGATATTGGCCGGCATTGCGTGTAACCGGTTCAGGAGTTCTCATCGTGACGGGAGAGCTAAATCGGTACGGCTGTTGTTCTCAGCTATAAGAACAACTGAGTATCTGACCAGCTGTCTGGTGCTGGCAGCAGCATGCAGTGCAATCGGTCAGGCTCAAAGGAACTGACCTGATGTCAGGTTATAATTTCGGACACATCATAACCCCAGAAGGAGACAACTGTGGTTCATGTTTTCATTATCGGTGGTGCAGGCAAAATCGGCCAGCGTCTGTGCAGGATCCTTTCAGGTAGGGGGCATGCTGTTCGTGCCCTCTACCGTAAGCCAGAGCAGCAGGCATTGCTAGGCGAGCTGGGTGCTGAGCCCGTCAGTGGGAGCCTGACAGAGCTGGATGCAGCTGCGCTGGCGATGCACTTTGCAGGTAGTGATACAGTGGTGTTTACTGCCGGTGCCGGCGGTAAGGGGGGACAGGAGATGACCAATGCGGTCGACGGCGAAGGGCTGAAAAAGTCGGTAGCTGCCGCCCTCAGTGCCGGTGTGTCTCGCTTTCTGCTCGTTTCTGCATTCCCGGAGTCCGCACGGGGAGAAACCACTTCTGAATCATTCGAAAATTATATGCGTGTTAAAAAAATGGCCGATGTGGAACTAGCACAAAGCGAGCTTGACTGGGTGATCCTGCGCCCCGGCGCGCTGCAGGATAAGACTGGTACGGGTTATGTACGTGCCGGCCTGGCCATCCCGTATGGTAACGTGCCCCGTGATGACGTGGCGGCTACGCTGGCTGAACTCATTGAGCAACCTGCCGTCAGCCGCGTCATCATTGAGCTGACGTCTGGCGATGCTCCTGTCCGTGAAGCCATACAGAAGCTGGCGGGCCGATAAAAGGCAGCGCACGTACCAGCAGGCTGCAGGCCCCCAGGCGTTTACAATAAACTTTCCAGCCAGTCGGTAAACGCCCGTACTTTTCGGGAGAGATGGCGGTGCGGATACAGAAGTTACAGTTTGCGATTCGGGGACGTATTATCTGGCAGAACCTCTACCAACAGCCCGCGATCGAGATAAGGCTGCAAAAAAATATTCATGCCCTGTAGTATTCCCAGCCCCGCCAGGCCTGCTGCAATGTAGGCTTCTGAGTTATCCACGACAAGCCTGCCTGGAAGTTCAATTTCGGTGGAGCCCTCTGACGTCCCGAATGTCCAGGGCATAACTTGTCTGTTGCTGCTGTTAATCCAGTTGACGGCCTGATGCTGCTGCAACTCGTCCATTGTTTCCGGGGTGCCGTGTTGATCAAGATACGCAGGACTGGCGCAGGTCGTCATTTTAACGGTTCCCACCTCCTTTGCGATATAGTCGCCATCGTCCAGCTCCCCCACCCTCAGTATGCAGTCCAGGCCATCATGCAGCATATTCCGTCGGCGGTCTGAGCTGCTCAGGATAATTTCAATTCCGGGATGCTGGCGATAAAAATCAGGCAGGTTGGGTATAACAAGTAAAGCCGCAAACGCGACAGGCATATCTATGAGCGAATAGCGGGCGTCAAAATGATAGCGACAGGAAAGTTCTGCCATATTAAACATAACAACCCTTGGGCGCACCGCCGCAGGCGCCCTCAGCACGTTTCTGCGGCCTCCCGCCTGTTTCCGGCACCTTTCAAACGCCCCTGATGATTTCTGCGCGTCTGCATGGCTATGCAGTGAGATCTGCTCTCCACCGATTAGTGCATGCAGATTTTGGAAACGTCCAATTCTGGCACGAAGCGGTCACCCCGGCGGGGTGCAGTCCGCTGTCAGCGAAAACGGACATTGAGCCAATCAAATAATCTGTGCCAGAATTTGTCATTGAGGCTAGTACTTTCGAGTAGATCTATTTCCCGCCCGTACTCTTAAACTCATCTATCTCATCCTTCTACGACTTATTACCGGGAATATAAAACCCCGCCGAAGCGGGTTTGGTAATTTGAGTTTTTCTCAGGCGGCCATCTTTCTGCATTGTTCGGCGCAGTGATGACAAGCGCTTGAGCAATCCTGACAATGGTCATGTTCATGCTTTCCACACTCGTCACCGCACTTCTGACAAACATCAGCGCAAAGACGGCAAAGATCCTGGGCAGACCCGCTATTTAGTGTCATGAATTGAGCTGCAAGACGGCAGATATTTGCACACTGCATATCCAGTTTTATGCACTCGCGCATCATCTCCAGATTCTCTTCGTCGAGACACGAAGCCGCACAGTTATCACATGCCGTTGCACATAGATAACAGGCTTCGATGCATTTTTTGTATTCGTCTAACATAATTTCTCCTTAGCTAAGGTTACGTATTAAGCATGGAAGAGATAACTGATTATTCAAATTTTGAATTAGTTAATTACCTTTTCAGCATTTCATATCATTGATTCAAAGTGCATCTCTAGGGTTACCTAATTCACCTATGTCTACTTCTGGCACAATGCAGAAATGAGATAGATTTACTTTATCCGCTTCTCGCTCAAAGCTGTCCGTAATCCCTTGCCTGCTTAAAAAAACCGGATTAACGTGTGATGTTTTTACGTTTTCCAGGCAGCCTTCATCGGTAAGTACCTGTCTTACAGACTTCAATGCACTTAGTTAAGAAACATCCTAATCGTCCTTTCGCCGATCGCGAGATCTGTTATGGCAGCTAAACTCGATTGATACCCCAATCCGCGGGGCAGCATTTCCTTTCCGCACGCAAGAAGGAGAAGATCATGAAAGCAGTAATTTACAACGGTCCTTATGATGTAAAAGTAAAAGACGTACCGGATGCGAAAATTGTCCGCCCCACGGATGTACTCGTCCGCATCACCACCACCAACATTTGTGGGTCGGACTTGCACATGTATGAGGGCCGGACCAGCTTTGAACAGGGACGGATTCTGGGTCACGAAAACCTGGGTGAAGTGGTCGAAATTGGCTCAGGCGTTGAACGTATTAAGGTGGGCGACTATGTTTGTCTGCCGTTTAACGTGGGATGTGGTTTTTGCGAAAACTGTGAAAAAGGTCTGACCGGCTTTTGTCTCACTACCAATCCGGGTACGGCAGGCGCAGCTTATGGTTTTGCTGAAATGGGTCCCTGGGAGGGAGGTCAGGCGGAACTTCTTCGGGTGCCATTTGCCGACTTTAACTGCCTTGTTCTTCCCCCTGATGCGGCAGAAAAAGAAGATGATTATGTGATGCTCTCTGACATTTTTCCTACCGGCTGGCATGCAACAGAACTTGCCGGATTGAAGCCTGGTGAAAGCGTGGCCATTTATGGCGCGGGGCCGGTCGGTTTGATGGCAGCTCATTCGGCGATCATTAAAGGTGCTTCACAGGTGTTTGTGGTTGATACGCACACAGACCGGTTGGCTCTGGCTGAAAAAATGGGGGCGACGGGCATCAATGCTACTGGCGATGAAGCTGTACAAAAAATTCTCGACCTGACGGATGGACGCGGTACGGATTGTGGCTGCGAATGTGTTGGCTATCAGTGCTGTAACAAACATGGCCATGAAGATAACTCTGTTACCATGAACAGTCTTGTTGCGTCGACGAAAGCAACCGGGGGAATTGGTGTGGTTGGCGTCTTTATTCCTCAGGATCCGGGGGCTGAATCGGAGCTTGCCAGAGAGGGTAAGATGCCATTTGATTTTGGGAGTTTCTGGTTTAAAGGACAGGCAATCCGTACCGGCCAGGCGAACGTTAAGGCCTATAACCGTCAGCTGTCTCGCCTCATCCATCACGATAAAGCCAGTCCGGGCAAAATAATTTCTCATCGTCTTTCGCTTGAAGAGGCTCCTGCCGGATATAAGCACTTCGATGAGCGGGATGAAGGATGGACGAAGGTTATCCTTAAGCCTTAAATAGAGTTATCCGGTATGAGAAAGCAAAAACCGGGAAAGAATGTATGACTTTTGACAGGGTGCAATAAAATATCCTGTCAGGGCGTTATTATTCATACTTTCAGCTGCCAGGCGCTTCCATATCCAGACTTGTTCCCTGATTTTGCCGACGAGATAGCAAAATTAATACATTCAGGAGGAGGCATCTGCGGTTGATCTGTTCCGTATTTATTAACGCCCTGTGCTGTAAGTATTGTCTGCCTCTACCACATAGCAGACATGTGCGCAGGAACGGTCCGCTATGAGCGAAAAGCGGACTTCCGGTCCTTGCGCAAACTCCCGTTCCGAGAAGTTGCAGTTCACAAATCACCTGTTAAAGAAGGTATGGTAGCCCACAGCATTAATTTTGCTTCCATCTTCAGTCAGACTGGCCGGTACCGGCTTCCGATAAGTTTCGTCGGCTGAGGCCCGCTAAAGTAGAGAGGTCAAAAAATAACCTTGACGTACAATAATTTTCGATATCCAAACTGACCCCTAATTAGGTGGACACCTGATGACTGACTTAAAATTTCTATCACGCCAGCGTTACACATCCGCAGTCGCATCTTGCGGGGTTCAGCGGGGTGTTGCAGGCGGACGTGCACGTGCGGACGCCCTCTGACACCACGACCGAAGCGCTGTGCCGTATCGGCGAGCTGTATGGCATCGAGGCGGGCATCCGGGGCAAAAGCGCGGCGGAACGGCTGGCCATTCGGCAGGAAAAAGCGGTACCGCTGCTGACCGCGCTGGAGGGCTGGCTGCGTGAAAAGCAGAAAACGCTGTCACGGCACTCGGAGCTGTCGAAGGCGTTCGCGTACGCGCTGAACCAGTGGGATGCGCTGAAATTATACCTGCGGGAGATTACTGATACAGAACACGCCGGGAATGTGCCGCCATTGACGCAATGACGACACAGCCCTTTTTAACCGTTCCGTGAGAGTTCCCTGGCAATATACTGTGCGGTACGGCTTTCTTTGACCTGCGATACCTGTTCGGGAGTTCCTGCGGCAACCAGGCGTCCTCCCTCATGTCCCGCTCCAGGACCGATGTCGATAACCTGGTCTGCCTGAGTAACCGCCCGCATATCGTGTTCAATCATTATCACCGTATTTTCTGCATCAACAAGCCGCTGCAGCTGCACAAGGAGGCGGTCGGCGTCTGAAGCATGCAGGCCGGTTGTCGGTTCATCTAGGATATACAACGTGTGGCCACGTTGGCTACGTTGTAGTTCGGTTGCCAGCTTGATCCTTTGCGCCTCCCCTCCGGATAACTCGGTTGCTGGTTGTCCCAGACGCAGGTAGCCCAGACCAATTTCACTCAGCAGACGGAGGGGACGAGCCACTGGTTCTTCAGTCGCAAAGAACTGACTGGCTTCATCCACCGTCATATGCAGGACCTCCGCGATATTTTTGTCCTGCCAGCAGATCCTGAGAGTATCCCGGTTATACCGCGCGCCATGGCAGGTCGGGCACGGTGCATACACGCTCGGCATAAACAACAGCTCCACGCTGACGAATCCTTCACCTTCACAGGTTGCACAGCGGCCTTTTGCCACATTGAAAGAGAATTGACCCGCATCGTAATGATGGAGTTTGGCGTCAGTCGTTCCGGCAAAGAGCTTACGAACAGGATCAAACAACCCGGTATATGTCGCCAGGTTTGAACGGGGGGTCCTGCCTATCGGTTTCTGGTCAACCTGAACCAGACGCTTTACCAGTCCGGTATCACCGGTCAGGGTACCGTACGTTTTCTCCGTTACGGATGGCCCCTCAGCGTCGCTGGCTTCGGAAAGCACGTCTTCTGGCTCACCGCCAAGTGAAGAAAGCACCAGTTCCGGTAAGGCCTGGGCAATCAGACTGGATTTACCGGAGCCAGAGACTCCCGTCACGGCTGTCAGCACACCCAGAGGAATATCAACATCGATCCACTTAAGATTGTGGCGATGGATCCCCTGCAGTTTCAGCCACCCGGATGGGATACGGGCAAAAGATTGTGGTGGCCGGACTTCATCAAATAAATAACGCGCGGTACGAGATTGGGTGACGGCTTTCAGATCTTCAGGAATACCACTGTAGAGAACATGTCCTCCCTGTTCACCAGCCGACGGTCCCACATCAACAAGCCATTGCGCCCGTCGCATCAGGTTAAGATCATGTTCAACGACAAACACCGAGTTGCCGGCATCACGAAGGTTCTCAAGCGCATCGTAAAGCGCTTTACTGTCTGAGGGGTGCAGACCCGCAGACGGTTCATCAAGAACATAGACCACACCAAACAGCATCGAACTGAGTTGCGTGGCAAGACGCAGTCGCTGAAGCTCTCCTGCAGATAGAGTTGGGGTTGCTCTGTCCAGCGTAAGATAACCCAGCCCCAGCTTCTGCAACTGATACAACCGGGCCATGACACCACCGGTCAGCCGTTGTGCCGCCAGTCGTTTCTCTTCCGATAACGCCGATGTCCGGCAGACATCGGCGTTATCGGAATGGACCGCTTTTCCGGATGCAGCACGCTCTGTCAGATCCCGACGGGTGATATCCCTGTCGGCATCTGCGCCGGCGTGGTGGGCACTGAAATCCCCCCGGGAGATTGGAAGGAGCAATTCCGCCAGCTGGTCTAAGGGCATCTGCATAAATTCACCAATGTCCACACCGGCAAAGGTGACGGACAATGATTCTGACTTCAGTCTTTTCCCGTGACAGACCGGACACAGCTTGCCTTCCATAAAACGGGAGACTCGTTTTCTCATCAACGCGCTTTGCGTGCTGGCGAAGGTATGTAGCACATAACGACGTGCCCCGGTGAAGGTCCCCATATAACCCGGCGTCATTTTTTTCCTGACGGCTTCGCGCGTATCTTCCGGACTCAGTCCCGGGAAAACCGGTACAGTGGGGGTGTCTTCGGTAAAAAGGATCCACTGACGGTCTTCCGCTGGCAGATTTTTCCAGGGAGTGTCGATGTCATACCCCAGCGTCACCAGAATATCCCGCAGATTCTGTCCGTGCCAGGCCGGGGGCCAGGAAGCAATAGCCTTTTCACGGATACTAAGTGAGGGATCGGGCACCATCAGTGTTTCAGTTACCTCATAGATATGGCCCAGACCATGGCAAGAAGGGCATGCCCCCTGCGGCGTGTTGGGAGAAAAATCCTCGGCATACAGCATCGGTTGTCCGGCAGGATAAGCGCCCGCCCGTGAGTACATCATTCGCACCAGACTGGATAAGGTGGTCACGCTGCCGACAGAGGAGCGCGCGTTACTGGCACCGCGTTGTTGCTGAAGCGCAACGGCTGGCGGCAGTCCGTCAATGGCATCCACATCCGGAACCCCGACCTGATCAATGAGGCGACGAGCGTAGGGGGCAACCGATTCAAAGTAGCGCCGTTGCGCCTCAGCATAAATGGTGCCAAAGGCCAGTGAAGACTTACCCGAGCCTGACACACCCGAAAAAACAACCAATGCGTTGCGCGGAATGGAAACATCCACCTCTTTAAGGTTGTTCTCGCGAGCACCGCGAATCACAACTGAATTGTTGTCGTCAGTCAGGATGGGATGATAACCGAAAAGTTTCTTTGCCATAGAATTTCCTGTGCTAGGTGTGTCCGCTCTTAATAAGGCCACCTCTTGTGACGGTATCTGGTGTGCCGGACCGCTCGATCAGAAAGCCCGTCGAAAAAAGCGTTTGTGTGACTGGAAACAGATTGCTGAAGCTGGGCCCGGTGGTACCATGTGGGACACCGCTGAAGTTTCAGCGGTACCCTGCGGATCCGCCTTCTGTATGAGAACTGGCTGGCGGCGTACCCGGGACCGGAGATTTGGCTCCCGTGATAATGCGGGCTCCCCGGTACGCGACGCTGTGGTTCCAGACCCAGCTGATGGCGACACTCAGGCGGTTTCGGGTACCAATTAAAAAATACAGATGAATAATGCACGTGATTTCATATGTCATTTCCTTTCATTACAGTTTTAGACCCCATCAGACATCTGCCTGGCAGAGTTAACGGAGATAGGAGCGGACTATCGAAATGGTGTCGTCGATTGACCTCTTCTGCGACTCATTTCGTTTGCCCGTATCGGGGAATTCCTCCCGAAGATAGCTTTCCAGAACAACCGCCATCAGGTCGTTAACGGCTCCCTGGACTGACCCCGCCCCGGTAGACGATCCTGCCCTATAGTTTGAGTATAGGAGGAGCGTATGGGCACACCACGATTTACACCTGAATTTAAGGAAGAAGCCGTCCGTCAGATAACGGAACGCGGTTATTCCGTCGCCTAAGTATCTGAGCGTCTGGGCGTCTCTGCACACCGCCTCTACAAGTGGCTACGGGCTATCAAACCTGATAACAGCGAGCAGCATGCCCGGGATTTACTGGAAGCTAAAAGCGAGATCCTGAAACTCCGGGCGCAGCTAAAACGCACCGAAGAAGAACGGGATATCCTGAAAAAGGCCGCGCGGTACTTTGCAAAGGAGCCCGACTGAAGTACCGCTTTATCAATGAGCACCGAACTGTATGGGGTGTGATGACGATGTGTCGGGTACTGAATGTCGCCCGGGCCGGGTTCTATGCGTGGCTGCATAACCCTGTCTCGGCGCGTGATAAAGATAACCAGCGCCTGCTGATGCTTATCCGCGACTCATATTCCCTGAGCGGAGGCGTATACGGTTACCGGCGGGTTCATGGCGATCTGAACGAAATCGGGGAAACCTGTGGTAGAAACCGGGTGGGTCGGATCATGCAACTGGACCGGATTAAAGCTGTGCGCGGCTATAAAGCGCCACGTCGTATCGCTGGCAGGCCTTCAGTCGTTGCTCCTAATCTCGTGCAGCGGCAGTTCACCGTTGTCCGGGCCACCCAGGTCTGGGTCACCGATATTACTTATAGTGTGCC
>NZ_JADDTS010000057.1:0-12710 GCF_015159675.1 Enterobacter cloacae complex sp. S2
TCCTCCAACACCGAGCCGGTAGTGCGCCTGAACGTGGAGTCCCGCGCCGATACCGCGCTGATGGAAGCCCGAACGAAGGACATTCTGGCGCTGTTGAATCAGTAAATACTGCCCCTCACCCCAGCCCTCTCCCCAAAGGGGAGAGGGTGTTCAAGTTCCCTCTCCCGTTTGGGGAGAGGGGTAGGGTGAGGGGTAAGGTTTAGAACTAAAGGAACAACGATGACAAATCTAAAAAAGCGCGAACGAGCGAGAACGAATGCATCGTTAATCTCTATGGTGCAGCGTTTTTCTGATATCACCATCATGGTCGGCGGACTGTGGGCGGTGTGTTGGGTCAGCGGGCAGTCGTTCTTATACATGCACTTGCTGATGGCGTTGATTGCGCTGGTGGTGTTTCAGATGATCGGCGGCATGACCGATTTCTATCGTTCATGGCGCGGCGTCAAAATGACCACCGAACTGATGCTGCTGCTCCAGAACTGGACCTTAAGCCTGGTTTTCAGCGCAGGGCTGGTGGCGTTCAGCCATGATTTTGATAACCGTCTTGTGACCTATCTCTGCTGGTATCTGTTAACCTGCATTGGCATGGTGGTCTGCCGCTCGCTGATCCGCTTTGGCGCGGGCTGGCTGCGCAACCGTGGGTATAACCGTCGCTTCGTTGCCGTGGCGGGCGACCTGCCGGTGGGACAGGTGTTGCTCGACAGCTTCCGCAAAGAGCCGTGGTTAGGTTTTGAAGTGGTCGGGATTTATCACGACGCGAAGCCCGGCGGCGTGCCGTCCGACTGGGCAGGTAACTACGAACAGCTTATTGACGATGCGAAAGCCGGCAAAATTCATAACGTCTACATCGCCATGCAGATGAAAGATGAATCCCGCATCAAGAAACTGATGCGCGAGCTGGCGGATACCACCTGCTCGGTGATCCTCATCCCGGATGTCTTCACCTTCAATATTCTCCACTCCCGTATTGAAGAGGTGAACGGGGTACCGGTTGTTCCACTGTACGACACGCCGCTGTCGGGGATTAACCGCGTGCTGAAGCGCGTGGAAGATATCGTCCTTTCGTCCCTGATCCTGCTGCTCATCTCCCCGGTGCTGTGCTGCATTGCGCTGGCGGTGAAGCTCAGCTCGCCGGGGCCGATCATCTTCCGTCAGACCCGCTACGGCATGGACGGTAAGCCGATCATGGTGTGGAAATTCCGCTCTATGAAGGTGATGGAGAACGACAAGGTGGTGACCCAGGCGACGCAGAACGATCCGCGCGTCACCCGCGTGGGCAACTTCCTGCGCCGTACCTCGCTCGATGAGCTGCCGCAGTTCATCAACGTGTTCACCGGCGGGATGTCCATCGTCGGGCCTCGTCCTCACGCCGTGGCCCATAACGAGCAGTACCGCACCCTGATTGAAGGCTACATGCTGCGCCATAAGGTGAAGCCAGGCATCACCGGCTGGGCGCAGATCAACGGCTGGCGCGGCGAGACCGACACGCTGGAAAAAATGGAAAAACGTATCGAGTTCGATCTGGAGTACATCCGCGAGTGGAGCCTCTGGTTCGATATCAAGATTGTTTTTCTGACCATTTTCAAAGGCTTCGTGAACAAAGCGGCGTACTAAGATGAGCTTACGAGAAAAAACCATCAGCGGCGCGAAATGGTCAGCCATGGCCACCATCGTCATTATTGGCCTCGGCCTGGTGCAGATGACGGTGCTGGCGCGCATTATCGATAACCACCAGTTTGGTCTGCTGACCGTCTCGCTGGTGATTATCGCCCTGGCCGATACGCTGTCGGACTTTGGTATCGCCAACTCCATTATCCAGCGCAAAGAGATCAGCCATCTGGAGCTGACCACCCTCTACTGGCTGAACGTCGGGCTGGGTATCTTCGTCTTTGTGCTGGTGTTCCTGCTGAGCGATGTGATTGCCGGCGTGCTGCATAACCCGGACCTGGCGCCGCTGATGCGCACCCTGTCGTTCGCTTTCGTGGTGATCCCGCACGGGCAGCAGTTCCGCGCGCTGATGCAGAAGGAGCTGGAGTTCAACAAAATCGGCATGATTGAAACCAGCGCCGTACTGGCGGGCTTTACCTTTACTGTGGTCAGCGCCCATTTCTGGCCGCTGGCGATGACCGCCATCCTCGGCTACCTGGTTAACTCTGCCGTGCGCACGCTGCTGTTTGGCTTCTTTGGCCGTAAGATTTATCGCCCGGGGCTGCATTTTTCGCTGGCGTCTGTTTCATCCAACCTGCGCTTCGGCGCGTGGCTGACGGCAGACAGCATTATCAACTACGTGAATACTAACCTCTCCACGCTGGTGCTGGCGCGTATTCTGGGCGCGAGCGTCGCGGGTGGCTACAACCTGGCGTATAACGTCGCGGTTGTCCCGCCGATGAAGCTCAACCCTATCATTACCCGCGTGCTGTTCCCGGCGTTCGCCAAAATTCAGGACGATACCGAAAAGCTGCGCGTGAACTTTTACAAGCTGCTCTCCGTCGTGGGGATCATCAACTTCCCGGTGCTGCTGGGGCTGATGGTGGTTGCCAGCAATTTCGTACCGCTGGTGTTTGGCGAGAAGTGGAACAGCATCATCCCGATCCTGCAACTGCTGTGCGTCGTGGGGCTGCTGCGCTCGGTGGGGAACCCGATTGGTTCTCTGCTGATGGCGAAGGCGCGCGTGGATATCAGCTTCAAGTTCAACGTGTTTAAAACCTTCCTGTTTATTCCGGCAATTATTGTGGGCGGCCACATGGCGGGCGCCATTGGCGTGACGCTCGGCTTCCTGCTGGTGCAAATCGTCAATACCGTGCTGAGCTACTTCGTGATGATCAAACCGGTGCTGGGCTCCAGCTACCGTCAGTACATCCTCAGCCTGTGGCTGCCGTTCTATCTCTCCTTACCGACGCTTGCGGTGAGCTACGGCCTGGGCGTGGTGCTCAACGGGCATCTGCCGCTGGCGGCGCTGCTTGCGGTGCAGGTCGCGGCAGGCGCGCTGGCGTTCGGCGTGATGATTGTGCTGTCACGCAATGCGCTGGTGGTCGAGATGAAGCGCCAGTTTTGCCGTAACGAAAAAATGAAAACGCTGCTTCGCGCAGGCTAATTTTACGAGGCCATTATGAAATTACTTATTCTTGGCAACCATACCTGCGGCAACCGTGGCGACAGCGCCATCCTGCGCGGTTTACTGGATGCAATTAACACCCTTAAGCCTGAGACAGAAGTGGATGTGATGAGCCGTTATCCGGTCAGCTCATCCTGGTTACTGAACCGCCCGGTGATGGGCGACCCGCTCTACAGCCAGATGAAACAGCACAACAACGCCGCGGGCGTGATGGGGCGCGTGAAGAAAGTGCTGCGTCGCCGCTACCAGCATCAGGTGCTGCTTTCTCGCGTGACCGACACCGGCAAGCTGCGCAACATTGCCATCGCGCAGGGCTTTACCGATTTTGTTCGTCTGCTGTCCGGCTATGACGCCATTATTCAGGTGGGCGGTTCGTTCTTCGTCGATCTGTACGGCGTGCCACAGTTTGAGCATGCACTTTGTACGTTCATGGCGAAAAAGCCGCTGTTTATGATCGGCCACAGCGTCGGGCCATTCCAGGATCCGCAGTTTAACCAGCTGGCGAACTATGTCTTCGGCCACTGCGACGCGCTGATCCTGCGTGAATCGGTCAGCCTCGACATGATGAAACGCAGTGAAATCGACACCACCAAAGTGGAGCACGGTGTGGACACCGCCTGGCTGGTGGATCATCAGGATGACAGTTTCCAGGCCAGCTACGCGGTACAGCACTGGCTGGACGTGGCGGCAAAGCAGAAAACCGTCGCCATTACCCTGCGTGAACTTGCGCCGTTCGATAAACGCCTCGGCACGACCCAGGCGGCGTACGAGAAAGCCTTTGCCGACGTGGTGAACCGCGTGCTGGACAGCGGTTACCAGGTGCTGGCGCTTTCCACCTGTACCGGTATCGACAGCTACAACAAAGATGACCGTATGGTGGCGCTCAACCTGCGCAACCTGGTGAACGATCCGTCCCGCTATCACGTGGTGATGGACGAGCTGAACGATCTGGAGATGGGCAAGCTGCTCTCCGCCTGCGACCTGACCGTGGGCACGCGTCTGCACTCGGCCATTATCTCGATGAACTTCGGCACGCCAGCCATCGCCATTAACTACGAACACAAGTCCGCGGGTATTATGCAGCAGCTCGGCATGCCGGAAATGGCCGTCGATATTCGTCATCTGCTGGACGGGTCGCTGGGGGCGATGGTGGGCGACACGCTCGGCCAGCTGCCTGCGATCAACGAACGTCTGGCGGTGGCGGTAAAAGCCGAACGCGAAAAAGGTATTGGCATGGTGAAATCCGTACTCGACCGCGTCCGGGAGGGGAAATGAAGGTTGGTTTCTTCTTACTGAAATTTCCGCTGTCGTCTGAAACCTTTGTGCTGAACCAAATCACCGCGTTTATCGATATGGGGTATGACGTGGAGATTATCGCCCTGCAAAAGGGCGATACGCAAAACACCCATGCGGCGTATACCCGGTATGGGCTGGAGGCGAAAACCCGCTGGTTGCAGGATGAACCCGCCGGACGATTGAACAAACTGCGCCATCGCGCCAGCCAGACGCTGCGCGGCCTTCATCGCGCCTCGACGTGGCGGGCGCTGAATATGTCGCGCTATGGGGCGGAGGCCCGCAACCTGATCCTTTCCGCCATTTGCGGGCAAACGGCCCAGCCGTACCGGGCCGATGTCTTTATCGCCCACTTTGGCCCGGCGGGCGTCACTGCGGCAAAACTGCGTGAGCTGGGGGTGATTGACGGCAAAATCGCAACCATTTTCCACGGTATCGACATCTCCAGCCGGGAAGTACTGAACCACTACACGCCGGAATATCAGCAGCTGTTTCGCCGTGGCGACATGATGCTGCCAATAAGCAACCTGTGGGCCGGACGCCTGAAAACCATGGGGTGCCCGAGCGAGAAAATCACCGTTTCACGCATGGGCGTGGATATGGAACGTTTCACTCAGCGACCGGTCAAGGTGCCGGGCAAGCCGCTGCAAATTATCTCTGTTGCCCGCCTGACCGAAAAGAAAGGGCTGCACGTAGCCATCGAAGCCTGTCGCCAGCTGAAGGCGCGCGGAGTGGACTTCCACTACCGCATCCTGGGCATCGGGCCGTGGGAGCGTCGCCTGCGCACGCTGATTGAACAGTATCAGCTGGAAGACGTGGTCGAGATGCCGGGCTTCAAGCCGAGCCACGAAGTGAAAGCCATGCTTGATGATGCGGATGTGTTCCTGCTGCCTTCCGTAACCGGCGCTGACGGCGATATGGAAGGCATTCCCGTGGCGCTGATGGAGGCGATGGCGGTCGGCATTCCGGTGGTCTCGACCCTGCACAGCGGGATCCCGGAGCTGATCACCTCTGAACACTCCGGCTGGCTGGTCCCTGAAAACAATGCGCTGGCGCTGGCGGATCGTCTGGCTGCGTTCAGTGATATCGATCAGCAGACGCTGATCCCTGTGCTGCAAAATGCGCGGCAAAAAGTTGAAGCAGAATTCAATCAGCAGGTGATTAATCGCCAGTTAGCGAGCCTGCTGCAAACGCTGTAACGCTGAGGTTGTATGCTGAAAAAGATTACCCGACGCCGATTTGTCTCTTCTTTATCCGTCCTGGCTGCCATGCCACTGCTGTCGCCCCGCGCTGTGCGGGCGGCAACCGGGAAGACGGTTTCTGTCGATCGCTACAACAATAACGACTGGATCGCCGCCTTTAAGCAGGCATTTACCGAGGGCGATACCGTTGTTGTTCCCGCCGGGTTAACCTGTGAAAACATCAATACCGGCATTTTCATTCCTGATGGCAAAACCCTGCTGATCCGCGGTGCGCTGAAGGGCAACGGCCGCGGGCGGTTTGTGCTCCAGGAAGGCTGTAAGGTCATTGGAGAAGGAGAGGGGCGCACGCATAACATTACGCTGGACGTGCGTGGCTCCGACTGTGTCATTAAAGGGCTGGCAATGAGCGGCTTCGGCCCCGTCACCCAGATCTACATCGGCGGTAAAAAGCCGAGAGTGATGCGTAACCTGCTTATCGATCGTATTTCCGTGAGCCAGGCCAACTACGCCATTCTGCGCCAGGGTTTTCATAATCAGGTGGACGGTGCGCGCATTACCAACAGTAAATTCAGCCACTTGCAGGGGGACGCGATTGAGTGGAACGTGGCGATTAACGACCGCAATATCCTGATCTCTGACCACGTGATCGATAACATCAACTGCACAAACGGCAAGATCAACTGGGGCATAGGCATTGGGCTGGCTGGCAGCACGTACGACAATGACTATCCGGAACAGCAGACCGTTAAAAACTTCGTGGTGGCAAATATCACCGGCAGCAACTGTCGGCAGTTGGTCCATGTTGAAAACGGTAAACACTTTGTGATCCGTAATATCAAGGCCAGCAATATTACCCCCGACTTCAGTAAAAAGGCCGGAATTGATAACGCGACGGTAGCTATTTATGGCTGTGATAATTTCGTTATTGATAATATCGATATGGTGAACAGCGCCGGAATGTTAATCGGGTATGGCGTGATCAAGGGCGATTATCTGTCGATACCGCAAAACTTCAAACTTAACGATATTCGCCTGGATAACCGCCAGCTGGCCTATAAGCTGCGCGGGATACAGATTTCCTCCGGCAATGCCACCTCGTTTGTTGCCATCACCAACGTCAACATGCAGCGAGCAACGCTTGAGCTGCACAACAAGCCACAGCACCTTTTCTTGCGTGATATCAACGTGATGCAGGAGTCAGCGACGGGACCAGCGCTTAAGATGAACTTCGACTTGCGCAAAGACGTGCGTGGGAAGTTTATGGCCAAAAACGAGACGCTGTTGTCGCTCGCGAACATAAAAGCGGTTAATGAAAAGGGGCAGAGTTCGGTGGATATTGATCGGGTCGATCAACACGTGGTGAATACGGAACGGTTGAATTTTGCGCTGCCGCACAGGTAATCCTAGAGCCTATTTTGCGACTATTCCTGGTACGGAATCGCGATCTATTCAGATTACAACTACTGTAATTTGTGGTGGGGTGACCTAGGATTACTCCATATTTACGGCAAAACATGCTGGCGAAAACAGGTTTAAAAGCTATAATTCGTCAACCATTTTAAGGTGGAAGAAATAATGATTAATTTGAAAGCAGTCATACCGGTAGCGGGTTTGGGCATGCATATGTTGCCCGCCACAAAGGCCATTCCTAAAGAGATGCTGCCGATCGTTGACAAGCCGATGATTCAGTACATCGTCGACGAGATTGTTGCTGCGGGGATCAAAGAAATCGTTCTGGTGACGCACTCTTCGAAGAATGCCGTTGAGAACCACTTCGACACCTCTTATGAACTCGAAGCGCTGCTTGAGCAGCGCGTTAAGCGTCAGCTTCTGGCAGAAGTTCAGTCTATCTGTCCTCCTGGCGTGACCATCATGAACGTGCGTCAGGCGCAGCCGCTGGGTCTGGGCCACTCAATCCTCTGCGCGCGCCCGGTGGTGGGTGATAACCCGTTCATCGTGGTCCTGCCGGACATCATTATTGATACCGCTTCCGCCGATCCGCTGCGTTACAACCTGGCGGCAATGGTCGCGCGCTTCAACGAGACGGGCCGCAGCCAGGTGCTGGCGAAACGTATGAAGGGCGATCTCTCTGAGTATTCCGTTATTCAGACCAAAGAGCCACTGGAGACGGAAGGGCAGGTGAGCCGGATCGTTGAGTTTATCGAAAAACCCGATCAGCCGCAGACGCTAGACTCCGACCTGATGGCGGTAGGCCGTTATGTGCTGAATGCGGATATCTGGGCTGAGCTGGAAAAAACTGAGCCGGGCGCCTGGGATCGTATCCAGCTGACCGATGCGATTGCTGAGCTGGCGAAGAAGCAGTCGGTTGATGCCATGCTGATGACCGGCGACAGCTATGACTGCGGTAAGAAAATGGGGTATATGCAGGCCTTTGTGAACTATGGCCTGCGTAACCTGAAGGAAGGGGCGAAGTTCAGAAGCCGGATTGAGAAGCTGCTGGCTAACGACTAATACTTCTTCCGCAGCCTGAAAGACTTCATGCGCGGCAGCCATCATCTTGTTATGTTGTTACATAACTAAAATGATGGCTGCCGCTTTTTGCTATTAATTCCTATAATAACAGAGAGTTATCTGCTTCAAATCTGGGCTGATTTGTAACGATTTGTGCTTGTTTCCGAATCCATTTAGGACGACAATTAACGCCAGTTTTTGTCTGAAATCAGACAGTCAATCTTATATTCAACACGCGCTCAGTGCACTGGTAGCTGTCAAGCCAGGGGCGGTAGCGTGCAAAATTTCTGAAACCTGAATTAATACCAGGGTTCAGAACGCCAATATCTCGACATATCTACAAAACGGAATAGATAACGTGAAAATTCTTGTGACGGGTGGAGCCGGCTTTATCGGCTCAGCGGTTGTACGACATATTATTACAAATACCCATGACCAAGTCGTCAATGTGGATAAACTCACGTATGCCGGCAACCTCGAGTCCCTTAACGATGTCAGCGCCAGTGAACGTTATGTGTTTGAGCATGCAGATATTTGTGATAAAGCGGCTATGGATCGTATTTTTGCTGAGCATAATCCGGATGCGGTAATGCATCTGGCGGCAGAAAGCCATGTAGACCGTTCCATTACCGGCCCGGCGGCATTCATTGAAACCAACATTGTTGGGACATATGTGCTTCTGGAAGCTGCCCGTGCTTACTGGTCAACGCTCGATGACGCGGCGAAAAAAGCGTTTCGCTTCCATCATATCTCCACCGATGAAGTATACGGCGATCTGCCGCACCCGGATGAACACCCGGTATCCTCAGAGCTTCCGCTGTTCACTGAAACCACGGCCTACGCGCCAAGCAGCCCATACTCTGCCTCCAAAGCGTCCAGCGACCATCTGGTTCGCGCCTGGCTGCGCACCTACGGTTTCCCGACAATTGTCACCAATTGTTCAAACAACTACGGTCCGTATCATTTCCCGGAAAAGCTGATCCCGCTGGTGATCCTGAACGCGCTGGACGGAAAAGCGCTGCCGATTTACGGCAAAGGCGATCAGATCCGTGACTGGCTCTATGTTGAAGACCATGCCCGTGCGCTTTACACCGTTGTGACGCAGGGTAAACCGGGGGAAACTTACAACATCGGCGGTCATAACGAAAAGCAGAACCTGGACGTTGTGCACACTATTTGCGATTTGCTGGATGAGATCGTGCCGAAAGAAGGCTCTTACCGCGATCAAATTACGTATGTTGCCGATCGCCCAGGACATGACCGCCGCTATGCGATTGATGCGCATAAAATTGGGGTGGAACTGGGCTGGAAGCCTGAAGAGACGTTCGAAAGCGGAATTCGTAAGACCGTGGAATGGTATCTGAGCAACCAGGAGTGGGTTAATAACGTAAAAAGCGGTGCTTATAAAACCTGGATCGAACAGAACTACGGGGAACGTCAATAATGAACATTCTTCTGTTCGGCAAAACAGGTCAGGTGGGCTGGGAGCTTCAGCGCGCGCTGGCTCCACTTGGCAATCTGATTGCGCTTGATGTGCATTCTAAAGATTACTGCGGTGATTTCAGCAACCCGGAAGGGATTGCTGAGACGGTTCGTAATATTAAACCTGACGTGATCGTCAATGCATCCGCACACACCGCAGTGGATAAAGCAGAGTCGGAACCAGAGTTTGCGCAGTTACTGAATGCGACAAGCGTTGAGGCTATCGCCAAAGAAGCTGCAAAAATCGGCGCCTGGGTTGTTCACTACTCCACGGATTACGTCTTCCCCGGCGATGGCGAAACCCCCTGGAGTGAGACGGATGCGACGGCACCGCTGAATGTTTATGGGCAGACGAAACTGGATGGCGAAAAAGCATTGCAGGATAACTGCCCTAATCACCTGATTTTCCGTACAAGCTGGGTATATGCAGGTAAAGGCAACAATTTTGCCAAGACCATGCTGCGTTTGGCGAAAGAACGCAAAGAACTTTCCGTCATTAACGATCAGGTGGGTGCCCCAACAGGCGCTGAGCTGTTAGCCGATTGTACCGCCCACGCCATTCGTGTCGCGATGGTGAAACCAGAAGTTGCCGGGCTTTACCATCTGGTCGCTTCTGAGACCACCACCTGGTACGACTATGCGGCGTTGGTGTTTGAGGAAGCCCAAAAAGCAGGCGTTGAGTTGGCGATTGAAAAGCTGAATGCTGTACCAACTACGGCATATCCGACGCCTGCGCGTCGCCCGCATAACTCACGCTTGAATACCATGAAGTTCCAGCAGAATTTCAACCTGGTCTTGCCAGCATGGCATGTTGGTGTGAAACGTATGCTGGCTGAGCTTTTTACGGCGCAATCCATTTAATCATTAAAAAGTGCCCGTTTACGGGCATTTCGTGTTTATAGAGAAATTATAATGGCTACACGTAAAGGTATTATCCTTGCCGGCGGATCCGGTACTCGTCTCTACCCTGTGACCATGGCGGTAAGTAAGCAACTGCTGCCAATTTACGACAAACCCATGATTTACTACCCGCTGTCTACGCTTATGCTGGCAGGGATTAAAGATATTCTGATCATTAGTACGCCGCAGGATACTCCGCGCTTTGAGCAGCTGCTGGGGGACGGTAGACAGTGGGGATTAAACCTTCAATATAAAGTCCAGCCAAGCCCGGACGGACTGGCACAGGCCTTTATCATTGGCGAAGAGTTTATTGGTGACGATAGCTGTGCGCTGGTGCTGGGCGATAACATTTTCTATGGTCATGATTTGCCGAAACAGCTGGAAGCCGCAATTGATAAAGGTCATGGTGCAACCGTATTTGCCTATCACGTCAATGACCCTGAACGTTATGGCGTGGTGGAGTTCGATAAAGAAGGTACGGCAATCAGCCTGGAAGAGAAACCGCTGGAGCCGAAGAGCAATTATGCCGTTACGGGACTCTATTTCTACGATAACGATGTAGTGGAAATGGCGAAGAACCTGAAGCCTTCTGCACGCGGTGAGCTGGAAATTACCGACATCAACCGTATTTATCTGGAGCAGGGGCGTTTATCCGTTGCGATGATGGGGCGTGGCTATGCGTGGCTGGATACAGGAACCCATCAGAGCCTGATCGAGGCGAGCAACTTTATTGCGACGATTGAAGAGCGTCAGGGGCTGAAAGTTTCCTGCCCTGAAGAGATTGCGTATCGTAAAGGGTTTATTGATGCTGAACAGGTGAAGAAGCTGGCTGAACCATTGAAGAAAAATGCCTATGGCCAATACCTGCTGAAGATGATTAAAGGTTACTAAGACATGAACGTAATTAAAACTGATATTCCTGATGTGCTGATTTTTGAACCAAAAGTATTTGGTGACGATCGTGGTTTTTTCTTTGAAAGTTTCAGCCAGAAAGTGTTTGAAGAGGCGGTAGGGCGTAAAGTTGAATTTGTGCAGGATAATCACTCAAAATCCTGCAAAGGTGTTCTGCGTGGCTTGCATTATCAACTGGAACCGTATGCACAGGGCAAACTGGTACGTTGTGTTGCTGGTGAAGTTTTTGATGTTGCGGTTGATATTCGCAAATCCTCTCCAACGTTTGGGAAATGGGTTGGTGTGAATCTTTCTGCTGAAAATAAACGACAGCTTTGGATCCCTGAGGGGTTTGCACACGGATTTTTGGTATTAAGTGATACGGCTGAGTTTGTATACAAGACAACAAATTACTACCATCCAAAAAGTGAAAGAAGTATTCATTGGAAAGATTCAGAATTAAATATTTCTTGGCCTGATACGGCTGAAATAATCATTTCAGAAAAGGACAAAAAGGCATTATCTTTCAACAGTTGTGAATACACAAACTAACAAGAAAATGCGCAAATTAATATCAAATAATAAATTTTTAAAAAGCGTTGCGATAATAGCGTCGGGTACAGCTTTGGCGCAAATAATTAACTTGGCTGCTATTCCTCTCATTACTCGTCTTTATGGCCCAGAGGCATATGGAATGATGGGAAGTTTTATGTCGATCGTTAACGTATTGATTCCTTTATCTGCATTAAGCTACCCGATTGCTGTAGTTCTACCAAGAAAAGATTCAGTTTCAAATATAATTGTACGGTTAAGTTTGATACTAGGAATTGCTACATCCGTGACGGTTCTAATTGGAATGATTCTATATACACTCCTTAGACACGATATTGGCATGCCAATATGGTATATAGCTGTCATTCCTCTTACTATGCTTGTTCTTCCTCTTCAGCAATGTGGACAGCAATGGCTCATAAGGAAAAAACAATATAGTGCAATTGCTAAAGTTTCTGTCATTCAGTCTGTTGTACTTAACGCATTAAAAATAATAATTGGATTACCTTGGCATGGCGTGAAAACGTTAGTAATAATTACTGCATTAGGCTATTGGTTACAGGCATTACAATTTTTCTATAATGCAAAAAAAAATGGCCTTGTGATAGTTAAAAATAACTTTTTTCGCAATTTAACAAAGGTAAGTCGTGCGTACGCTGACTTTCCCGCATATAGAACTCCACAAGTACTGGTTAATGCGCTTTCACAAAGTTTGCCAATATTCGTAATAGGGTTTTATTTTGGGGCTACTCAAGTTGGTTATTTTAGTTTAGCACAAACAATACTTGGGGCTCCTGTAACAC